>JAXHNP010000003.1:300000-600000 GCA_034520365.1 Desulfobacterales bacterium
ACATCCATCTGCAGGAAGCGCTGATAGGACTCACGCTGCATCCCGATCAAATCCGGGATGTCGACGATGGATTTGATCTGACCGAAACTTTTCCTGATGCGTTTATATTTCGGCGGGTTCTCTGTCATAATATCTCCAAAAAAAGTATCCACAATCATGAAACACAGCCGCCCGGAAACACTCCGGGCGTCCGTGTCACACAATCAAAATATGCAATGTTATGCAATATGCGGGGCTACTTCACCTCGACGGTAGCGCCGGCCCCTTCAAGCTGCTCTTTGATTTTGTCGGCATCTTCTTTAACAATGCCTTCTTTAACCGGCTTGGGCGCCTCTTCGACCAGGGCCTTGGCTTCTTTCAGACCCAGCCCGGTGATGGCCCGCACCTCTTTAATAACCTGGATTTTCTTGTCACCGGCGCCGGTCAGAACCACATCAAATTCGGTCTTTTCCTCTTCAGCCGGGGCTGCCTCGCCCCCGCCCGCTGCCGGGGCACCGGCCATCGCCACCGGGGCGGCTGCGGATACGCCGAATTTATCTTCCAACTCCTTGATCAGCTCCGAGAGTTCCAGAACCGACATGTTTGCGATGAATTCAATGACATCGTCTTTACTGATATCTGCCATGGATTTTCCTCCAACTCTATTTCAAATATTTCTTATATAAATGTTAATTGATTGAACGATATCTTTATCTGAACTGTCTGCGCCTATGCTGCCTCCCGCTGATCCCGGATCGCCTGCAGGGCATAGACAAGCCGCTCAGGCACATTGTTTAAGGCTCTGACCAGGCCGGTCGGAACGGCATTCATTGCTGAGAGCACCTGGCTGAGCAGGACCTCACGGGAAGGCATATCCGAAAGGCTTTTGATGGCATTAAAATCCAGTGCCCTGCCGCCCATGACGCCGCCCTTGATCTCAAGCTTTTCATTGTCCTTGGCGAAATTGATCAGGGCTTTGGCCGGCTTGACCGGATCATCATAGCCCAGCGCGATGGCGGTTGGACCCTGGAAATGCTCCGTCATCATGGCCACATCGGTATTGTCAGACGCCCGCTTCAGCAGGCGGTTCTTGACCACCTGGTATTCAACGTCGGCTTCGCCCAACCTGCGGCGCAATTCATTCATCTTGACCACGTTTAGACCCTTATAGTCCGTGGCAATCACGATCGCTGTACGCGAGAACTTTTCCGCCAGTTCATCGACGAGCTTTTTTTTATCTTCAAACCGCAAACTAAAAACACCCCCTTTCTGATGCTGTAAAAACCAGCGGTGCTCACAGTATCAGAACACCTGCCTCGGTAGGCCGGAGCTTCAGACTCCGATTAAACACGGCCCAGACGCGTGAACCTACGGTCTTTGACAGACAATAATATTTATAGATGACTATCTATTTTACGATCTCTTTGACGTACGCCGGATCGACTTTAAAGCTCGGGCCCATGGTGGTGGATATAGCGATGCTGCGAATATAGGTGCCTTTACTGGCGGCCGGTTTCATTCGGACCAGGGTATCGATGAAAGTGCCAATGTTATCCTGGATCTTATCCGGCCCAAAAGACACTTTGCCCATGGGCGCATGCACGATACCGCCCTTATCCACACGGAAATCGATTTTACCGGCCTTTAGCTCATTGATGGCCTTTTCCAGCTCAAAAGTGACAGTGCCGGTTTTGGCATTCGGCATCATGCCGCGCGGGCCCAAAATTTTACCGATTTTGCCGACCGCACCCATCATGTCCGGTGTCGCCACGGCCTTGTCAAATTCCAGCCAGCCGCTCTTGATCTGGTCAACCAGCTCCTCAGCGCCGACATAATCCGCGCCAGCCTCACGGGCCTCTTTTTCTTTTTCGCCCTTGGCAAACACCAGAACGCGAACCTCCTTGCCGATGCCGTTGGGCAGCACCACTGAACCGCGAACCATTTGATCGGCATGCCGCGGATCCACACCAAGCTTGACGGCCATATCCACAGTTTCATCAAACTTGACAAACGATGCGTTCAGCGCTCCCTCAATGGCCTCCCGGAACGTAAACCGCTGATCAGGCTCAATATTGGCCTTCGCACTTCTATATTTTTTTCCCCGTTTATGCATGATTCCGTCTGACTCCTTTTCGCCGATTAAACAACCTCAAGCCCCATGCTTCTGGCTGTTCCCGCTATGATTTTAAAGGCGCTTTCCATATCGACGGCATTCAAATCCGGCATTTTCTGCTTGGCAATTTCCTCAACCTGATCCCGGGTGACTTGACCAACCTTTTCCGCCTTTGGATCCCCGGCGCCTTTAGCAATTCCCGCCGCTTTTTTCAATAAAACAGCCGCAGGCGGGGTTTTGGTGATAAACGTAAAGGACTTATCCTGATAAACCGTCAGAACAACAGGTATAATCATCCCCTCATCATTGGCTGTGCGGGCGTTAAACGCCTTGCAGAAATCCATGATATTGACCCCGTGCTGACCCAGCGCCGGTCCGATGGGGGGGGATGGATTCGCCTTGCCGGCTACTACCTGTAGTTTGACCTGCGCGATTACTTTTTTCGCCATGTCAATTTTACTCCTATATTACCCACTTAACTTTTGGAGACTTGCACAAAGTCAAGTTCAACAGGGGTTGCCCGGCCGAAAATGCTGACCAGAACTTTGACCTTGCCCTTCTCCGGGTTGACATCCTCAACAGTGCCGTTGAAATTGGTAAACGGGCCGTCAATCACGCGAACCTCATCACCGGGCTCAAAATAGTATTTGGGCTGCGGATGGGCCTTGCCCTCTTCCATACGGCTTAAAATCTGCTCAGCCTCCTGATCGGTGATGGCCACGGGTTTTTCCCGGCCGCCGAGAAATCCGGTGATCTTGGCCGTCGAGGTCACCAAATGCCAGGTTACCTCATCAAGCTCCATCTGGATCAGAATATATCCCGGATAAAATTTACGGTTCGAGGTTTTTCGCTTGCCTTTGACCAGTTCCACTACCTGCTCAGTGGGCACCACGACCTCTCCGAACTTCTCGGAAAAGCCGGAGGCTGCGATCCGCTCCTCCAGGTTTTTCTTCACCTTGGCCTCAAAACCGGAATATACGTGAATTATGTACCACTTCAGCGCCATTCGGCCACTCATCCTTATTACAGAATAACCCGTATGATACTGGACAGCCCGATATCCACCAAACCGAGAAACATCGCAATGATAAAAACAAAAACAATCACCACAACTGTTGAGCCGATGATTTGCTTCCGTGTCGGCCAGGTCACTTTGCTCAGCTCAATTTTAACTTCCCGTAAAAATTGAATCCAGTTGCCAAAATACCTGTCAATCAGCCGCAGAATGGCTGACTGGCCTGCCGGTGAAACCTTTTTTGCGGATAACGCCCGGTTCGGCTTTTTATCTTTTGCCCGTTCACCGGCACCCGGTCCGCCGGTCCCTGTGGGTGGCGCAGCCCGGCCCCCGGTCTGATTTTCTCCGGCAGTTTCGCCGGACTCCGACTGACGGGGTTTCTTTTTTTTTGTAACTGGTTTCCTTTTTTGTAAACGCGCCATTTAAGCTCCTAAAATATTGAAAGCTCAAAGTTGATCCTCGATTGATCCGAAACGATGGGATATCAATCTTTGAGCTTGCCCGTCGAGATGGAGTGGCAGGCCAGGAGGGATTTGAACCCCCAACCACCGGATTTGGAGTCCGGCGCTCTGCCGTTAGAGCTACTGGCCTGCATGTAAAAGCCTGCCGATCAAACGGGAAGAACTTTTCAATTGCAGAAACCCCACTGGCAGCCGGCGTTACTTGGTCTCCCGGTGCGGGGTGTGCTTCTGGCAGAACCTGCAGTACTTTTTAAATTCCAGCTTATCCGGCTTGGTTCGTTTGTTCTTTGTTGTCGAGTAATTTCTGCGCTTGCATTCATTGCAAGCGAGCGTGATATTAACTTTCACCGGTGACTCCCTGTGCTGTTTTATTCGATGATGTCACTGACGACGCCGGCACCGACTGTCCGGCCCCCTTCACGGATCGCAAACCGGAGCTCTTTCTCCATCGCTATCGGTGTGATCAGCTCCGCCTTGATCTTTACGTTATCGCCCGGCATCACCATCTCAACGCCTTCCGGAAGCGTCAATACACCGGTCACGTCCGTGGTACGGAAATAAAACTGCGGCCGGTATCCGCTGAAAAACGGCGTGTGACGACCCCCCTCATCCTTGCTCAGGACGTAGACCTCGGCCTCAAACCGCGTGTGCGGCGTGATCGATTTCGGGGCGGCCACCACCTGGCCACGCTCCACATCGTCTCGCTTGATCCCGCGCAGCAAAAGCCCCACGTTATCTCCGGCCTGGCCTTGGTCCAGAATCTTTCTGAACATCTCAACGCCCGTGCAGGTCGTGTTGATCGTCTCGCCAAATCCCACGATCTCCACCTTGTCGTTGACCTTGACAACCCCGCGCTCCACACGGCCCGTGACCACCGTGCCACGGCCGGAAATCGAGAACACATCCTCCACCGGCATCAGGAAGGGCTTGTCCACATCCCGCTCCGGCTCCGGGATAAAATCATCGATCGCATCCATCAGCTCCCAGATGCACTTGGTCTCCGCTCCGTCCGCATCCTCTGACTCCAGCGCCTTTAATGCGCTGCCACGGACAATCGGCGTGTCATCGCCCGGAAAATCATATGAACTCAACAGCTCGCGAAGCTCCAGCTCCACCAGCTCGATTAACTCCTCGTCATCCACCATGTCGCACTTGTTCAAAAATACCACAATCTGCGGCACACCCACCTGACGCGCCAAAAGGATATGCTCCCGCGTCTGCGGCATCGGGCCGTCGTCTGCGCCAACCACCAGGATCGCCCCGTCCATCTGCGCGGCACCCGTGATCATATTCTTGATGTAGTCCGCGTGGCCCGGACAGTCCACGTGCGCATAATGCCGGTTTTTCGTCTGATACTCCACGTGCGCCGTGGAAATCGTGATCCCCCGCGCCTTCTCCTCAGGCGCCTTGTCGATCTTGTCAAACGCCACGTACTCGGCCAGCCCCCTTAATCCGCAGTGCTTGGTGATCGCTGCGGTCAAGGTCGTCTTGCCGTGGTCGATGTGGCCGATCGTCCCTACGTTTACGTGCGGCTTCGTCCGCTCAAACTTCTTCTTTGACATCTTTACTTCCTCCCCGTTCTTTACGGCACCCTGTTATACTTTTAAAAAACGGTTTATCATCGGGCCTTTGGGTTTACGCTGAAAAAAACACCTCAAAAAAACTATGGAGCCCACGACCGGACTTGAACCGGTGGACCTCTTCCTTACCAAGGAAGCGCTCTACCGTCTGAGCTACGTGGGCTGATACCTAGATATACACAAAGAATTGGAGCGGGAGACGAGACTCGAACTCGCGACATCCAGCTTGGAAGGCTGAAGCTCTACCAACTGAGCTACTCCCGCCCAAAGTATCGCCTCTCTATTGAATAAACGGCCCCATTTTGTGAATTCCAAGGATTCCCAGTGACGTAGTCCGTTGATTTCGACGCCCGAAATCTCCTACATGCATCTGTTTTATGTATGTGTGGTGGTGGGGGGAGGATTTGAACCTCCGAAGGCTGCGCCGGCAGATTTACAGTCTGCTCCCTTTGACCGCTCGGGAACCCCACCAAATTGTATTTTCTGGAGCCAGCGGAGGGATTCGAACCCCCGACCAACTGATTACAAATCAGTAGCTCTGCCAACTGAGCTACGCTGGCCTGTCATCAGTCAATCCATTGACAAACATGACTGCAAACCAGCGCCCGTTGTCAATGTCCGGCGATCCGAACCATCGCCGCTCCATGCCGACGATTCATATAGCCGGAAAATTTTATTGGCATTGGGCTGCCCACCGCAACGCAATGCCAAGTATTCTGAAGTGTAATTTAACTTTTATAGACCTGAAAAAAACGCTTGTCAATTTTTTTCTTTATATTTTTTTTAATTTTTTAGCTGCCCTCATCCGCATCTGCATCCGGAGTTATCATCCGCCCGCCGAATACCGCTGCATAGCGTTTTTAATTCCTTGACAGGTACATTATTTTCAAGTAGTCACTGTCAATGTTATCCGTAAAGGCAACACCCTGCCCGGCTGGGTTTGCAAAAACGAAATATATGCCATACCCATTTAAAATACGCAAGCAGAATTATAACACATCCTGTCATCCGAATTTAAACGAGGCCCCTATGCCGCATTTGAAGTTCAATACCGCCGGGATCTCCCGGCACTGGCTGTTAATTATAGCGCTATTGTTATTTATGCTGGCCGGATGCACCAGCTTCCCTATTCAAACCGGGAACAGCAATCCATCAGACGGCCAAAATAATTCAAATAACACTTCAAGCAAAGCCGATGATCCGGGCCAAACCGCATTCAACCCCCAAGACGAGATACCGACGGCCGAGATCCTGGCCTATGCAAACACGGATGCCGCGGATGATCTGGACCCGGTCCCCATTGACGAAGACCTTTCGGATAAACCCGAAGATCAACCCCCAGGGGCCGAAGACGAAGACGATACCGAGGCTGAAATCCTTGCACAAATTGAGCAGGCGCTGGATTATTACCAGGCTTCCCAGGATTTCTGGCAGCAGGGAGAGCTTGAAAACGCCCTTCACGCCCTTGACCAGGCCTATGAACAGATAATCCGTGTGGACCCCGGAGATTTTCCCAAACTCGTCCAGCAGAAGGATGACCTGCGGTACATGATTTCCAAGCGGATACTGGAAATCTATGCCTCCCGGCACACCACGGCCAAAGGCAATCACAACGCCATTCCCCATGCAATGAATGAACATATCAAAAAACAGGTTGAGTTTTTCACCCAGGGAAGAGGCCGGCAATTTTTCATCAACTCCTATAAACGCTCCGGCAGATACCGGCCCTATATTCTGGAGGCATTAGAAGAAGAAGGATTGCCGGAAGAGCTTTCCTGGCTTCCCCTTGTTGAAAGCGGCTTTAAGGTAAGAGCCCTCTCAAGAGCCCGTGCTTTAGGACTCTGGCAGTTTATCACATCCACTGGCTACAAATTCGGGCTTGAACGCAATCAATACATTGATGAACGGCTGGACCCTTACAAATCTACGCATGCGGCCATTGCCTACCTTAAAGAGCTCCATTCCATTTTCGGGGATTGGACCACGTGTCTTGCCGCCTATAACTGCGGCGAAAATCGGGTTTTGCGAACCATTAAAAATCAGAACATTAACTATCTGGACAATTTCTGGGATCTATACCGCCTTTTGCCCGGTGAAACGGCGCGCTATGTGCCCAAATTCATGGCGACCCTGCATATTATCGATAACCTGGAAAAATACAACATGGCCGATATTGAGCTCGATCCGCCGGTTCGATACGAAACGGTCAGTATTAAAAAGCAGGCCTATCTAAAAGATATTGCCGAAGCCATTGGGACAAAAAAAGATGTTTTACTCGATCTTAACCCGGAGTTAAGGTATAAGCTGCTGCCTGAAGACAAATATGCGTTAAAAATTCCGCCTGGCAGGAAAGACACCCTGCTTGCGAAACTCGAGCATATTCCGGAATTTACCCAGACCGCCCCGGGTATCGTGTATCACCGCGTCCGGCCCGGCGAAACCCTTTCCACCATCGCCAGCCGGTACCATACAACCGTCAAGCAGATCGCGTTTTACAACAATATCCGCAGTACCAACTATATAGTGGCCGGCAAGATTTTAAAGATTCCGCAGTCCAGCAAAATCGGTGGCGGCAGTGCGGAGGCCAAACTCAAAATCATTACCTATAAAGTCCGGCGGGGCGATTCCTTATGGACCCTGGCCAAGCGCTATCACACCACCACCAGGAAAATTCAGGAGCTAAATGATTTAAAAAGTGTCAACCTGCAGATCGGTCAGACATTAAAAATACCGTCCGGCTATGAGTACAGCATGAATGTCTACAGGGTCAAATCCGGGGATTCGCCGATTAAAATTGCTAAACGGCATGATATGGATCTGGATTATTTTTTGAAGGTCAACAATCTGACCCAAAAAAGTATGATCTATCCCGGCCAAAAAGTCTTTGTCAAATAGCCCCCGTAGCTCAGTGGATAGAGCAATGGATTCCTAATCCATGTGCCGCAGGTTCGATCCCTGCCGGGGGCACCAATAAAATCAGTAGTTTATAGCCCACACAAAAAATTGAAAAACCCTTAAATTATCAATTTGCCCCGCTCCTGCCCCGGAGTTTGCAAATCTGCCCCATTTTTTAAATCTATATTCGCTAAAGATATCCCGGCGGGATCTATGAAGCTAAAACCGGCTGCCTGATTTGCCCCACAAGCGCCGTTTTTATCCAGGATAAGGGGTTAGATCGGGGGAGCTGGCTTGCGGCCGGCAGGTTTCCGGCGCTGGGCTCCAGGCGGGCAAAGCACCCGGCCCGGCACCTGGCCCCGAGATCCAGGACAGACCCAGGAGAAGCCGGCAAGCACAACACCACCATAAATATTTCGACTTGTCTTTAAAGAGATCCGGGCTTGATGGATTGGCCCGCTAAAACCGGCGGCCTGATTTGCCCCACAAGCGCCGTTTTTATCCAGGGTAAGGGGTTACGGGGGAGCTGGCTTGCTGCCGGCAGGTTTCCGGCGCTGGGCTCCAGGTGGGCAAAGCACCCGGCCCGGCACCTGGCCACGAGATATAGGACAGACCCAGGAGAAGCCGAAAAGCAAAACACCACCATAAACATTTCGACTTGTCTTTAAAGAGATCCGGCCGTGATGGATTGGCCCGCTAAAACCGGCTGCCTGATTTGCCCCACAAGCGCCGTTTTTATCCAGGGTAAGGGGTTAGATCGGGGGAGCTGGCTTGCTGCCGGCATGTTTCCGGCGCCGGGCGATATAACCAGGGCAAGATTTATATTTACTCTTCCCCTCTGACCCTTCTCAGGGGTGTCCCGCCCGGCGGGGTTTTGCCCTGGCGGGCTTTTTGCCCTGGAAAGCCGGGCGCCATGCCAAAAGCTCTTTTGTTTTAATAAAGAATAGGGACAAAGCCGAGGCCAGCAAAAAGCATGACAGGGCGAAACCCGGGGGAGCGGCTCCGGGGGGCGGGATACAGATAGACGCGCTAAGGGAGCGCTCATTTTTTCCGCCGGCACCGGAGAAAATGGAACATATGGAATTAACGGCACAGCTTAAGCCTGGCGCTGTTTTTGCCCTTGCAAAAATGGTGACAGTTCGCGGGATCGGTATTTAATCCCGCCTGGCGGCTTTTTTGCGGGAATGCAAAAACAGTGACAGGCGGGGATAATGGTAGAGCTGAAGGCAAGACACCGGACCCGGCGAGGTAGGCCGGCGGAATGGGGTGTGCTTTTTTGGGGGGGTGGCAAAAAAGTTTAAAAAAAATATGGTATAAACTGGCCCCTATTCCTTACATATTTTTTTTAAAGTTTTGCGGGCATATAATAGACCCACACCTTAAACGCCCGCAAAACCACACCCCACACCACACCATCAACCCGGCGCCGGATATGTTTTTACTCGGGCTCCACGCTGGCTTCATATAAATGGCGAATCGCCCAGGCGACCAATGTTTTTTTATTCTCTTTCGGATAAAGATCAAGCAGCTCTTCCATCATTTCAACGGTGGCCGGCTCCAGCCATACTGACAGGCTTTTCCCGCCAGCCCTCGCTTTCTTTTTTCGCCATTCGCGGGCTCGCTCTTTTTCGGTCAACTGCACATCAATGGTGCCGCGTGTTTCCGTTTTGATTTTAGTCATTTTTCAAGCCCTCCACTCAAAGGGTAAAAACGGGGGTTTTCTGGCTCACTGGCTCCACTTTTAAAAGCATCAAACTTTTTCTACAATTGTCCTGATAAACCCCGGCATAAATATAAATTGCTATTTTAATTGCAAATATTATCTGAACAATTCAAAAGTTTACATAATGTCTATTATCGGACATTATATGAACTGGCATTTCATGGGCGTTTATAACAATAAAATAAATTACGCGTCATAAGATTATGGTGGAGGGAGTTTTTAAAAATTCCCTCCACCACTTCATTTAAACAGCTTCCCCAAAAGGCGGCCGGTTATTTTACCAGCACCCCGCCGGCCAATCCGCCTACCGACCTTGCCTTTTTGTATCGCGTTTAAATCCCCAAGCAGACGCCCAAGAGAATAAAGAAAACCGCGAAATGTCATAAGCCCCCCAAAACTTTTGCCGGTATTTTCCGCACTCCAACCCAATATGTACCCGACCCGGTGGCATGCGTAAAACCATCAAGCGCCGCAGCTCCCCGCTAAAAGTCAAAATCGTTTAATATATGGTCTCTCACGGCTTCGGTTTTTTTTGTCCGGATGTATCCACCAAACCACTTAAATCGGTTTTGACGGCTTCAGGATCGACATACGCGCCGCTTTCCTTGTCATGGGGAGACCAAATATAGGTACCATTTTGATCGGCAAGAAAAATCGGGCAGCCGGTTCTTTGACTCCATATTTTTATTAACCGATCCGAAAGGGCATTATAATAAAAAACTTTCTTCGCAATCCGGTAAAACTCCCAATCCTTAAATTCAACCATTTTCGGAAAGCCCGCAACCCCCGCCCATTTATACTGCTCATCAGCCTCAATCATTAAATCATAATATTTCTTGAACTGATGATAGGCGTGCTTATAGCCAACATGGGCATCTTCCTTGGTTAGCATTGAATCAATAAAATCAACTTCGGGATCATCAATCACCCTTACAATATCAATGCCGCTTCTTTCTCTTAAGTCTACTGTCTCCTTTTCTTTAGATTTTTTCAACTCTCTGATGCTTCCCATTTTAACCCCCTTAAAACAAAAAGCGCCGTAGGGGTGCTCACAATCTTGAAAGATTATACCCGGTCCTTTCGGATACCGGCCCCATAGCGCACATATTATCACCAATAAAAATAAATGGCCTTTTAACGCCTGGCCCTGGCGTTCAAGACTGTGAGCACTTTCAACATAGCAAAGGCGGACATATTTTCAACCCCTTTTTTTAGACCCTGGAATTTATACCGGGCACACCGGGCACAACTATATATTATAATATAATATATATAATAACATTATATAATTATATATTATTTACCTTGTGCCCTTTCTTGTGCCCGGTGTGCCCTTTGTGCCCGGTTGCCAAAAACCCGAACGGCCTTTTCTTTTTTTTAAAATCGCTCTTAGGAGATTGATTTTTTTGCGGATTCCGTTTTTCCACTTGGTTTTTTTTTTATACACGGGGAGAGATTGGGGTATCATGACCCCTACCGTTTTCCGACGCTGGGAAGGACCCATTTTTTTCGCGACGGCCCGCCGGCGGCCGACGCCCGCCCGGCTTTTGTTCTGGCCGGGATCGGCCCCAAGGTGTTAAAGAAAGACAGCGGGACCACCACGAGATTGACCCCAGCTTTTTTATATCTTTATTCGCGATTAAACTTGAAGGGAGAAGGAGCGCGGCCCGAGGCATTAACTTGATTGTCCCGGGCTTCGCCCCTCCTGGCGGCCAGATCACCTTTCATTGGGGGCATGGGGGCGGGCGGCTAATAGCGGGCGCATGGGGAGACGACCACCAAAACGATATTATCAATGTTCACATCCAAGCCCCGTTCTGCCCTGGCGGGTGCTTCGTCACCAGGGACAGAATAGAAACAATGATCCAGGTGAACCCACTTATCACTGATGGGTACTGCCGCTTCAAACTCTACCACGGCACCGGCGGCCAGAAATGCCAAATATCGAAACCGATCCATACAAGCCTGCTGAAGCGTATAGGGATAGTTTTTGACCACGGGAATTTTATCGGCATCAATGAATTGCTGATACTCCCAGGGCTCATTGTCATAGCCTTCTTCTGGCCCCGACTGCTGGCACTTATGACAGGGATTTTCATAAGGACATTCGACTTTGTGATTTAGACAATTTTGGTTTTCCATAGCATGTGTCTCCTGTATTGGATAATTAATCAAATGGCGGCCGACCCTCAGCGTCATCCGGCCCCTCTTCTGTATCTTCATCATCTTCATCAAGCCGGGGGATCTTTGCCAGATCAAAGAACCAGCTCTTTTTCGTCGGCCGGGTGCCGTCCGGCTCGATGGCATACCGATGATTTTTATTGCTTGCGACATAGGCGGGGTGCGCCCGCAATGCGGCTTGAAGATCCTTCACCGTCGCCCGGAACTGTCCATAAAGATCCATGACGGCATTGAGGGAGAAACAGAGCTGGCCGGCAGCCGGTGGTTCTCTACTGGCACCTATTCCCTGGAGACCAGGCCAATCAATGCAGCACTTGGCCTCCTCGGTCTTATTGCGAATAAGGCTGAAGCAGCTATCAAAGAAGAAGTCAGCAAGGCCCGACGGCTTGGCCTCTACTTCCTGGATCTTGGCTTTTGTTAACCCTCGAATGGCAGGCGCTAAATCGTATTCAATGTGGAAAACCTCAGTAAAAATACGGTGAAAAGCCAAAACCAAGGCGTGATTTTCTTCAAGCCGTACATTGCCCAGGCCGGACAATTCCCGGCGGGCTTGATTGAAATAATCCAGCCATTTATTTTCAAAAGTTTGCCGATGGCGAAGCACAGCCGGCAGGACCGCCGCCCACTCGCTCCGGGGAATGGTTTTCAATTCATCATAAACGGCTTTGCTATGAGCTGATAGGGCTTCATCATCAAAGCGGACAGATAAGACCCGCTCTCGCATGGCCGCGCTTGAAAAGGCTTCATGATTTTGAATAAAGGCAAGCGTTGATTTGAAGTGAATCGTTTGGGTTTCCAGGCTGTTTGTGGTTCGGGCTCTGACTTGCAGATCACCGAAATTATATAGGGTAAGGAATTGATCGAAATCCATCCGGGCACTCTCCCCCGCGTTTGCCTCCAGGAGGGCACAAAACATACTTGACCGCTGAGCAAGCTCGCGTATACGGCCCTTTGCGGTATTCGCCCGGATCATAGGCAACCCTTCCCCGTCATAACCCTGGCAAGCCTGCATGAACTGTATCAAGGAAGATTTGCCGGTGTGCGGCTCACCGTGGAAAGATAAAAACGGCATAAACCCCAGGGCTTCAGAAATCAGGTGGACAAACCAGGATGCAACCGCCCAGGCCATGCCCACGGCGGCTTTATCCCCCCAGGCAAGGCATAGCTTTGTATAAAGGGAAACCACATCATTTTCGCCCCGCTCGGGCTTTATTAGCCGATCCACCACGCCGTTTGATGGCGGCCGGAGGTATTCCCGGCGCTTGACCTCAAAAAACCCCTTGTCATTTGGCAATTCGGCCCGGCCGTCCGGCTTGATTATAAAATGCTTGAACAGATAGCACCTTGAATCCGCATCATATCCCACGCGCTGAGCTTGCCGGACTACGGGCGCGCGCGTTTCGCTAATTCGCTTTGCCAATTGCACAGATGGCTTACGTTCGCCCGCCCACCATGACTTGGCCCGGGCAAGAAACAGCTTGGACATTTGCCCCGGCTGCCCCAGGTCCTCAGCACTGGCAATAAATGAAACCGGGCGGCCGGTTTTAGGATTGACGGTGATATTATACATGTATTCCGGCCGATCCCGGCTTGTGGCATCTAAGGCAAAATGATTGACTTCGCAGATAAAATTAGCCTGCTTAGCTACTGTCAGCACTTCTTCTTTGCCGACCCGTTTCAATGCGGCAAAATAAATTTCCCCATCGTAATCAAAGAGACCGGGCGGGACCTGGCGCCACTCGTACCATAAATCAGCATATTCTTGCGGGGAGTTTGCCAGCGCTAAGCGGCCCTGAAATTCATATTCCGGCCGATTTGCATCAAACGACGCCCGCGCATTCTGGCCCCAGGACACTAACAAATCATTCCAATCGACGCCCGCCGGCGGCAAAATCGCCCGGAACTCCACGCCGGCTTTGCCGTCAAAATGCCGTTTCCATTTTCGCAGCGCCCGCCGGCCGGCTGGATCGTTATCAAAAGCGGCTGTCAGCTTTTTAAATTCGGATAAACCCAAATTCCCCGGATCTTGCCCGGCGGATAATGCGGCAATGCTTTGAAGGCCATTCTCATCCAGGGATAAAGAATTAATGATGGCCTCGGTAACAAGGATTTCTTTTTCTAAATCATACTCGCGGCCGGGATGTTTCCAAAACCAGCCGGCGGTTGATCCCCAATTATGCGTCTTGCCCTCCCCCGGTGGCGGGCTTATCAGGCGGCCGTTGTAGGGCTTTTTGCCTGGCTCCCCCACGGGAAACATGACGGCACCGGACCCGGTTTTTCTAACGTCTTTCCAGTATTCATAATGAAGCCCTTCAAGGCTTTTTGACAGACCCCGGGTTTCAAGATACTTGGCGGCCGGCCGGTGAGGATCTTTTTTTGTAGGCGGGAACTCTTTTTCTATCTTTTGGTAAAGATCCGGAAAAAGTTCACTGAGCTTGACCACGGCGCCGCACTGGTTAGCCCGGTTACAGTTTATGGCATTCGGCGCCGCTGAATACGCCCAGGCTTTCGCCTGTCCACATTCCGGGCATTTCAAGGGGGAAATTGTCCGGCCGTTATCCCGGGTTTTGCCGGAAATCCAATACTCTGAAGCCTTCAGCGCTTCAATCTGGCGGGTACGAAGATCCCCGGCCGGCATTATTTCCGTCCTTCTTTTCGGCAACACCGCTGTAAAAACCAGGGAATGAAGGTTTCTTTTTCGTAAAACGTGCGGCTTCCGGCTTTATAGCAGGGCGGCCCTTCTCCCTTGCTTTCCAGGTTTGCCAGCGTTTTACCGCTTAAAACCCCTGGCAAAAGATCCCCCACAGCCGGCCGGCCAAAAACTGGCGGCAGTGTTTTTTCAAGAATATCCTTTATCCGTCCCAATCCTTCTAAACAGCCCAGCCGGGTTCGATCCAGTTCATCAAGGTTTTCATTAATTGTTTCGGTCTTTTTTGCTGTCATTTTGAATGCTCCTGTTTTTGGGTTTACTGGCGTTCCTTTTGTCGCCCTGTTTTTAACCCAAACATAATACAAATACCTGATATTCATCAATTTTTGAACTTTAGAAAGTGGCCGGTTTTCCAAGCTTTTTATTAATGTGTGGAAATAATTGATAATTTTTTTTAAAAAAATGGACCGATCTAAAAACGGTCTGTTTTTAAGAGATTTTTTTCTAAAGAAAGGCCAGCAAAGGCAAAATTCAGCCATCGGCCCGAAGGGAAAGACACCGGAAAGGCTCGGAAAATGGGGAAAATTGACAGGCAAAAAAATTTTTTAAGGTTTGGAAAATGAAGTGATTGACCTGGAAAGGATCGGGGGGTGTGCCCGCTCTGTGCCCGACCGGGCACACAACCGGGCACAAAATATCTGTTTATATTATCAGTGTATTATAAAATTTTGTGCCCGTGTGCCCGGTGTGCCCGGTTTAAATCCGGCAGACTTGTTTTTTTATAATTTTGACCAAACCGGCGCCCGCATTTGCTTCACAAGCGCCGTTTTTATCCAGGGTAAGGGGTTAAATCGGGGGAGCTGGTTTGCGGCCGGCATGTTTCCGGCGCTGGGCTCCAGGCGGGCAAAGCACCCGGCCCGGCACATGGCCCCGAGGCCCTGGACAGCTTCAAGAGAAGCCCGGCCGGTAAGCGAAGCACAACCATAAATATTTTGATCTATTTTTAAAGAGATCCGGGCATGATGGATTGGCCCGCTGAAACCGGCGCCCGCATTTGGCGTACAAGCGCCGGTTTTAACCAGGGCAAGGGGTAAGATCGGGGGGAGCTGGCCGGCTGCCGGGAGTGTTTCCGGTGACAAGATCCAGGGCAAAACTTATAGGCTTGTTATGTCTTGTAGTTGGGGTTTCGAAGATCAGGGTAATATTCTTCAATAGCCTTCCATATTAACGTACCTATATCTTTTTCACTTCCCGAAAATTTTTGTTTATTTCTAAAGTCTTTAAGCACCGGCAAAAAATCAACTTCTTTTTCCCCATCCCACTTAGGCTTACCCTGCCACTCTTCGCGTTTCTGATTTTCTCGCTCCATCCAAACAGCCATATAAACAGCCGTTTTTATAGCTTGTTCTACACGCTCATCGCTAAAAAGCTCAGGCCGGGTTAGGGGTTTTGGCGCCGCCACCTGGCTTGATTTCAATTTAAAGTATTTCTTTTTGTTGATATCTGTTTCTTTAAAAAGACAGTCAGAAATATGATACTTATAGGACAAAAGACCCTTAGTCAAAGTATTCATCAATTTTTGTGACTGTGTTTCCCCGGGATTGCTAATGGCCCCTATTTTTTTTTTATTGTTCTCTTCCACTTTTGTTTTATCTATTTCGACTTGAAGAGGATCTAAAGGCTTTTCCAAATCCTCCTGAGAGTATGCGGGCAAGCCCATATTTCTTACCGCATTAAATAACTGATAGGCTTCAATTCCATATTGTGCCTTTGTTCTATCCACGCTTAAAAAATTATCTTTCGCCATAGCGCCCCCGATACGCGCCCCGGTAGTCATCCAGGGGAAGGCAAACCGGGAATTTGCTTTTCAGACGAGGGAGCGACCCCCGGCCTATCCCCTGGAATTTGATTTTATTGTTTATTTTCCAATGAAATGACCTTAGCGCCCGGCTCCTGGCCGTCCTGTTTCCCCGTGAATAGCTCCCCCAGGGCTTTGGCGGCATCCTGGCGCAACCCGGGCGCAAAATGGCTATACCGTGAAGTCATCTCTAAAGATTGATGGCCCATAAGCTCCTGTATTAGCTGAATCGGAAACCCGGCCGCCGCTAACTGGCTGCCGAAGGTGTGGCGTAGAGAATGAAAGCTGATCCGCTGCTTTTGATCGGTGATACCCTCATTCAAGCCCATATCCTTGATGCACTCATAGAAGGATCTGCTCACATGCTTTTGAAGGCGGCCCCGAGTATCCGGGAAAATAAGCCCGGCAAATTCCCGGCCCTTTTTGGTTCTGGCCTCTATCAGCTCATCAAACATTTCCGATATGGCGTCATTAATATACGCGTACCGATCCCGGCCGGATTTTGGGTTTCTGATATGAATGGTGCCGGCGCTGACATTGATATCCGACCACTCCAGGGCGGCAATTTCCCCAAACCGAAGGCCCGCATGAAGGGCAAGGACACACTGACAATAAAGAGTAAGGGATTTTTCTTTTGTCCGCCCGAGCAGCTCATTTGCCTGATCGGGGGAGAGGAACCCAACCCGCTTGTTGTTGATTTTGGGGAATAGATTTTTTGTGTTTTCCGTCGGTATCGGCCCGCTGTATAACCCCCACTCTATGGCCTTGCGATAGATGGCCCGGATTTCCTGGAGAACCTGAAACAAGGTGGCATCGGCAAGCTTTTTTTTCTGGATATCCCGTTTGAGGGTTTCCAGGTGGGGAAAGGCAGAAATATTTTTCATTGGCAGGTGGTCAAACCGTTCCTTCAGGTGGATTTCATGCCGGCTTTTGTCCTGCTCATAAGATTTTTTATTTGTCCTGGACCAATCCAAATACATTTCAGCGGCCACACCGAAGGTAATATTTTCACGCTGTTTTTGCTCATCGGCAAGCGCTTCATCGGCCCGGCGCTGCTCTTCCATTTCCCGCATTTCTTTAAGACTTTGCGGGGATCGGCCAATTCGAATGTTAGATACAATTTGCGCCCTGATTTTGCTGGCCTCAAAAGCTGAATTGTCTTCAGACATCCACCCTACGCACTCTTCAACCGTTCGGCCCTCTTTGTTGTATCGAATAAAAAAGATTTTGTCCTTTTGCCGGTTGAACATACGGGTTTTATGGCGTCGATACCTTACCCCTGGATATGAAGACTTGATTTTTCCACTCATTTGCCCCACCTTTTGCAAAAAGCGACCTGTATTAAGCTGTTTTCAATTAAAAATCTGCCCCGCTCCTGCCCCGGAGTTTGCATATTCCCGCAAATTCCTTAAAATTCATTTAGACTTTGAAAAATAAAAATGTTATTAATGATTTCAGTTACTAAGGATTGATGAGGAAGTCAAGGGTAAATTAGGTAAAAGACCGAAAATATGGCATTTTTTAAATTCCTAATCCATGTGCCGCAGGTTCGATCCCTGCCGGGGGCACCATATTCCCAGATGCATGCACATAGCCGATCGTTTTGAACTTAAATGCGCGTATTTAAACCATACCTGCAAAAAACGGCTGCCGGGGCATTTATTGGGCTGCTTGTCGGGATTACTTACCTGGCGCTGACCCCGATTACCCATGAGGTGTCCACCCTATGCTGGGACAAGCTGAATCATCTGGGGGCCTATCTGTTCCTGGGCATTCTTGCGGATCTCGGGTTTTTAACCGGCTCCCGGCTTGGCTGGAAGCTCTGCCTGCTTCTTGCGTATTCTTTTCTGATTGAAACCGTCCAGCACTTTATTCCCAATCGGCAGTTTTCCGGTTTTGATATGTTTGCCAACGGATTGGGACTGATACTTGCCTATCTCGTTCTGCGGGCAATTCAAAAAACACCGGTCTATCAATCATTTCAGCATCAATAAAGACAAGACCCCGCTACGATTTGCTCAGGGCAATCAGCCGATAAACCAGCATGCCCGCCAGCCAGGCCGCATCCTCGGGCGACATATAGCTGCCCGCGGTTTCATCAAACAGGATATTGGCCTCTGGCGCAAACTCCTCATCGCCTTCCCACAGGATCAGCTGAAGCGGCACTTTGGGCAGTACCCGGAATTCATAGCCCACGTCCCCGTTATCAATGGCCTTTCCCCCGATTTTGTCCGCTGCCGGCGGCAGACCGGCCGTATTCTGACCGAACACTTTCTTTAACGGATCAATGGCGCGCTTGACAAAGGAGCTGTAATAAAATGCCGCGCCCGGTATTTCCCGGTAGGCGATCCACTTGCCGGAAACCGGTTTTTTTTCCATGGCGCTCATATAATGAAGAATCAGCACCTGCTCCTGGATGGGGACTTCCGCATCCGCATCGTTTTCATCCACAAACTCAAAATCCGGAAAACTGACCCGGTACGTCCGGGTTAAAAACGGAATCCGAAAGCCCTCATCTGTTACCTCGAACTCCGTACATGCGGCAATTTCATCAAGCACATGGGCTGATAGGCTTTTTACCGCGATTTTTTTTGCATTAAAATAATCATCCACCCGTGCCATAGTTAATCTCCACAAAAAAAGCCCCACCCCGCAAACAGAGGGTGAGGCTTTGCATATAGATTCGTCTTTCTGTTTTACAGTTCCAGCCAGGAATCCGAGTAAAGGGTCCGGCCCATAATAACGTCAACGGTCTTGACGTAATCGGCCATTTCCTTGTCCAGTTCACTGGGTGACGGGGCTTCACCGTCCATTGCCTTATAGATCATCTCCACGATATCCTCGCGATTGCCTTTGGCAATCTCTGTCAGTTTTTCGTCCCGGGGATCAGAGATCACCGAGTACATCCCGGAGCGCTGCAGCATCACCATGTAGGTCTGATTTAAAATCGGCCGCAGGTGCGCCGGGGGACCGTTGGAAATGTTGGACAGTCCGCAGGTGCTCTTGGCGCCGGGGGCGATATCCTGCAGCATATCATAGAAATTCTTAAGCGCCACCACCTGATCCTGCTGGATGTTGACCGGGGTCACAATGCCGTCCACCCAGATCTTTTCATTCGGAACCCCGGCCTCATTGGCAAAATAGAGCAATTCCACGCAAAGGGCCGCCCGCTCATTCTCATCCCGGGGAAGCCCTTCCGGGCCCCACAGGAGTGCAATAAAGTCCGCATTGTACTCGGCTGCAATGGGCACCATCTTTTCATACCGCTCAGGGCGGCACATAATGGAATTGATCAGCGGCGGCTGCGGGGTCTCCTTATAAACCTTCAGCCCGGCTTCAATGGCGTCAATATTGGATGTATCCAGGGCCAGCGGAATATCCGATACCACTTCCTGAACTGTCTGGACCACCCACGGCATCAACTCCACGCCGTCTTTTTTAGCAGGCCCCAGATTGATGTCAATATAATCCATGCCCTTTTCTTTCTGAAACAGGGCCTCTTCCTGGATGGGCTTTGGGTCGCGCGCCTTAAGGGCAGCCCCAATGGTCTTGCCCATGACGTTTAGACTCTCTCCGATTAGAATCATAAACCAACCTCCATTTGTCATTTAAAAAGGTTATAGCCGGTTCTGGCGCCCGGTCCGGCGCCATTGACAAGCAGCTATAACCGCCCCTTTTTAGGAATTATCTGTTTTTAAGAAACGCCGGGATATGGGCTGCTTCACGCGGCCCGACCGTCACCGTCCACTCCGGCAGCTCTTCTTCCATTTCACCCACGATGGCCGCCGCATAACCCGGAATAATGACCTCCTGGTGTTTAACCTTGTCCTTGATCCCGGATTTATTGATGAACATGCCCACATCATCGCCGGCAAATTTTCCGGCCGCCCAGGCGGTCAATACGGAAAGGCCTTCCGTGTCTTTGACCAGCAGCCAGGTCGGCACTTTGCTGCCTTCGATTTCACCGGAAACCACAAAATAGGTAAGAGCGAAATTGGTGGTAATCATAACCGGTGAGTTTTCATCCGGCTTGCCGATTTCATAGATCCCCTCTTCCATGGTCATAGGCCGCTGCGGGTCGGTGTAGATGTTTAAACGCTCCAAGAGCAGCGGAAACAGCGTTTCCGAAGTAAAATCCGAAACCACCGTAATCGCCCCGTATTTGGCAACAAACATGCCGGCGATCAGTGTCTCCATCTCCAGATTGGATGCCATTTCACAGGGGAAGGTAATCGTGGGGAACCCAAGGGAGCGGTTGCCCGCTTTCAGGGCCGCCCGGCGAATGGCCACCTGATCCTGAAAGGCCTGCTTGACTTCCCGGGAGCCGGAATCAATGACCAGACGCTTCAAGCCCATGCCGAGGAGCTTGTCTGTTAAGGGCATCAGGTTTTCCACTGAATCCGCCTTCACGGCCAGGGGCAGATCATTTTCCTTGGCAAGATTGCCATAATCATCCACGGTCTTGTCTGTGGCCGCATAAATCAGCGGGGCCTTAAAAGCCGTGGCCTCAACACCGGCCTTCATGACGTCCGCATTCTCCGACATGAGGATGAGGTTGAACTCAGAGGTCTCGGCAATGGTTTTGGCCACTTTGGCGAATGCATCCTTATCGCCGTTGACATCCTCCACCGCAACCAGTTCAGGCCGCATATTAAACCCCACCCGCTCAAACTGGAGGGCATTCCAGGTGGTCAGTTTTTTCTTCAGCTCATCTTCGGAAATATCGGAGCCCACTTTGGTCGCAATCACAGTCTGGTTGTAAAATGTTTTTTCATGCCGATACAATACGGTTTCCCCGCCAATGGTGCGCTTTCGCACACCCTTACCGATCTGCACCGGCAGGATGGGGGGGGCAGAGGCTTCCGCCAGTTGTTCCCTTGCTTCATCCGAGACATAGGGGCAGGCATCGAGCTCCGCCTTACCGGAAGCCAGCTGCATGGCAAAGGCAAGACAGGTGGGGAACCCGCACTCCTTGCAGTTGGTCTGCGGAAGAAGCTTAAATATCTGAATACCGGTTAGTGCCATTTTAATCTCCTTATATGTTCAATCAAATTCAATCTTCACTAACACATTAATACAGTGAGACGGGATAAACGGCGCAAACCGATTATCCCGTCAATCCGGTCTACCGATTAACCGACGATCGAGTCAAGTTTCATCGCCGGATGCCCTTTTTCCTTGAGGAATTCCACGACTTCTTCTTCCGTGGTGCCAACGCTCTCATCGGCAATCTTGTCATAGAAATCCGGAACACCCAGCTCTTCGGCCCGTGAATCAATTTTATCTTTGAGCTCTTCTTTGAGCATCTTGGGCATCCAGACGATCCGCAGCAGTCCGCCTTCATCCATATCCGCGGGACCGTCGCCGCGGATAAATTTGCGTTGAATGGTATTGAACTTGGAGTGCCCCACAAAGCCCGGGGTGGTAGCGCCGCCGCCCATGACACCGGCCAGGGTGGTAAACTTCATGCCGCAGGGGGTCTCGCCGCTGTACTCGCGGTTCACCGTCATAACCCCGTTGCAACTCGGCAATACGGCGGCAATAGCCTCGCAGCAGCCGCAAGTGGTCATGGGATCATGCACGATGGAGTAGAAGTTGTAATGATCCACCGCACCGCGGGAGGCCTTGTAAAGGAATTCATTTACGCCTTTCCACTGGCCGAGCCGCGCGTCAATGACCTCACCTTTCTGGACCGGCTGGTTGGGACCGGTGGGGTTGATCTCATAGGAGGCCCGGCAGTCCATCCAGTTATAGGCCCCGCAAAGGCCGGTCCGCTCAGGGCTGACCGTGCAGACATGGTTGGGGGCAAAAGACTGGCAGAGGGTGCAGGAGTAATAGGTTTCCACATCCTCGTCCTTCATATTCTCAACCCGCTCATCCCGCTGTTTGTATTCAGCGCGGGCCCGCTCGGTGAGCTTGGCAACATCATCTTTTTTGGTATAGAGGGTGACCTGGACTTTGTCCAGCACCTTGCCGAAATCCTGGTGCATCTTGGCATGCAGTACCACACCGATATCCTTTAGGGTGAATCCTTTTTCAATGGCTGCCTTGCTCACCCGGATCCAGGAGATGTCGCGCTGGCCGATATGCATGACGCCCTGGATGTAGTTGACCAGATGGTGGATCTGGCGCTCGAGAATCGGCTCAAAGTCAGCCTGGAATTCCCGCCCGGCGATTTGCACATAAATACCCAGCGGCAGGGTATCGCCTTCCTTGATGTCGGTGACATCCTTGCCGACGACTTCGACCTTGCCGTCTTCGATCTCTTTCATATCCGCCATCTTGGCAAGCTCGGTGCACTGGGTCTTGCCGCCGCCCATCTGGGAATGCAGGTCTTTGCCGCGGACCCGCTCACCCTCATAGGCCGGACCGAACGCGCAGGGGATATCAATTTCAGAGACCTGGACCTTAAGGCCCCGGACCTCGACCGAGCGCTGCACGATTTCATCATGGGGCACATTGGCCACCACGTGCTCATAGGTGCAGATACCGGTGGGCAGGATCTCCGGAATATCCGTATCCGCCAGGGTCGGAAAGCCCCAATTCACGCAGCCGGCCGCTGCCACGCCCCATTCGGTGCCGACATCGCCCAAAGCATTGACAAAGGCAAAGATCCGGTCCTTGTTGTATTTGAGGATCTTCTTATAATCACCCGGCTGCAGGCCACCAAACGCCATGGCCGCGCGGTTGGCAAAGCCCAGGGCAAATACGGCTGAAGAGATGTCCGGCCCAAAGGGCACGATTCGGGTGTTCCATCCGACCTGCACATCTTCCTTAATCAGCTGATCAATCACCGAGGTGCCATGATGCTGGGCTGCGCAGAAAATATAAAGATTCCGCCGCTGATAGTCTTCAACAATCTTTTTAGCGGTCGCCGAATCCGGGGCTGCGCCCACGATGGCCGCAAACCCGGGGGCCGAGCCGTCCACGAACTCAACGCCACGCTTTCTCAGGACAATATCATCTGCCGGGCCGACCCATTTCTTGCCGTTTTCCAGATCCGGGTCTTCATACGGATAGTAGAAATCCGGCTCCCGAACGATTCTCAGGGCCTCCTTGATTTCATAAGCAAGAATCGCCGCCATGCCGGCGTCCAGAAGGGGCCCGAGATACGGCAGGTGATGCTTGCCCTTAATGTGCGGGGGAAGCAGTTTCTTGGCAAAGTCCAGCGGCGCCCGCAGATCCTCAAGGGTTTCGACCTTAAGACCGGTCAGGGAATAGATCACCGGCAGAAAGTACCCGGTATTGGGAAACTGCACCGGTGTATCCGCATTATAGCTTTGGAGCATCATTTCATATTCGCCTTCAACCGAAGACACAACCTTGTAGCCGCCCTGTATGGCAGCAAACGCAACTAATTTAGACATATATTCCTCCTTCGTTGAGGATTTTTCATCCTATTTACTATCTTTCTCTATTGTTTTTAAGCTTCCAGCTGCTGACGATCCGCCATATCCATGAGCACACGCTCACGGGCCTTGTCAATGCCAAGCGCCTTGCGCTTGCTGTCGATATGGGCGATCATCTTTTGGGCGTGGGCGATCGGATCCGCCTCAAAATCCCACATACCGCCGTAAAGCTTTTCATATTCTTTAAACAGGTAATCCTGGAACACCGGGGCGCCGGAAGTCGGAAAGGTCACACCGAACACGGTGTAAACACCGGAGGTGACAAAGTAATGGCCGATGCTGATGGCTTTCTCACTCATCCATTCCGGTGCACTGCCGGCTGCCGGCAGATCCGAGATGTCGTCGCCCAGACCGCCGGCTTTGACTACTTCAGTGGCCGCCAGAAGAATCCGGCTGTTGTCAACACATGACCCCAAATGCAGGACCGGCGGAATTCCCACGGTGTCACAGACTTCGGAAAGCCCCGGACCACAATAGACGCCTGCGGATTCAGGGGTCAGGAGCCCTTCCATGGCGCAGGCGATGCCGTTGCAGCCGGTGGTCAGAACAATCACGTCATTTTTGATCAGCTCTTTAACCACCTGGATATGGCCTTCATTGTGTCTGGTGCGGGCGTTGTTGCAGCCAACCACACCGGCAATGCCCCG
Source organism: Desulfobacterales bacterium (assembly GCA_034520365.1). NCBI lineage: Bacteria > Pseudomonadati > Thermodesulfobacteriota > Desulfobacteria > Desulfobacterales > Desulfobacterales bacterium. Next base: position 324,512 of record JAXHNP010000003.1, read on the forward strand.
GATCCGGCCGTTAATGATGTTGTCGTTTAGCGTATAGTAAGTCCCCCGGAAGGTGCCGCCCAGGTGATACTGGATGGATTCCACGCCAAAACCGGCCACCTGGGTGGCTTTCTGCTTGGGAATCATGACCTCAGCGCCGCGGTTTTCAAAGTTATCAATGGCCATCTTGACAATTCGCTTGGCATCGTCCATGGCGTGATGCTCGTCAAACTCGATATGCTCCACGCTGTTTTGTTCCATACGGGCAATGGGATGGGTGGTAATCAGCTTGGTGTGGAAGCATTCGGCCACATTGGCCACGTTCTGGAAGATGCACTGGATGTCAACCACCATGGCATCGCATGCGCCGGTGATAATGGCCAGTTCCTGCTGCAGGAAGGTCCCTGCCGGCGGAATGCCGTGTCGCTGCAGAATTTCATTGGCCGTGCAGCAGATGCCGCCCAGCTGAATCCCTTTGGCGCCTTTTTCCTTGGCATAATCAAGCATTTCCTTGGATTGGGAAGCGGCCACGATCATTTCGGAGAGCACCGGCTCATGGCCGTGTACAATAATATTGACGTGATCTTCTTTCATGATGCCCAGGTTGGCTTCTGACTGCAAGGGATAGGGGGTACCGAACAGGATATCCTGCAAATCAGTGGCCAGCATGGAACCGCCCCAGCCGTCCGCAATGGCCGCGCGGGACCCCTGCTTGATCAGGTTTTTGTAGTCCTGATCAACGCCCATGTGGGTCCGGTGCATAATTTCCACGATTTCCCGGTCGATATTCCGGGGAAGCACGCCCTGCTTCTTCCACTTTTCATACAGCGGGGCGGGCGCGCGCTTCAAATAAAGCAATTCGCCCTCGGGCTTGCCCCATTCATTAAAGGCTACTTCAGCGGTTTCCACCGCGATTTCATCGATATCGCGATCCTTGACCTCGCCGTCCACTTCAACGGTGGTCTCAATACCCAGCGCTTCAGCCACGGCTTTGAGCTTAATCGGATCCTTGATCTGATAATCGTCATTTTCCTTTCTTGCAGTGGAGAGAAAAACTTCAGCCACCGCCCGGCCGTGATCCGAGTGGGCGGCCGCGCCGCCGGCGATCATGCGGATAAAGTTCCGGGCAGCGATAGTGTTGGCTGTCGCCCCGCAAATCCCTTTGCGGGTATCCTCGCCTTCAATGCCGCTCTTGGGCAGCGGCAGGCGGCACGGGCCCATTGCACAGTTTTTACAACAAATGCCCTGGAGGCCGATGTTGCATGGCTTCATGCTTTCTACCCGGTCAAAACAGGTGTCAATCCCCAGCTCCTGCGCCCGGGCGATCATCTGCTGGGATGCCGGGTCGATGGTCGCCTGCATCGGATCGGCAACTTTTGCTTTTTTTTCTTTGCTTGCTTTTTCTTCTGCCATTAGAGGTTCCTCCTCTTGTTTTCTGTTTCAGTAAAAAGCCCTCGCAAAAGCATTGTTGACGGCTTTTTACCTAATATTTTCAAATCTATATATGCTTATGCGCGCCGATGCACCTGATCGAGCATTTCAACGATCTTTTCAAGCTCTGACTTCTGCTCGGCGGCAGGTGTTTTGGAAACTTTTTCTTCTGAGCGCTCAGCCGCCCGCTTTTTCTCAAGCTCCTCGCGTTCCTTGGCCCGTTTTTCGCGGATTTTCTGTTCCTCAGCTTCCCGCTTGCCGGCTTCCTCGGCCTTTTTCTTTTTCTCTGCCTCTTCAGCGGCCTTTTTCTTCTTCTCTTCCGCTTCCGCTTTCTGCTTGGCCTCTTGCTCAGCCTTCTTCTTGGCCTCTTCTTCGGCCTTTACCTTGGCTTCCGCCTCGGCCTTGGCTTTGGCCTCAGCCTCTTCTTTGGATTCCTTGGGTTCTTCAGCGGGTTTGGCCTCAGCAGCCGGTTTTTCCTCTTTCTTTGGCGCGGCTTCTTTCTTGGGCGCCTCTTTTTTGGCTGCGGCCTCCTTCTTGGCAGCCGGCTTTTCTTCCTTCTTTTCTTCCTTCTTGGGCGCTTCCTTCTTGGGCGCCGCCTCTTTCTTGGCCGCCGGTTTCTTCTGTTCTTCCTCTATGGTGAGATCCGGTTTTGGCGCCATGGCGGCAAAATCAATATCCACATCCTGCAGCCGCTTGTTCATTCCGTCGATATTCTCAGCGCTGCCGCCGTCGACCATGAGATCGATAAATGCCTTGACCATGCGCACGGATTCAGGATGCCGAAGGATCAAAATGTTTGAGCCGGCAATCAAATAGGTAACCGCGCCGACCATTTCCATCATGATATCGCGGCGTTCCGGGTCTCCCAGCTCAGGGGCGCTCTCGACCGTATCTTTGGCCTCTTTGCACCGCCAGACCTCGTTGCCCAGATTATTGATGATAGGCAGCTGAAGCTTGTCGTCTCCCTGGGTCATGGCGGCCAGCACCAGCCGCTCCATGACGGAGAAGGAATACTCCATGCCATAGCCCAGCCCGCCGGTAGTGGGATCGATAAGCATCCGCTCGGTGGGCAGTCCCAAATTCTCAAGCAGAATATTGACCTGCTTGGCCAGGTTAACGTCGATGGGAGAAGAGGCGATTACGGTATGGCCAAACCCCATGGCGCTGGCGCCGATGCCTTTATGGTTGTCCTCTTCAACCGGCCCGAGGCAGAGGTTTTCCCCGTCACAAGCCTCGGAAATTTTCTTTAAAACTTCCTCATCCTTCTGGTTATTGGCCGTTCCCCACAACACCAGGGGCACATTAATGGCCTCCAAAACGCTTTTTACCGTCTTGACCGCCGCATCCGGACTCGCATCGTCATCATTGGGGTCCGTGCTTTTTAACTGCAGCACGATAATGTCCGCCCCAAACTCCTCCACATTCTTTTTGGCCCAGGCCGCCGGGTCTGAGAGCACATCCTTGAACGGTTCTTTGGCCGCTTCCGGCCAATCGTCCGGTTCCTTGTCCCAAACCTCCATGGCGACTTTGGGCTTGTTGGGCATATCGCCCTCAAACAGATAAAACGGGAAACAGGTGCTGCCGCCCACAGTCACCGCCTTGTCACCCTTGCCGATGGTAATCGGCTTTATGCTGCCAGCATAATTTTCTTTTGTAATTTCAAAGCCCAATGTTAACCTCCTTTTAATCAACCAAATACACGTTAAATGATATAATTATTCCCAAACCCCTAAGCAATTTACAACCCTGGTTCACGCTAACTCTTTTTTATTATTAACAAATCCCTGTTCTCCGGGATTAAAATGGATCTATAACAAAAAGATTTTATTAAATAGCAAATAAATTTGTTTGTCAATAATAAGAGAATAAATTTTAAATATTTTATCCGTTTTTATTCGGCCTTAAGGCGGCCCTGCTTCTGTCGCTCCTCAAGCCGCGCCTTTAATTTCGGAAACAAGTTCAGGTCCGTATGCGGCAGAAACATCGCTGCCATAAAATTATCCATGAATGAGTTGGTTTCAGACAGCTCAAAGTTGGTCATCCGGGACAGTGTGTCCGTGACGTCGCTCCGGATCCGGTTGGTGAGCGCGCTCATCCGGGCACCCAGCAGCGAACCGTTGCCGATAAATGTCACCTTTTCCGGGTCAATCTCCGGAAGCAGACCGATTACCATGGTCTTTTCCAGATCGATATAGCTGCCGAATCCGCCGGCCATGATAATTCGATCAATATCCTGGATGCCCAGACCAATCTCTTTTAAAAGGGTCATGCATCCGCTGTACATGGCGCCCTTGGCCCGAATCAGGTTGTCGATATCGATCTCCGTCAATACCACATCCCGATCAATGCTGGTCATATCCTTCCAGGCAAGCACGTATTCATGCCCATCCTCGCATTCCCGGATCCGCGGAGTGTCCAGATCCGTATTGAATTTCCCCCGATTATCTATGATTCCCATCTCAAACATGGTGGCCACGGCCGTAATCAAGCCGCTGCCGCATATCCCCTTGGGCCGTTCATTGCCAATGGTGATATTCATGGGCTCAAGCGTTATCGGATCAATGGAAAAATCTTCAATGGCCCCTCTGGCGGCCCGCATACCCAGCTTAATGCCGCCGCCTTCAAATGCCGGCCCCGCGGAGCCGGCCGCACAGACCAGCCAGTCCTTGTTGCCGATAACAATCTCCGCATTGGTCCCGATGTCCATATAAAGGGTGAGTTCTTCCTCATGGGCCATGCCTGATCCCATGACCCCGGCCACGATATCGCCGCCCACGTAACTGGAAACCTGGGGATAGACCAGGGCGGTGACGTGATCCGGCAGCTTCAGACCGATATCAGCGGCCCGAAACGGCGGATACAGCGTGGCTGCGGGGACAAAGGGGGATCTGCGGATATAGCGGGGGTTGATCTTTAAAAACAGCTGGGTCATGGTGGTGTTGCCCGCCAGGGTAATAGTGGAGACCTGATCCAGATCAATTCCGGATCGCTTGGCAATCTTTTCAATAACCCCGGTAATGGTCTCGATCACTTTCTGATGGAGGACGTCCAGACCGTTTCCTTTTTCTGCGTACACAATCCGGGTAATGACATCCTCACCATAGCTCATCTGGGCATTGAAATCGCCATACTGGGCCAGCACCTCGCCGGAGATCAGATCCACCATCTGGCCGTACACCGTTGTGGTGCCGATATCAATGGCAATAGCGTAGTTGCGGTCCGTGGTGTCGCCGGCCTCTATGTTAATGATCCGGTTTTTTCCCTCATCCCGCACGGAGCGGGCAATATTGACCGTCACCTTGAAATCCGACTCCCGCAGGGTGTCCGGAATTTTGCGGATGACGGAGAGGTCGAGCTCAAGCCGATGCTCGCCGTGCGTGTTGCGAAGATTTTGAACAATTCGGGAGACATCCGCCACATTATCGTCATTGCTGGGCTCCGGCAGCTCCAGGTATTTTTTCTCCACCGGCGGGATAAACAGGCCCTTTTCCTTTAAATCATCCAGGTTGGTTTCCTTGATTTTGGCGGTGCGCCGCGGCGTGGAAAGCATATTGAGGACGCTTTTATCAATCTCGGACTCAATGGGCACCCGAACCTTTAAATCACTTTTCACCCTGGCCTGACAGGCCAGGCGGTAGCCCTTGTCCACATCCTCCTGGCTTAATTTTTCCGTGATGCCGCCTTCAACGTCCCCTTCCTCGATCAGAACGCGGCATTTGCCGCAGACCCCTTCGCCGCCGCAGGAGGCGTTGATATGGACCCCGGCATCCATGGCCGCCCGGATCAGGGGCTCGCCGGCTTCAACGGTCACTTCCCTTTCATGCGGAAAAAATTTTACTTTATGTTCAGTCATATAAACCGCCTAACGAATTAATTATTATTAAAGTTTGAAGCAGCCAACCGGCGGGCCGACCCTTTGTGCCGGCCCGCCGCCAAAAATTCAATTCACCACCAGCTGTCGAATTTGTCAAGTAATGCCTTGATCTTTTGACCTAAATTGAGCGTTCCAAATTTTTAAAAATTATGAGCATATGACAAAAAAGAACGGATTTCAAGCTAAGGATGCAACTGGTTTCACGCAATCGATAAATAACTTTAAAGGCACTGAGGCGCTATAGCGTCTCATACCAATTGCGCAGCCACCTGAGGCCCAGAAAAAGCAGCACAAGCACCGCCAGGGTAATCCCGAAGAGCAGCAGGTTCATGTCTGCGGCGGATTTACCCAGAATGAGGACTGGGATGGACAGGGTGCCCTGAATCGCCCAATTTAACCACATGCAGTAACGAAACGGGACGCCTGCCAGCGGGAGAACATAATTTTTCGCCGCATAGGGAAGGACCGGCACGGCCAGAAACAGAAAGCTGAACAGGGCCAGCTTGTTTTCCGGTATTTCGGGGATGTGATAGTTTTTCCGGTTCACCAGAAAATTTCTTATCGGCTGGCGGACGGTGCGGGCAATGATAAAAGAGGTCAGAATATGCACCGGCATAATAAGCATAAGAATCAGGATGCCGTAGCCGATGCCGAATTTGATGCCCAGCACGAAAATAAAGACACTAAGCGGCACCCCGACCAGGGGGAGCACGAGCATCAGGCCGAGAAATACATGGGCCGGCGTATTTTTGTTAATCAGGGTGGTGACCCGCTCAATCAGATTAAACTCTATCAGCCCGTACATGGCGAGCATCAGGCAGCCAAGGATCAACCCAACGAGGATGGCGATACCCGCTTTATTCTGTATTAATCGTTTGACCGCTGGTTCATTCACGTCGATTCGCATCCACCCTTATGGCACAGGCAGGTTTAAATATGCAGGTATTCATGCCTCCGCCTTCTTTAACCTAAACTCTTTCTGAGAAAAATCCGGTATACTGTAATGCGGATAGCCGGCAATGGCAAGCACCATCTCCGTCGGGGCGGCAGCGCTTTTTTTCCAGTCGATATCCAGGTAAACCGTAATCTCATTATCCCCGGCCGTTACCTGCAAGGCCACTTTCCCATAGGGCGTGGGCGTCGGCCCGAAACCGATCGTTTTTCCGGACTCGAGCCATTCCGGAAAAATGCCGGCGCCCAGAACCAGCGAATCCCCCTCTTCCCGAACGAAGAGGTTCCGGATCATCATGATCCACTCCGCAGCCGCCCATCCGTGCTGGCCGTCGCCCATGCAGCCTCCCTCTGTCCGGGGGTGCACGGCCTCCGGCCACTGACCGGTGGAACTCGCCAGATCCACAGCCACCTGAATCAGCTCCCGGTAGCGGCGATCTTCTCTGCGAAGCAGCGTCTGGGCAATGGCCAGGGTCAGATAAATATTTATGCCCGAGTGGATCATGTCCTGAAAAAAAGCGCCCCGATAAAAGCAGTTGTGCATCAAAAACTCCATGGTATGCTTGATCCGCTCATCCATGGGCCCTGTCAGCTGAAGCGGGTAGTCGGCCACCATTGAGCCGATTGCCCCGGCATCCATCCGGCGATACGGACTGGCCGGAATCCCGCCCTGACTACGGTGGGCCGGGAGGTTCTCGATGCTGCCGAATATGGCGGCTTCAAAATCCTTTTCTTCTGCGGCGATATCCTGGCGGCGCTTTAAGGACTGGTTTTCAATGATTCGGCCGGCCGCCTTGAGCCCGGCCAGCCCCCAGAAATCATCCCAATAATAGTAATCATTCGGCCCCAGATGCTCGGCGCTAAAGCCCGCCGGAAAAAGCCCGGCATGGGGCACCGGCTGATCCCGGTCGCACCGCTTGTGCTTGATCCACTGGACCCCCTTATAGATGGAGCGGAGCCACCGGTTGTTGGGATAATCGCCGGAAAGCCGGAGATAGCGCTCCATAATCCAGAGCACCTGCCCGTTGGAATCCCACTCCCCCGCCTGGGACTGAAAATAACCGGTCACCTTCTGCATATCCGGAAATTCATCCAGGATGCGACGGGAACGCTTCAAACAGCCAATGGCCATCAGGGCGTTTAACATCAGACACGCATCACGGAACCAGAACCGCTTGTAGGTATAAGGGCCGGGCACGATCTGTCGGGCGGACAGGAGCAACAGGCTTCTCACCGCCGCATCATAGAGAAATTGGATCTTTTCATCCGGAACATTGAGCGCTGCGGTGCCTGAAAGGGCATCCGACCATGCCTGCTCCGGGGACCTGCCGGTGAAAAGGTGCCGGCGCGGAAGCTCGCTTTCCAGAGGCACCCGCACATCCAGCTTCCGGTCTGTCCACTTGTCCGCCGGAAAAAGCGCGGCGGCGTTCGCCATACCCACCCGGCAGGCGGCCGCATTCTGAAGCCCCGGCTGATCCAGTTGATGGATCACATCGCCTTCATCATAGTTGGAAAATTTGATACCAGCCGGCGCTTCACTGAAGCGAACCATATGACTTCCATTGATCAGCCAGCCGGAAAGCCCTGCCTCATGGGATATTTTTTCGATAAACTGAATCCCTTCCGGATTATAGGGCCGAAGCGCCGCTACCAGCCACCCCGGGGTTTCGGTCTTTGCCCGAACCCGGATATAGAGCTCCGGCATTCCCTTCTCAACATCCAGCCAAACGCTTGAGCGAAGGGCTATATCATCTTCTTTCGCATCCGTATGAACGCAAAGATTGGGGGAAAGCTGCCAGGTCTGTTCAACCGTCTCCAGCCGGGATGGCAAAAGGAAGCGGTGATCCTCGGTCATAAACCAGAAATCCAGGGACCAGCCGTCATAAAGCGGGGTCACCAGCCCCCGGGGGTCGATAATCGGATAAATGGGCATTTCCGGATGCCCCACCGCGGTCCAGTTCCGGTGCGTGAGGTTTACATGGCTGAATGAGAAGGCCCGCGGAATAAAAGAATGATCCGAGGGGTTGAACTGACGCTCCACCCAGTAGGGCCAGACCCAGTCCAGATTATGCTGGATCGCCTTGGTATTGATCAGGCCCCGGGCATGAAAAAGAATGCCCGCCCGCAGGAGCTCAATCGGCTCCTGAACCTCGGATGGCTGGGAAAAGCGGCGGAGCCTTGCCATAAACGTAATCGGATCAAGTACGCCGTAGGCGCGGGCCGCCCGCTTGGTGATAAATTTCCAGGGAATCCAGTGCATAGAGGCTCCGTGTATATGGGTATCAGGTATTGGGTTTCGGGTATTAGGTGTTTAAAACGCTCAATTTCCGTTTAAAAAAAAATAATCAGAAAGCCGGCAAGTATCAAACTACCCGGCCTGTGTCAGGCGGCCGACTTTTCCGCTGCCCGCACGCCCCTGCCGGGGAAATTTCAGGTAAGGAATGATGGCGTGATTTTTTTCCGACCAGGTGCCGTCATAGGTCAGGGATACCACCGGAATGCCGGTTTCGGTCTCGATTTCAGAGGCCATGGCCTCGGTCACCAGGGAGGGACAGCAAAGGGCCGGGCTGGTTTGAATAAAAAGGGAGAGGTCGGGGTGATGCCGGGATAGATAGTAAACTTTCAGGATATTGTCCATGGACTCCCCGGTCTGCTCGGCGATCATCCGGTAAGGGGCCAGGATCTTTTCCGCCGGGGCGTCATAGGCGGGCTCCGCTTCGTTTAAAATCCGGTTGAAATAGCGGAAATACGTTTTCTCCAGATGCGCCAGGCCGATCAACAGGGTTTTGGAGCGGATAAGCTCCAGGTAGCGGCCTTCGGTAAACCATTTCTTGAAATAGGCCCTGGCCACCATTTTGGCATAATCCGTATAGGGCGTGGTAATGGCCTCGCCGCCGCAGGCCTCGATAAAATGAAGAAGGTCCTGATTCATCACCGGATTGTCGCGGACGAACAAATCCCCGAAAATCGCCGCCTTGGGCCGACGCTCCCGCTGCACCGGGATCTCCTCGAACCGGGCCACCACATCGGCAACCGCGGATTCCTTGGACCGCCGGCCCGCAAACGCCTCGCCCAAAACCGTCAGACTGTCATCCGTCACCCGGTCCGTCACCCCTTTGACCGTTTCATAGGGACGGATTTTACACGCGAGTTTTCGCAGCATGCCGCCGAACATGAAGGCAAAATAGGTATTGATCGCCGCCCGAAGCGAAATATCGGTAAACGACAGGGGGCCGGAATATACCCCGGTCTGTTTCATCTCATCCGAATAGTTGTTTAAAATCTGCTTTAGCTCGTACGGATACATACCCAGATGGCAGGCGATATCCGACTTTCCAATCCATAACAGGGTTTTGGCCGGGTCCAGGCTGTGGTTGCGGATATAGTCGACATAGCCTTTCACAATCACATTAATGGGGATGCATTGTCCGCCGTTTAACCCCATGCTCTGCTGGACCATCTCCGGGGTCTGATCCATCAGCCGGGTATCGATGCCTTCGCGCTTTAAATTCTCAACCAAAAGCGGGCAGGTGAGCGGATCCCAATCGGGCAGCACCAGGGTTCGGCCGCTGAGCGTGTGAGGATGCTCGGGATTTATGCGTTTCAGGGCGGCAGGCGACTTATTGGATGCTTCGGCCGCCTTCATTTTCCAGTGGTTGCGGAACGCCCGGATCGCCGCTTCAATGCGGGTTTCGTAGCCCACGCTCGAATCATGCTCGTCCAGCTCAAGCATCAAATAAGGCTTCTGACAGGCGCTCATGATGTCTTTAATCACGCCTTTGACAAACGCATCCGGCGCGCACTTAAAGGATGTAATGAATACCGGATAGAGGCCCGGCGTGCGGGCAGCCACGGTTGCCGCGCAAATGATATCCGCCGCATAATTCCAGTGCACCTCTTCAAGCAGGGGCTTTATCTCCGCATGGGGATCATGGGGGGAGACCATCATGTCCTGAAAAAACGTCTTGATGCCGAATGCGGCAAATATATCCGGAATGCCCTTATTCATTTTGGGTGGCAGGATGGTGTAGGGCCTTCCCAAAAGCGCCACGCTGATATCCGTGGCGGATGCGGATTCATCCGCATAAATCCCGCGCAGCCGCTCAAGGGCCCCGGTCTTGTGGGCAAACGCCTGCTCATAGGCGGAAGCCACCTCAAAATAGTTGATATGCCGTCTGGCAATCCGCTTCAGCATATTGAAGAGCTGAATGCGCGCATGAAAAGCGTTGTAGATGTATTTCAGCACGGGCATGAGAAACCGGTCTCTGTCTGTCGTCATCTCAGAGACCAGCGATGGCACAAACTGCGAATAATAGCAGTATTGCCGGCGGGCGGACGTGTCCTTTTCCCGGTTATCCAGATAAAAGGGCATGAAAATGTAATCCGCCTTATCCAGGAGATAGGCCACATGCCCGTGCATGGCGGAAATGGGCGCGCAGAATTCGGCGCCGGTGTGCTGCTTGCCGGTTTTTACCGCATCCGGACACTTTTCGCTGGTCACGGTCCGGATGCCGAACCAATCAAAAAATTTACGCCAGCACTCCACGTCCTCATAAAGATAGAGGGCCGCCGGGATGCCCACGGTCACCTCATCGGGGTCCCCGTTTTCCGGCTTATACGAAAACACCTTGTTCCGGGTCTTTATCAAATCAAACCCGGAGGTGTTGTTATTGACGAAGTGATGGGTATCATAGTCACGGCCGCACAGGAATCCAAAGGCCACCGGCCCGTCGGCCATCTCGGCAATGGTGATTTTGCAGTGATTCGTACAGAAATTGCAGACCTCGGAGCGTACCGGAATTTTTTCCCGATAAAGGGATATCCCCCGGAAATTCGTCTCCCAGACGCCATCGTCGGCCAGCTGGAGCGCGGTGCCCATGGCCCCGGTCAAGTGGCAGAACCGGGAGACCAGAATCGGTTTATTGAGCCGCTGTTCAAAGGCGGCCACCAGGGCCCGGTTTTTGGCGGTCGCACCCTGGAAAAAGACCACATCGCCGATGCGGCTCTCTTCGGCCACCTTGGTGAGATAATTCTCGCGCACCGAATGAAGGGCGGTGGCCAGCACCTCATCCACGGTATAGCCGCGGCTTAAATAATAGTTGATGTCTCGCTCCATGAAGACCGTGCATCGGTCATTGGCCATCGGCGACCAGCAATTCTCGGCACGATCCGCGTATTCGGAAAGCGGACAGCCGAGCTTCTGGGCCTGCTCTTCAATAAAGCTGCCGGTACCGGCCGCACAGACCGTATTCATGATCGAGGAAGTCACCATGCCGTCTTTTAGCGTCGTAAACTTGGAGTCCTGGCCGCCGATTTCGATAATGGTATCCACGTCCGGATTGAGCTCGCAGGCGGCCCGGGCATGAGCAGTGATCTCATCGATGATCAGATCCGCACCGATGATCCGGCCGACAAATTTACGGCCGGAGCCGGTGGTGCCCACCCCCAGGATATTCACGGACAGACCGCGGGCGTTAATCAAATCATCCATGGCCGCGAGCACCCCGCGCATGGAATCCACCGGCCGGCCGGCGGTTTTGGTATAAAAGCCCGCCAGCACCGTTTTTCCCGGATTGAGCCAGACCGCCTTGGTGCTGGTTGAGCCGATATCCATGCCGATATACATGGCGACCGGGGCCTCCCCGGTTAGGGCTTCATAGACATCCACCTCGACCGCATTCTGATAGGCGTCATCCGCCGCATTGAAATGATAGGACTCAAGGCTTTCAAATGCGGGATAATCCGAGAGCTTTACCTGAAGCGGCGGATTATCGCATTGCTTGCGGCTGCTGCGCGCATAGAGCAGATCCGCCGCCTTTTGAAAGCGTCCGCCCGGAAATTTTATCCCCTGGTCAATCAAATGAAAGGCCGCGCCAATGGCTTCGTAAAGATGGCTCATATCATCGATAAATATCTCAGCCCCGGTCAGCTCGCTGATATGGTTTAGCACGGCCGCGTTCCTGGAGACACCGCCGCAGAAAATAAGCGGACCAGCGGGCTGATCGTCAAAAAACAGGGTATCCGCCAGATTCTTGGCAAGCCCGCGGCAGAGCCCCTCGCAAATTTCCGGGAGTTCATAGCCCTCCTGCTGGGCATGAATCAGGTCGGTTTTGGCAAATACCGCACACCGCGTGGCAATCTTGGGGGTGCGATGGGTATTTGCCAGGGCAAGCCGGCTTAGCTCCCCGATGCCTGAGAGATTTAAGCGGCTGGCCTGCTGATCCAGAAAGCTCCCCGTTCCGGCGGCACATGCGGTATTGGTCCGGCTCCCGGTATATTCGCCGTTCTCATCAAACCGTATCCGCTTAAACTTTTCGCCGCCCACGGTTAATATGCCGGCCGCTTCCGGATGGAAAGCTTTTACCGCCCGGATCAGGGCAATCTGATGATCATAGCGCTGATCCGCAAATATCAGATCCGGGGTGCCGTCTGTCGCCGCCACACCGGCAATATCAGCCATATCCACATCCGCCAGAAGCGTCTCCAGACACGCGGGGATATCACCGTGATGAAATCCGTAACCGGTTTGAACGATATCCTGCGCCGGTGTCACCACCGCCAGACTGATGGATACCGAACCGATGTCAATACCTAAGATATGTTTACTGCCCATTATGTGCCTCTTTCATTTAATCAAATCGAGCTGGCCGGCCTGTTCAAGGACAAGCTCCGGATGGTCATGAAAACCGATTCGAATGTTAGTTAATATAACCCGTGATCCGCTCTCCGGCAACAGGGCCTTATCTTTGGCGTACAGGCGAATTTTTCGCTGGTTCCCGTAGTGCAGCCATCCATTTTGGTAAACGCCCTGCAGCCGGTGAACCACCTCATTAACCAACCCCGGATCCGCAAGCGAGCGATCATCCGGTGAGAGCAACAATTTTTCCGGGTCTATCTGTTTCTCTATCGGTTCTACCGCAGAAAGCTCAGTGATTTCAAGCATGCCATGATAGCGCTTCAATCTTTGAACGGTCAAATGATACATCCGGCCGGGTTCGAGTTTATCCCCTGCCCCGTATATAAGGATTGCCCGGCCGTCAGGCTGCTTTACCACGGCAAAGCCTTGATGCTTGTAAATCACCGCGCACCGGCGAAGGTGATAATTCACCCGGCCGGTCTTGGATGTGTACAGGGCGTCAATGGGCACGGTCTTTTCCGGATACGGCCCATCCCGGAGATATTTAAACGGCTTCTGCGCAAACCAGGCAAAAACCGGGAGGTGGTCGGAAAACCCCTGGCCCAGGTGCCGGCCGCGGCCCCGATCTTCGCGCTGCCACCTTTTGATTCGGGCGCCGTGAAAAAGATAGCCCGGGTCAAATTTATCAAAGGAGTTGTCAATATAGGAAATGCCCTGCGCATCATAGAGGCCGGGGGAGACGATAATATGGTCGGGGCTGTTTTTCTGATGGAAAAACTGCGTGGACCACCGCCTTTCCGGAACCAGCTCAAGCCATAGGTTGTAGAGCGAGATGCCGTCACCGGTCTGTCGGTTCAGCTGCCGCTCGGTGACCAAACGATTGTTTTCGACCGTATTTAAGATATGATTGATGCCGGTGATGCCGCCGGTGTCATTTAGTTCCGGATTTTTTTGAAAAGTTTGAAACTCATTGTAATCGGCGTTTAAATCCCCGACCACGACAAAATCGGCCGCCGGATCAAGGGCCTCGATGGCATCGGCCAGGGCCCGCGCATAGGGCAGCCGCTCACTCTCGGGGCCACTTTTGGATTTCCAGTGATTAACAAAAATAATAAGGTCGTGTCCCGCGATGTCGATCCGGGCTTTCAGGATATTTCTGACGGATTCTTTGGGAACGGCGATTTCATCCGCCGCCTTGACGGGATATCTGGACAGGAGGGCGCATTTTACGGTGGTGGGCTTTTGATCCGCAATGACGGCATGCGGATACGGTTTTTCCAGGCGCTGGTTCAACCGCCTGAGCGCCCGCCGTGACTCGATTTCCTGCAGCGCCAGAATATCCGCATCCAGATCATGGAGGACCCGGGCCAGATTGGATAGCTTCGCATCCAGCATATCCTGATCCCAGCCGGCAGCCCCGCCCGGGATATAGCCCGGATATTCGGTAGAATCCGCTTTCAAATCAAACAGGTTTTCCACGTTATAGCCGGCCACCACCACCCGCGAGGCTGTGCCGGCAGCGGCCATTGTTGCGCCGGCAGATATCCCGGCGCATAAACCGAGGATTATCGCGGCCCAAATCAGGCGGCGGCTTATTTTTTGCCGAATTGTCATCTCAACATCCCCTTGCTTTAAATTTGAACCATCCTATCAGAAGACGCATGTGCAACATACGGTTTTTTCTACTTTCCGACCGGATTTCAGGGCGTCCTGCCCGCCATAAAATACTGGAAAAATTTTAACCCTATGATTATCATACTGAAACTTATTGACAAAATGATATTAGAACCGTTAGTAAAGGAATACAACAGATACTCAAACCGACAAGCCACCGCCGCTTGCTTGGGCCACTTTGCCGGATACGGATATCCGGCTGCAGGCGCGGTAGATGGGATTTTAGAATGGACAAAGTGCTTCTTGCAGACAGTAATCAGGAGACCCTGGAGAAGATCGGGAAAGGCTTTAAAGACCTGCATCATTTTGAGCTCCTGACCGCCACGGATGGCCAAACCGCCATGGATGTCATCACCAAGAATAAGATCGCGGTTTTTGTGACAGCCGTGAATCTGCCCAAGGTTCACGGTGTTGAACTGATTGCTTTCATGACCCGGAAGCGCCCGGATACGCCCTGTATCGTGCTGGTGGATGCGGACACCCCCAAACCGTGGTTTCGCGACCGCATCGGGCACGAAAATGTGCTCTATTACATGCAGAAACCGTTTCAATTCGGTAATCTGGCCTCCGCCATCTTTGTCGCCCAGAACTTAAAAGACGAGGGGTTGAGCCGTAAAGGCATCACCCTTCGCAACTTCCTGCCCCTGATGGAGATGTCCCGGCGGACCTGCCGGCTGGATGTGACCAGCGGCGGGCAGAAAAAGGGGTATTTGTATTTTGACCGCGGAATTCTTCTGGATGCGCACTATGAACATCTCTCCGGTGAACCGGCGGCCCGGGAAATGATCAAATGGGATCGGACCAGCCTTTCACTCTCAGAACTGCCCCAGGAGAAAGCCAAATCCAAAAAAGTCATTAAATCCGAGCTGATGGAACTCGCCGACGGCCTGTGGGGAAAACCCGCCCAGGCGGGAGCCCGCGCGAAACCGCCGGAGCCAAAAGCCCAACCCGCCAATAAGCGGGGCGCCGGCTCTGGTGAAACCCGGCTTCAGACGGCCCTGAACCGATACGTCAACATGCTGCGCACGATTAAAGGCTACCGGGGGCTTGCCATTTTAAGCGCGGATGGCTCTGTACTGGCCTCTGATACGCCTGCTGAACCCATCGACTTTAAGTATTTTGCCGGGGCCTTCAATCAAATGCTCACCACCTGCCACCAGGCCACATTTCAAAAAGGATTTGATAAATGCAACGGGCTGACCGTACATACCACCAAAGGGCTGATCCTGATGATGTCCTCTGATGTCATGAAAGAAGGCAATTTCCGCTTTCTGGTGTTAATGGCGCAGGACGGCAATGCCTTCTTCATGCAGATACAGCTCGCAAAACTCATTCCCAGTATTTTACAGGCCAAATAGCAATTTCCAATATGGCTGATCTTTCTGTTCGGCTACCTGCACTTCTATCTGATCACCCTTCTGGTGGTCCGGCTGCCGACCCTCCGGGCAAAAATTACGGCCGTGGGCATTATTTATGAGATCGCCATCATCGTAAACGCCATCTGCCTGGGGGCCCTCGGCCGGGTTTACTGATTTAGCCAGAATGACAATTAATTTCAAATGGTTAAATTAAAAAAAATAATTGCTTGACGCTCCAAAGGATAATTGCTATCAAACTGCCTTGCTTGCGAATAGTCTATGAAAAAAAAACAGAACCGACGGCTTTTCAAATACAAAGAGAATCAGCCATGGATGGAAAACGTCCAGCTCGTCATGCAGATCGGGCTGACCATGGTGGGATGCATCCTGTTCTGTTTTTTTATCGGTTATTCGATAGATAAATGGCTGGGGGTCAAAGGGCCCCTCACTATTATTTTCACTTTACTGGGGATTGTCGGCGGAGGTGTGGTCGTCTATCGACAGATCATGGAAGCCATAGACACCGACAACCATGACGAAAAAAAGAATGGAAGCGGTTAGGGAAACAGAAAAGCACTACTGTTCGATTGCGCTTGGCATTGCCGTTATTGCCGCCATTATCTGCTTTATGCTGGCATTCAAACCCATTGGCAAGGGCCTGATCCTGGGCAGCCTTTTCAGCGCGGCCAATTTTATCCTCATGGGCGAGACCCTGCCCATGCGCATCGGCCGCAGCCGGAAAAAAGCGGCGGGCATATCTTTTTTATTAATTTTGCTGAGATATGTCTTGATGGCCATCCCTCTGGTCCTTTCCATTCAAATGGCTCAATTCCATCTGGCTGCCACAATTATCGGCCTCTTCAGCGTTCAACTGGTCATTATGTCCGAGCACATAAGCCGGCATATACGAATGAAAACCCGGAAATCTCAAGTCTTTTAAGAAAGCGCCATGGAAGATTTAGGACAAATTCATCAACTTATCGTGCCACTTTTCGGCCATGAATTGACCTTTAACTTAGAGCCGATCATCCAGACCTGGATTGTCATCATCGGGCTGCTTATCTTCGGGTATCTGGCCACCCGGCGCAAAGGAATTATCCCCAACCGGATCCAGGCCGTTGGCGAATTTTTTATTGATCAGTTTTACGGTCTGACCGAGGAGGCGCTGGATAAGGAGTTGAGCCGTAAATACGCCCCCATGATTACGGCCCTTTTCATTTTCCTGCTGTTTTGTAACTGGCTGGGCGTGCTGCCGCACTTGGGCGAGCCCACCAGTGATTTAAACACCACCCTCAGCATGGGAGTTATGGGGTTTGTCATCTCTCATTACGCGGGCATTAAGAAAAAAGGGTTAAAAGCCTACCTGAAAGCTTACTGCGAACCCTTATTCTTTATGATGCCGCTCAACATTATCGGCGAACTGTCCAAAGTTATTTCCATCTCCTTCCGTCTGTTCGGCAACATCATGGGCGGCGATATTATCGTGATCGTGGTCACCTATCTGGTATTCAGCCTGGTGCTTCCTCCGTTTCTGACGGCATTTTTCTTTATCTTCATCGGTGCAATCCAAGCCTTTGTCTTTACAATGCTAACTTTGGTATACATTGCAGTGCAGGTTAATTAGGCATGACATTCGATATTGATACGTGGGTTCAATTAGCGGCTTTTACGGGCGGCGGGCTGGCCATGGGGCTCGGTGCGATAGGGGCCGCATTGGGAGAAGGGTTTACTGCTGGCTTAGCCAATGAAGGGTTGTCAAAGCGACCAGAAAAATCAGGGGAAATCTTCAAAAACATGCTGGTCGGTCAAGCCATCGCCGAATCAGCGGCAATATTTGCCTTGGTAATTGCTGTACTCCTGCTTTTTGTGAATCCAGGCAGTTCTTATTTACTGAAAGCCCCGGCGCTTTTGGCGGCCGGCTTAAGCATGGGAATTGGGGCCTGCGGGTCTGGGCTGGGCTCTGGATTTCCAGCTGGCGAAGCCTGCAGAGGTATAGCCCGCCAGCCACGGATGGGCAGCAATCTAACGACCAATATGCTCATCGGTGCCGCAGTCTGCCAGACGCCTGCTATTTTCGCTATGGTGGTTGCTTTGCTGCTCATATTTTCGGATTTTAGCCACATGCCCTTTTATCCGGCATGGGCAGCCCTTTTGGGGGCGGGCTTAAGTACCGGCTTGTCAGCCATCGGCTCCGGAGTTGGCGGTGGGTTGGCAGCGGGCGCCAGCTGTGAAGGTATTGCACGACAGCCGGAATCGCTGGGCAATGTGACCACAACAATGCTTGTGGGACAAGCGGTTTCCCAGACACCGGCAATTTTTGGCTTATTGATAAGCTTCATCCTGCTTTTCAGGCCCGTTGCCGAAACTACCGCCCTCAGTGCAGCCATGGCTGCCCTGGGGGCTGGCATTTGCATGGGATTTGGCGGCATTGGGCCGGGAATCGGCAATGGTTTTACGGCCAGGGAGGCAATCCGATGGATAGCCAGAAATTTAGAAAATACCGGCGGACTAACACGGACGATGCTTGTGGGACAGGCCGTCTCCCAGTCCACCGCAATTTATGCCATGGTTATAAGCTTGGTTTTGATTTTTGTTGTTTAAGGTAAACATTCAAATAAACATCTTTTTCAAGGAGGAAAAAAAATGGCAATAGAAGGTGCAGAACTAATCAAGGCATCAGCGTTTCTGGGCGCAGGGCTGGCCATGGGGCTCGGAGCGATCGGCCCCGGGATCGGTGAAGGACTCGTAGGCTCCAAGGCTTGTGAGGCTATTGGCAAGAACCCGGGAGAGGCAGGCCTTTTGACCCGGACCATGCTTGTGGGACAGGCCGTTTCAGAATCCACTGGTATTTATGCGCTGGTCATCGCATTGCTTCTGCTTTTTGTTGTGTAAGACATAGCGGGGCAAAGTATGGAAATTATCAGCAAAGTTGTAATGGTCAGCATCAATGAGACGCTTCTTGTCGAGTTGATCTCGTTTTTGATCTTCCTCTTCCTGATCCACCGCATTATGTTCAAGCCGCTTCAGGAGGTCATGCAACAGCGGGATGACCATATCGACGGTCTGGGAAAGGAAATACAGAGCGCCAAAGATCAGATCAATGATTTGAATATCCAGCTTGAAAAGCAGGAAAAAGCGGCGATTGAGGAAGCCAACCGGCATCGCATTGAACTGGAAGATGAGGGTGCCAAACAGGCGGAATCCATACTGGATGACTCCAAAAAAGAGATCAATTCGATTAGGCTTAAAAATCAGGAGTTTGTTGACCAGCAGATTGCCGAGGCCCGCAAAACGCTGAAGACCGAGGCCGAACGATTGGCCATCCAAATGATGGAAAAAATCCTTGAGCGGAGGCTGGTTCGTGAATAACGCCGTCAGACATACAGCTACCCGATTCTTCCGGCTATTGGCAGCCGCCCTGTTTTTGGTGCCCCTGTTTTATACAAGCGCCATGGCAGGTGATGGCGCTGCCGACTGGCGACCCATGTATGATACCATCATGATGTGGGTCAACTTCTTAATCCTCGCATTCGTTATCTATTATTATGGCAAAGCCCCCTTATTGAACTGGCTGAAAGGGCAGCAAAAGGAAGTTTCCGACGAAATTGGGGAGCTGGAACAACGCAAGCAGGCATTCGAACAGCAGATTGAAGAAACCCGCCAGATGATTTCAGACAGCAGCGCCCGGTTTGACAAGATCAAATCCCGGATAACCGAACAAGGCAAGCGCAAACGGCAGGAGATTATCGATCAGGCCAATGAACAGAGCCGTAAAATGCTTGAGATGGAAAAGAAAAAAGCGGCCAACCAGATTGCTCAGGCCAAACAGCTCCTCATGGCCGAACTGACGGATTCCGCCAGCGACAAGGCCCTAAATCGGCTGCCCCAGGAAATTACCGACGCTGACCAGGATAACATGCTGTCGCTCTACATCAACCAGATCACCCAGTACGCTGAACAAACCGGCTGATACAGGGCCGGCACAAGATACCAAAACATGCGTTCCCCCCTTCCCTATAGCGCATGATGAAAAAACCCGGCGCGGCCTTAAAAGGTCGCCCGGGTTTTTTATTGAGCCAGCATTTGGCGGATGCGCTATCGCTTATCCGCCCTACGAGTTGGAACAGGCGACGGACGTAATTGGCCGGGACAATGATCAATGCCGATGAGTTTTCTGTACCTTTTCCCGGTCATACCAGGGAATGGAGGCAACGGGCGCCAGGCGGGAAAGTGCCTCTGCGGCATCCAGTTTTCGTATGGAATTTCTTTGGCCCTTGCTTAGAAAAAACATCCCTTTTAACGGAACCGATGCATTGACGGCATAGCCCGCGCCCCCGGGCCAAGGGGGTGCCGTACATCAAAAATTCATCTGGCAGGCCGGGCCCGGCTGGTTATTCTTGACGAACCCGCAAGCAGCCTGGATCCGCTCATTGAATACGAAATCTTCAGCCGGTTTAAAAACATGCTGAAAAATAAAAGCGCGGTAATAGTCAGCCACCGGTTTTCAACGGTTCAGATGGCGGACCGGATTGTGGCGCTTAAAAACGGGCGCATCGTTGAGCAGGGCACGCACCGCGAGCTGGTGCGGCAGAACGGCTATTACGCCGAGCTTTTTGAAAAACAGGCCAAAGGCTGTTTGCGCTAAATCAGACATGGCGGTCGATCCAACGACGGTTTAGCCCCAGGCACATCTCATTGTCGGGCAAGCCACCGTGCCCGCCTTGAATAAGGTCGGCACGGTGGCCGACCCTACGCTTCCATACCCCATCGTAGGGCGGATAAGCATCGTAGGGCGGATAAGCGCCAGCGCATCCGCCAATAACCAGCGCATCCGCCAAAAATAATTTGTTCTAACCGCAAAACCCATAACCACGGTCCTGTTAACGGACAATTAGTCGGCACGGTGGCCGACTCTACAACGCATGTGGCCGTAGTACAAACCACCCTACGCTTGAATAAGGTCGGCACGGTGGCCGATGAATAAGGTCGGCACGGTGGCCGACCCTACGCTTCCATACCCCATCGTAGGGCGGATAAGCGTGAGCGCATCCGCCAAAACGTCGATAGGACAGACCACCATGCCTGCCTGAAAACAGATAAAACCCATTCACCGTGACCGTGGGTGGAAAAATCGAGACTGTGGCAAAATCGAGACTTGACAAAGCGCCTTTATGCCGTTACTTATAAACTATAAATTATAGCTTTAACAAAAAAATATTTACATTTCCACACAGGCGGCCAAAAGGTCGTCCCTATATTAGATGTGCTGTTATCGCCGGTATACCAAGATTTTTACGCTAAGGGTACGGGCAATGCAGCTGTTCAACATTTTTAACACGAAAATCGGGGGGTAGCATGAAAAAAACATGTTTCATAATCGCATTAACCTTTATCTCCATATTAATGTTCGGCGAGGGTGCCTTTTCTGCCGACTTAACCGGCGCCAGAATAATCCCTGAAAATCAGGTAATTGTTCAACAGGATGGCAAAACAATCGGAAAGTATACCAAGGAAGCCGCACTGCCGACAGGCGCCGCCATGTCCTGTGAAGGCCGCTGCGGCATCCGGCTGACGGACATATCCATGCTTGCCGAGGATCAAAGCATTTTTGCCATGGGCACGGAGTCAGGCAGCCGCTACATGCACATTAAAAAAGGAAAAATTTATTTTGCATTGTCCAGGCTTGACGGATCATTTGTTTTTGTAACCCCCAAGGGCGCGGTGTCCGCCGACCAGGCGATAAGGAATGCCTCAACCGACTCAGGGATGATCAAGGGATACATCCAGGTTGACGACAAAAACAGCGAAATCGGCATTATCGAGGGCGGCTCCCTTAAAATAGCGACGAAAGACAAGGATGAGCTGCTTGAGCCCGGCCAGAAATTCATTCTGGCCCAGGCGGATGTGGGCACTGGTACACAAGAAGAAGAAGAGGAATCCGACAGGCGCAAAGGCGCCTGGTGGAAGCTCTCCGGGGGAAAAATTGCCGGTTTTACGGTGGCTGGTGTCGCAACCGCCGGTGCACTTATCGGCATCGGCAGCGCAGCCTTTGACGACGACGATGATGAAGCAAGAAGTCCGGCGTTTCCAGAATAAACAACAGTTTCATAGCAAATAACCAACAACGGCGGCCCGCAAAACTTAACTTGTGAGGCCGCCGTTTTCATTCATTAAAATTTAAAGTATTCATCCGATGAATCAGAACATTTTTAAACCCGTCACACTTCTTTTCATCCTGCTCGCTTTTATCATGGTATGCGCCGGATGCGGCAAAAACAAGCCCGCGCCGGAGGAATTAAGCGCCAAGGAATATACTTCCAGCCAGTCCGAAGAAACAGATATGCTGAACACCCAGCTGTTTGCCTCGGCAAAACTCAACCAGGACCGCAGTGAATACCTCCTCGGTCCGGGGGATCTCCTTGAAATCAAGGTATTCGAAGCGGAAAAATTAAACACCACGGTGCGGATAAGCTCCAGGGGCAATGTCTCACTGCCCCTTCTCGGTGAAGTGTCACTGGATGGACTGACTGCCGCGGAAGCCGAAAAAATGATTGAGGACAAGTACATGCAGACCTATATTAAAGATCCGCATGTCAGCATCTTCATAAAGGAGCATTTCATACAGCAGGTTACCATCGTGGGAGAAGTCAAAAATCCCGGCACCTATGACTACAGCTCCAGACAGCGGCTCCTGGATGCCATTGCGCTATCCGGGGGATTAACCGACAAGGCGGGGAACAAAATCCAAGTGAGACGATCCGCTGAGCAGATGGAGGAAACCGGCCAAACGCTTGTTGTTGACCTTTTTAAATTGATAAACGAAGGCAAAACCAACCTGAACGTCAAAATCCGGGGCGGAGATATGATCTATGTGCCGGAAGCCGGCTCCTTTTTCGTGGACGGCGCCGTGCGCCGGCCTGGCAAACACCACATCCGCAGGCCGCTTTCCATAAGAGAGGCAGTCCTGGCTGCCGGTGGCTTTGCCCCCTACGCCGACATAGGGGATCTTATTCTGATTCGGGAAACCGAAACCGGTGAAAAAAAAGAGATAGAGATCAATCTTAAAAAAAATCCAGAAGATTCAGACGAACTGACTGTCAAAAAAAATGATATCATCATGGTAAACGCAAGCTTCTGGGGAAAAATCATGCACGGGTCCGGTATCAATATCGGTGTTCCCGGATTTGGTGTCAGCTACCGCAACCCGTCCCGCTGAAACACAAAGAGCG
Source organism: Desulfobacterales bacterium (assembly GCA_034520365.1). Taxonomy (NCBI): domain Bacteria; kingdom Pseudomonadati; phylum Thermodesulfobacteriota; class Desulfobacteria; order Desulfobacterales; species Desulfobacterales bacterium. Next base: position 347,645 of record JAXHNP010000003.1, read on the forward strand.
GCACCGGGAAACCTGCACCCGCGTGCCGCTCCTAAAAAACGATCCCCCTCATCCCGGCCTTCTCCCGCAAGGAGAAGGAGACTGAAGGAATCATCCCATAACCACCTAATCACCTAACCCCATAATCACTTTTAATCTATTTTATCCCTCATCCCAGCCTTCTCCCGCAAGGAGAAGGAGACTGAAGGAATCACCTAATCACCTAACCACTTAACCACCTTCTATTCTTCATCAAACCTGTAAGACAGCTTCCTGATCAAATACGACGTTTGCTGCGGCACCAGCGACATCGTTATCCTGCCCTCGTATTCATGCCAGTTCTGATTTTCCGGCTTCCGCCATTTCAAGGAAAACCGGCCGTCCATTATGACTTTTCTTTCATCCAGATGGCAGGTAAAATGCTTAAGCCTTATCCGGTAATCCACGGCATCCAACACATTGAAATTCCGGCGGTACTGCGGAATCATTTTTTTAAAAGGCTCTTTGTTTTCAATCGCGTTGTCAGTGAAAAACCTTTTAAATGCGTCCAGGTTCATGCTTTCATAAGCCTCGCAGTAATCGCGCAAAAAGGCATTCAACTGCTTTCTCATGTTCGCGGAGTCAAAAGGGGTAAACGGATTTGGCGGGGGGGGGGCCTTAGCGTCTTCCCGGTCGGACGCGCCTAAAGCCGCCATCTCTTCATGGGATTTCTTAACCGGTTCCTCGTTCACCGGCTTTTCAGCATTTTCTTCATCATCTGCGGCCGAGGCTTTTACCGCGGGGAAAACAGTCTGCGGCTTGTCATATCTGCGGTTAAAAACCTTTAAATCCGGCTGGGCCGAGTGTTCCGCCATTGCTGCGGCAAATGCAACATTCGCGTTCTGCCGCGGCTCTTTGGGCTTCTGCTGATCCGAAGGCGAAGGCCGGGGATCATCAAGCGAAGGCCTCTCTGGCGGCTCCACACCTGCTTTTTCACGGCCTGCCGCTTCTGTTCGAGCCGGTTCGGCCGCCTCTTGCTCAGCCCCCTTTCGAGCAGGCACCGCTGTTTCCTCGGTAAAGAATTGGCCGCCGCCCTTAAGTGAGGACTCCTGGAAGCCACGGTCAATTAAAATGCTCAAAAGAATGAGAAACAAGATGAGCCCGGCAAAATAAACAGCCTGGCGGTTAAAAATCCGGGCGGCAGGACCTTTTTCGGGTTGGGACCTGGCCGCATCCTCAGACCAGGACCAGCCGGCTGACTGCTTTCGACTGATATCATACTGCCGGCGCAGGGACTCATCAGACAGCACCTCATAGGCATTCCGGACATTGATAAAATTTTCCGGCTCCCCCTCATGCGTATCCGGATGCGTTTGGCGGGCTTTGTGCCAATAGGCTTTTTTGATTTCATCGCGGCTCGAACCCGAAGAAATACCCAGCACATTATAATAATCAGCCTGAAACCCCTCCTTTTTGCCGGATGAAAGCCCGAGGGCGACCGCCACGGGGCCCAGTTTATGCTGAAGCTTCTCATAGGCACAATTCTGCCTGGCCGCCTCCCTTGCCAGGGCCTTTTCGATTTCCCCGTGTTCCGCATCTTCACTCGGCTCTGCCGAGGTCATGATTGCGCAGTATAGGAGATATCGCCGATTTTCCGCAATTTCCCGGATCAGCCGGGGTGTATCATTGGCCCTGGCGGCAAGGCGGATATATTCCCGAATTGACGTCGCCTGGTCATCCCTCTGCCGTCGGCTGTGTTTTCCCGGAAAGCTCATCCCCGCCTTTTTTCGATCATTTTAACCCTCATCCCAGTTAACCCTCATCCCAGCCTTCTCCCAGAGGGAGAAGGAGACTAAAGGAATCACCAAATCTTTTCTACCCTCATCCCGACCTTCTCCCACAGGGAGAAGGGGACTAAAGGAATCACCTAATCTTTTCTACCCTCATCCCAGCCTTCTCCCAGAGGGAGAAGGAGACTAAAGGAATTTCCCTGTTCCCTGAACCACCTAACCACCTAACCACTTAATCACTTAACCACTTAATCACTTTTCCCCCTAATCACGTTTTTTTCTCCTTCTGATCCCCATAATCATAATAATAAGCCCGGTAGTATTTATAATAGGAGCGGTATCCGTATCTCTGATCCAGGTTTACCTTGTTGACGACACAGCCTAAGATGTTGCCCTGCACATTCTGCATGCCCTTCTTAAAATGGCGAAGTCCGTCGCGGGTAGTCTCCCCGATGGAGGAAACCAGAATCAATCCGCCCACCTTGCGTGATAACACCAGCACATCGGCAAATCCCTGATGCGGCGGTGCATCCAGAATGATCCGGTCAAAGCGTTCGGACAATTTTTTGAGCAACATGGAAAACCGATTCGAGGCCAGGAGTTCCACCGGGTTCGGCGGAATCGGACCGGAAGGAATCAAATAAAGGTTGTCCACGCTGGTTTTAGCGATAAACCTATTGTTGATCACCCCGGCCAGGAAACTCGAAAGCCCGTTGCCGTCGTTGGCAACCGACGCCTTTTGGAAAACCTTATTAAGCCTCGGTTTCCGAAGGTCCGCGTCAATAAGGACAACTTTTTCTCCGGCGCCGGCAAATGTCTGCGCCATATTAGCGGCAATCGTCGTCTTACCTTCGCCGGGGGCCGTGCTTGTAATGGCAATGCATCTGGCATTGGCATCCGAGCCGGAAAGCTGAATCGACACCTTGGATGTGCGAAACGCTTCAGACATTGCGGACCGGGGATTGTTGATAAAAGTCTTTTCCACCGGATACTCATTGCTCTCTTTTACCAATGGAATAACACCAAGTATGGGGAGCTGAAAGCGGTCGGTAATCTGGTCCGGATTGGTGATCGTGTCCGCAAAATACTCCATCACAAAGGCCGCGCCGATACCGCCTATCAGGCCCAGCACGATGGCCAGCAGAAGATTTCTTTTAACATCCGGCTTGGCCGGAAAAATCGGCAGCGACGCCTTGTCCACAACCTGAATGTTGGTCGGCGACACCCCGGCCATGGATTCGATCTCCTTGGCGCGCTCTAAAAGGCTCTGGTAAATGGCCTTGTTGGTCTCAACCTCGCGCTCCATGATCTTATATTGGGTAGCCCGCTGGTTGAGCGCCAGCGCCTCCTGCTTTCTCTCCTCCATTTTTTCCTTCAGCGCTTCAACCCGGCTTTGGGCCGCCAGGTACTCATTTTCAATCGAGTCGATGATAACCTGAATTTCGTTTTGTATCCGCTCCTCGAGGCTTCTCATCCGGCTTCTGATTTGTTTGACATCCGGATACTCGGCGTGAAATGTCTCTTCAAGATGGTCATACTCGGACTGCAGTTCGGCATACTGGGATTTTAAATTTCCGATCAATTCACTTTCGAGTACCTTAGGCAGACTTTCCCGCCCGCCTTTCATGGCCTGCTCATACCTGGCCTTTTTTTGGATAAGCGCCGTTTCGGCCTCGCTCAACGCATTATTGATGTCTTCCAGCTGCTTAAATACGCTGTTCAGACGTGAATCCATGGACACAATCCCCGCCTGGCGGGCGAATTTATTCTGCTGCTCCTCCGCATTTTCAAGGTTTATTTTGGCCTGCTCGATCTGCTTCATCAAATATTCGCGCGCTTTTCTGGAGGATTTGAGCTTCTGGTCCATCTTCCAGTCAACAAACTCCTCCATCACAACGTTTACCGCGTTGCGGGAGAACTCCCGACTGGTGGATCCAAAAGAAATGCTTATCATCGTGGAATTCTTCTGGGTCGAGACACTGAGATGGTTTTTAAAAAAACCTATATACTTCTTTTCGTCTATGGCTTTTGAAATTTTATTTTCGGGGTTCTCCGCGGCATTGGTGGTGCCGAACGGAAGCAGCGACTTGATAAATGATTTTACTTGCTGAAAAATCTTTCCATTCTTCTTCTTTTCAGATTGTTTTAAGTAGCTGGCTATATCCAGGTTTTCAAGCGCGCGGGCGGCCACCACATCGCTTTTAAGCAATGCCACCTGCGTCGAAATGTAAGCCTTGGAGTTCAGGTTTTCCTCCACCACATCATCGAACTTGGTCACCTTCTGGGTGGTCGGACTCACCTGGAGCGTGCCAGAAGCCCTGTAAATCTTATTTTGAGACAATGTAGAAATCAAAGAAGTGGTAAAAACAACCAGCAGCACAAACAGCAGCAGCCATTTACGCCGGAAGACCACGTCAATGTAGTCCCTGATGTTTATTTCCTCGTCATCATAATCGGGAATCGCGTCCCGGTACTCGGCAGCCGGCAGATTCTGATTGCCCGAATATTCGATGATGTCTCCAAAGTTTCCATTTTTCGGCATAATGATTTTGTCCTTATTTTTAAAATCCCCTCTGCCCCCCCTAAGGTGGGGGGAAAGAGGTGTGGCGCTTAACCACCTAACCACCTAATCACTTTATCTATTTTGTCCCTCATCCCAACCTTCTCCCACGGGGAGAAGGAGACTTAAGGGATTCCCTTAATCACATAACCACTTAACCACCTGAACCTTCTTCTTTTATCACCCGAAGATCAAAATCGTCAACAAATAGCTCGCCCCTGATCTTGCTGTCAAACTTGCGGCTCGGCTTCCGGCGCAAGGTAATCTTTACCGCGTGGCAGCCGTCCGGCGCCTTAAAATTAACCACCTGCTGCTGCCAATCCGTATCTGGGTCAACCATGCCGCTCTGCCAGCGCCCCTCGCATGCATAGCCGGAAACCGCTATAAACGGCCGATTGTCTGTCGAGAGCTTTCGACTCTTCCAGTAAAAACTTATCTCGTAGGACGCGCCCGGCTGCACGGGCACCAGCTGACTGACATGGGAGAAATTGATATTTTTTTGGCCATTGAAAACTATGCGCAGCGCATGGCTTCCCCGGAGGGCTTGAGCCGTCGTGCGTTCTATTTCCCACAGCCCCTGCCGGCTCTGCCGGTAACTCCAGCCGAAGACCCGGCCCGAGAGCTCCGATTCAAAGCCCGGGTTAAAAACCCCGTCAACGCCGGAGTGTTCCTGCCATACAGAAACGGCCTTTTCAATTTCACGCTGCCTTAGAAGAAACCGGGCATACGGCTCATAAACAGCCTCCAGAGCCCTTTTTTCTGCTGTGATTTCCTGCCAGATCTGCCATGAGTCCTCGGTCCGCTTCCAGCGCATCAGCCACTCCAGATAATCATCCAGCCGGTCCGAGGATAAAACCGCCACAATCCTGTCAATCTCCGCCTTAAAATGCTGGTCCAGCATCATCAAGGCATCATTTTTGAGCCCGGGCACCCCGATCACCGCATTGATATGCTCAATAAAAATATCTTCAGCACCCAGCTCACTGGCAAGCAGCACCTGATCCCATTTATAGTTCGAAGTGTCGGCTGTCTCACGGTGCACAAACCTCAGGAGGCGAGCCGCCCGGGCTTTGTTTCCAAGCGCGGCTTCAACCTGAGCCAGCTTGAGCCAGGCCTTCATGTTGAGCACATTGCCGTAAGCAGACTGTATAAAATAATCCCTCGCCCGCTTATGCTGATTATTCTGCCAGGCATTCAAACCATAATCATACATCCCGTCACTGAAAGACCGCGCTGGTCCCGGGTTCTTTTTAAACTCATGGGCCTTGTGGTGAACAATCCAGCTTGCCCCGCCGTACCACAGGAGCCAGCCGGATAAAATAAGCAGCCCCAGTATAATGCCGGTTTTCTTTACCAGGGAAGCCATGCGGGTTTTTTCCGCTTACCGTTTTTGGGCCGTCCCACAGGCGCGGGAGAGAGCAGCCGCCTGCCGGCAAGCACCCGGTCCGGATTCTCGTATGCAAGGAGCCGCAGGTTCTCACCGCCGATTCGGTTCTTGAGAACGGTTATTGCCTCAGATATACTGCCCGGCCCCCGGTCCGCGGCATTGTGGCTGTCCGTGGCCAGGCAGTGAACCATGCCATTCTGCGCCAGATAGGAAGCCGCCTCTTCAGGCCCCGGCCCGTAGGCGCCCAGAAACGCATCATAATTACATTGAAACCAGGCGCCGGCCTTTGCCAGCTTCTCATAGAGCCCGGGATGGGCCATCATCTGCTCACACCGCTCCGGATGCGCCACCAGAACCTGGTACCCTCTTGACTGCACTTCAAAAAAAACCTGCTCCCAGCCCAGGGGCAGCCGCTGAAACGGCAGCTCAATTAAAACAAAGGGCCCATCCGCAATGGAAATAATCCGCTTTTCATCCATCAGCCGGCACAAATCCGCGTCCAGCGCGATCTCCATACCCGGGTAAATTTTGAGACCGACGCCCTCATTTTCCAGCCGCCGGTTTAAGGCATCAACCTTTTCATAAACCACCTCCGGCCGAGACATCCAGGCAGTGCCCGGAATAGCATGCGGCGTGGCTGCAACATTGGTAAAACCGGCCTTTACATAGGCTTCCGCCATGGCAAGGCTTTCATCCTCGCTCCCCGGCCCGTCATCAATACCCGGCAGTATGTGGCTATGCAGATCGATCAACATATTTTCCCCAAAAGCAGCCCCATACAATCCCGCACAAAACAACAAAGTAGAGCAGGTTCGCCGGAATCTGGAGGTTAAAATCAAACACGCTGTGAAAGGCCATGGAAACAATCCCGCTTAAAGCCCCGATACCCACCAAAAAACGAAAATCATCCATCCGGCGGCCCGCCTGATAAATTCGCATCACACTTTTCCCAATAAACCACAAAAACCCGGTCATTATCAACACAAATCCCGGCCAGCCGGTCTCGATCAAAAGCTGGAGGTAATCGTTGTGCGCATAATAATATTTTCCGGTAATACCGCTTAGCGAATCGTAAACCGGAAACACGTCCGCGTAATTGTGCAGCCCGATGCCCAGCGGATGATCCTTCACAATCCCGAAGCTCTCCCGCCACAGGGCCACGCGCGACGCCCCGTCGGAGAGCTTCAAAAACCGTTCAAAAATGCTGTCCAGCCCGATGTTCAGACTGTATACGAAAAGCAGACAAAAACCGGCCCCGCCAAAAGCCCACATCCCCGGCCCGATCCGCCGCCTGCCCAATCTTAGCAGAACCAGAAAAACGCAGAACCCGATAAACGCCGCCGTAATCCCGGCCCTGGAGCGCGAAAAAAGAAGCGCCAGTATGATCAAAACCATGGCAAACACCAGGATGAACTGCCGCCCGAACCAGTCTGTTGAAAAAAGCCATTTCAACCGCTTAATCCGGCTGCTGCCCGGCAGCTCACGGGCATGTTTCTTTGCCTGATAGATGATAAGCCCAAGCCCCAGCGGCCACACCATTCCCAGGAAGCCGGCAAAATGATTCCGGTTGATAAACGTCCCCCGGGCACAGTCTTCAGCGCCGACCGCTTTTGACCACAGCACCTCCACGCCGGGTACAAACAGCTGCACCAGCCCGTACAAGGCCTCAGCAAAGGCTACCGCAAGCATAACCCACGCCATCTGCCGCAGAAACCCCTTGTCTTCAAGCCTTCCCTTTAACACAAAAAAGAACAGCAGCACCGCAAACAAAAGTCCGGCCCAGGCAGAAGCGGCCAGCCAATCATAGGAAAGACTCTCCCACCCGACAGACGCCCCCAGCAACCCGCTGCCCGCCTTCAAAAGTCCATACCGCTCCGGGCTCAAAAGCTCAAGCAAAAAACCCGGCAGCGGCACGCACAAAAACACCGAATACACCAGAAAACCGCCCGCAGTTGCCAATACCCACGGCCCCCCGATCCGAACCCTGCCCTGCCAATACGCAATCCCGAACACCCCCATCATCAGAACCGCATACACCGCCCACACCCACGGCTCAATCGCCCCGTAAAGCAGCGGTACCGTTCCAATAATAAAAAACAGCACTATATTTATAATCGACACTGCATTCCCCCCATAGAGCGGATAAGCATCGTAGGGCGGATAAGCGCCAGCGCATCCGCCGAATGACCCATTCCTTATCGTAGGGCGGATAAGCGCCAGCGCATCCGCCAAATGACCCATTCCTTATCGTAGGGCGGATAAGCGCCAGCGCATCCGCCAATTGACCCATTCCCCCGCCCCCTCGTAGGGCGGATAAGCCCCAGCGCATCCGCCAATTGACCCATTCCTTATCGTAGGGCGGATAAGCGCCAGCGCATCCGCCAAATAACCCATTCCCCCGCCCCCTCGTAGGGCGGATAAGCCCCAGCGCATCCGCCAATCACCAGCGCATCCGCCAAACACACATCCGCCAATCACCTTGACTTCCCGCCCCCACCCCTATATCATAACCCCATGAACCCCGAAAACACCAAATCCATTATCAATAGACACCTTGAAGCCCTCCGCCGCTTTAATAAATGGGAAGAAAGCCGCGCTGAAAAAATGGAAGACGCCCCAAACATGGCGGCAGTATTTGAACTATACGAACTGATTCCAAAGGAAGCCCGGCAACGACCGGTAGATGTGAAGGGTATCATGAAAATGCGCAGGGCATTGGCATGCCTGAAATAAAACCCTTTGAAAAAGCCCTCGGCGATATAGCCGCCTTATTTGACAGGCATAAGATCGACTACATGGTTATCGGCGGCCTTGCCAATGCGAAATGGGGCCGGCCGCGGGCCACATTGGATATCGATATCATCGCCTGGGCGCAGGACAGCGAAATTGAAAATCTCATTTCAATTCTTCAGAAAACCTATACCATCCGGGTGGACAAGCCGCTTGAATTCGCAGCAGAAACGCGGGTGCTGCCGATAAAAACCCATGAAGCTCAGCAGATCGATATCATTCTCGGGACACTGCCATTTGAACAGCAAGCAATAAAAAGAGCTGTCAAAGTAAAAATTGGCAATGCAGACATTAACTTTTGCACTGCCGAGGATTTAATCCTGCTCAAAATTATATCCGATCGCCCCCGGGATCTTGAAGATGTGGAGGGTATAATCAAATTCCAAAAAGAAAACCTTGACTACGGATACCTTGAGCCAAGAATCCTTGAACTATCCAACCTCCTGGATCGGCCTGAAATAGCTCAGCAGTGGCAAAATTGGAAAAAGAAACATTCATAAAATCCGATCGGCGGATGGGGTTTTATTGGATCGGCGGATGGGGTCAAGGGCTTGGTGGATGCGCTATCGCTTATCCACCCTACTACAATGCTCCCCGCCCCTCGTAGGGCGGATAAGCGCCAGCGCATCCGCCAAATGACCCACTCCCCGCCCCCTCTGCTATCCATCCATTCTACTCAAACAACCCTGCCCTCCTGATAGCCCTCCTTACTGAACGAAAAACATTTTCAAAAGAAGGCAAAGTAGTCATCTGGGAGCTTAAACGGACTTCCCAAAGCTTCCTATAGCGAGGCTCTTTTTTATCAAAATCATCGGCCAGTGTATCAAAGCTGCGCCCCCGAAACTTAAGCTTATTCATTATTTCAGGCAAAAGCATCGCCAAATCAACATGGTGGTTTGAAACAAGGTACCAAAAATCGTATAAATCACGCGGCTCATTACGCGCCCGGTCTGTAAGGGCCAAAAACTTCTCTACGCAGATTTCGTTCAGGGAATAAGCCCTGATTATATGGCCTTCAACAATGTCTTCATATTCATTATACCCGCTGAGAACCGGGCAATTATTAATCGGAAAGACAAATCTTTCCTTCACAGTAATATCCACCTTGACTTTTTTGGGCGATGAAACCGGAAGAGGGCCTTCATAAGTCAAATAAAAACTATAACTGTTTTGATGCCTTGCCCGATCCTCGCCGCCGAAACCAAAAACTATTCCACTGTCGTTTTTAACCTGAAGATAAACATCTTCAAGGCCTTCAAGAAGGTCCTCAAAAGAGATGCTCTGGGATAAGCTGAAATCCAAATCCTCTGAAAAGCGATAATCAGGGAAATAGCAACGTTTCAAAGCGGTCCCGCCTTTAAATATCAAATATTCTCGAAGGCTTGTTTTCGAAAGGCCAACAAGAAACCAAGCCAGACAATAATCGAGTTCCAGGACTTTTTCAGGGACACGTCTTTGACCTTTACGGGCAAGTCTGTTGGATAATGCCGAGATATTGCGCTGTGGTATCATATCAGGTGCTGACCAGAGAAAACAATTCATCCGGATCAATGTTAAGCCTGAGTCTCCATCTGGCAAGATATCTGCCCTCATCCGGCAGCACAGGATCTAAAATTGCGTAAGAATCTGTGAGCCGCTGCCGCAAACTGTAGATATGATCATCCGAGCCCAAGCCGAATGTCTCCAGCAAAAAGCCAAGCCGACGTATCACCGCGCCAATATCAAGCCTTAAAGCATAGTCGATCAGCCTGACCAGGGCTATCTCATCTTTTTTTATCCAAAGCCCCTTGGCCGCCTCGCTGACCCCTCCGCAGTACTGTGGGAACCTGAGTCCGTCAATAACTGTACGCTCTGGATCACTCACCCGGACCTTTTCTGTTTTTGTCACCCAATGATCCTCAATGCCGAAAAAGTGTTCCGGCTTGCAGCGGACAAAGAAAAATTCAACACCCAAAACAAAGCGGGGGCGTATGGGCTGAGTAACCGATGCATAAATCTTAAACTGGGGCTGGGTAACCATCTGGTGAATATCCATGGCAGAGCCGTGAGAGATATAATAGTTTTTCCTGCTTGCCAGTTCTCTGGCAATAACGTAAGGGTTGCCCATGTATTCCCGTTCAAAACCCAGTTCATAGGGAACCAGAATAAAAAGGCCGGGTTTTAATCTGGCCGCCACACCCCGCTTTACAAGAGACGCCACAAAATTCCGGGCGGATTTCGGTTCAAGCCCCGTAATTTCCATGACATCGGCATTGGAAAATACAGGCTTCCCCTGTTCGTAAAGCACCCCCACCAGATAAGCCGCCCGGGGGCCAAGGGTTTTAAGTTTTTCTGTATTATCATTACTCATATGCACAACGCCTATTTTTGATAGGCATTATGCACTTAAAAGATAATTTTGTCAAATCCTTTACCAGCCCCATCGCCTGAGCAAGAAGGGCGGATAAGCAAACTGATTGGTGGATGCGCTATCGCTTATCCACCCTACAATGCTCCCCCGCCCCCTCGTAGGGCGGATAAGCGACAGCGCATCCGCCGAATGACCCATTCCTTATCGTAGGGCGGATAAGCGACAGCGCATCCGCCAAAACCTTGATAGGGCGAACCACCGGGCCTGCCCGAAAAACCGATAGAACCAATTGACCGTGCCGACTCTTGCTTGACAATTCCGCTTATTCGTTATATTTCTAAAAATCATCATATTTGCTGCATAACTGAAACAGATTATGAACTGGATTGAATTTAAAAACAAAATGTTTGACCTCGGCTGTTTCAGCATTCATCAGGTATATGCCTGGCGGCCGGGATTTGATCGCAATAATTTGGTCCGCTGGACCAAAAAGGGCTACCTCGTGCATCTGCGGCGCGGATGGTACGCCTTTCCCGAATACAAGGATAAGCCGGATTTCGCCGAATATATCGCCGGCAAAATCTACAGCCCCTCCTACATCAGTCTGCACTCGGCCCTCGCATTTTATGGATTGATTCCCGAATCCGTAGTCCAGATAACCAGCGTCACATCACTGAAAACCGCTTCGTTTGCAAACGATTTTGGTGAATACGCCTACAAAAGCGTCAAAAGCGATTTGATGTTCGGCTATTTCCGCCGACCGCTTGCAGACGGCCGGGCAATCCCCTATGCGACCATGGAAAAGGCCCTGCTGGATCTGCTGTATCTTTATCCTTTCTATAATACGGAGTCCGAGCTGCTCGAACTCCGGCTCGATCGGGATATACTGGGTGAGAGCCGGGACCGGCGGGCATGGCTGTCAATGGGAAAACGATTCCAATGCGGGCGTCTTGAAAAGCGCATGCAGTTGCTTGAAAAGGTGTATGACTTATGATCTCAATCGAGCAGATCAAAAACTACTATCCGGCCCCAATGGCTGAAAATGCCGTCTTTCAAAAGCACATTGTCAAAGAATATGTACAGTTATTGATCCTGGATTATCTTTCCACCACAGAGCACATCCGCAAAATGACCTTTATCGGAGGCACAAACCTGCGCCTGGCCAGGGGCATCGATCGTTTTTCCGAAGATCTGGATTTTGATTGCAAAAACCTTACCGATGAAACGTTCATCCGGATGTCAGATGATGTTCTTGCCTTCCTGCAGCGCAGCGGATTTAACGTGGAGGCCAGAGAACGGGAGAAGAGCCGGTTGAAGGCGTTTCGACGCAGCCTTTATTTCCCGGAGCTTCTGTTTAACTTAGGTCTTTCCGGTCATCGGGAGGCGCGTTTCCTGCTGAAAATCGAATCCCAGGATCAGCAGACACCCTATGAACCCGTCATGGAATTCATCAGGGGCTGCGGTTTTTTCTTCCCGTTTCCGGTTCCGTCCGAAGCGGTGCTGTGTGCCATGAAGATTGCCGCCATGCTTAACAGAGGCAAAGGGCGTGATTATTACGATGTCATGTTCCTGCTGTCACGGACGGAACCGGATTATCAGTTTCTTACCAGCCGCTGCGATATCGGCAACCTTGCCGAATTAAAGGCTTCTGTTGAAAAATCCCTGCAAGCGGTTGATCTGCGCCAAAAACAAAAGGATTTTGAACACCTCCTGTTTCATCGTGACAACAGCCAGCGCATCTTGCATTTTGCCGAATTCATACGTTCCCTCTAATATCCCGATAGTCAGGGATCGGCGCATTGGGTTAAGGAAGGGATCGGTGGATGCGCTATCGCTTATCTCATTGGTGGATGCGCTATCGCTTATCCACCCTACAATGCTCCCCCCACCCCTCGTAGGGCGGATAAGCGCCAGCGCATCCGCCAATTGACCCATTCCTTATCGTAGGGCGGATAAGCGCCAGCGCATCCGCCAATTTTAACACTTATTACCCTTGACAATTACAGCCCACCAAAGCATAGTTTCAAATGTACAGAGAATATCAAATACTTCATAAATACCAATTAAAAAGGCAATTAGTATGGCGACAAAACCATTTTTTATAAGAGCCGAATGGGACGAGGAAGCTCAAGTATGGGTTGCAAGCAGTGATGATGTGCCCGGGCTTGCCACTGAAGAAGAAACCCTGGAAGGCTTGATCCAAAAACTAAAAATAATGATTCCTGAACTTCTTGAGGCCAATGGAACTGAAACCGATCAGGAGGTTTCATTTGAATTGTTTACCCGAAGGTTCGAGGTCACCCAACGGGCGGCTGTCTGATGTCCGATTATACCGGCGATTTGAAAAAATACTTACGCAAAGCAGGCTGTTCATTTGAGCGACAAGGAAAAGGCGACCATGAAATCTGGTACAGTCCCATCACCAAAATCCATTTCGTAGTCGATAATTCAATTAAATCCCGACATACCGCAAACGCTGTGCTCAAGCAAGCTGGCCTGCCCAAACACTTTTAAAGAGCAATAGGCACCCCACCAATAACCAATAACCAATAACCGCCCTTCCCCATTAATCAATAACCATTAACTCGCCCTCACCTGTCCTGCCCCCCCCCCACTTAAACCTTAATCACTTAAAACGTAACACTTCTTAGTTTATCCAGTTCTTAACCATAGAATGTTCCCCCCTGCAAACTGATCGGTGGATGCGCTATCGCTTATCCACCCTACAATGTTCCCCCGCTACAATGCTCCCCCGCCCCCTCGTAGGGCGGATAAGCGTCAGCGCATCCGCCAAATAACCCATTCCTTATCGTAGGGCGGATAAGCGTCAGCGCATCCGCCAATTGACTATGGGTTTCATCGCATGCCCCAGCGCTTTTCTTAGTTCATCCAGTTCTCAAGCAGCAACCCTGGCACTCGTTCGAATCCCTTAATATTATTTGTTATCAGTGTCAGACCCAATGCCCTGGCGTGACCGGCAATCATCATATCGTACGGTCCAATGGGCTTACCCATATTATAAAGTGCAGCCCGTATTTGTCCGAAATGATATGCTGCTTTATTGTCAAAGGGCAGTACTTCAAGTCGGGCAACCATTGCCTCAATATCTGTCAGGTTCCGTTCCACCTGTTGTGAATGTTCCGCACCAAAAATCAACTCTCCCAGGGTGACGCTGGAAATACACATCTGGCCTTTGTGCTGTTTGAAACGCCTTCTCACCTGCTGCGGACGATTTTTCATGGTGTAGATGACAATATTGGTATCCAGCAGATACTTCAGCATTAGAAGCTCTCCCGAATCTGATCCTCCGGCTGGCAGCGATTTATCATAAAGTCACTGGAAACCCCCGGGCCATCAAACCATTCATCCCAGGATTGATCTGCCGGTGCAATAATACGTTTGTTGCCAATTGCTGTTATTTCAACTTCCTTTACTGATTCCGGGAAAGCAACATTTTTAGGCAGCCGGACAACCTGACTCCGGTTGCTTTTAAAAATTTTTGTCAGCACACTATTCATTACGATGCCTCCAGAAAAGAATTTACCTGTATTTTTACATTATAAAGTTAATCAGGGATATGTCAATGAGATATCCCAAGTGCTGACTCTCGAATGAATTTTCAAAGTCAGGGGCGTGGGTTTGACCCAGCGCCCATAGATGGGCCACTCTTCCCCCGCTGTATTCTGATTGGTGGATGCGCTATCGCTTATCCACCCTACAATACTACAATACTGTCCCCGGAATTGGTGTCATTTGATTGTTGGATCGGCGGATTGGGTTAAGGGATTGGTGGATGCGCTTATCTCATTGGTGGATGCGCTATCGCTTATCCACCCTACAATGCTACAACGTCTCATCTCTCCCCTCGTAGGGCGGATAAGCGCCAGCGCATCCGCCGAATGACCCATTCCTTATCGTAGGGCGGATAAGCGTCAGCGCATCCGCCAATTGACTGTGGGGAAAATTACTTTTATAAAAACTTTTCCACCGAAACATCAAAAAGCTCAGCCAGTCTTTTTGCCACAGATTTGCTGATACCCCTGTGTCCGCGCTCCATATTGGAAATATTTTGTCGGGTAAAGCGGCCAAGTTTTTTACCCAATTCTTCCTGAGTCAAATTGTGCAGCCGGCGATATACGCGCATATTCTCGCCGGGCGTAATCTTCGCACGAATATCTTTGTACCAGCTGCTCTTTGTTACTTCTATTAATTCGTCATCTTCGTTTTCAATTACCTCAACATCATCATAATGCTTTCTCAGATACTCAATGAGATCGGAAGATATCTCCCCTTCAACCCTAATATGGGGCCTTTTCACGACTACCTGCATAACAGACCTCTATTTCCATATATTCCTTCTCTGCCCGCCAACATGCAACCCATGAATAAGACAAATGGCAGTGATATTCATTTTTCTTGAGTTGACCAAAATCTGGCCACTCCGACCTTATGCTGTCCCCGGAATTTGAATGAATTGTGGAATTGGAATTGGAATGGAATTTAATTCGGAATTTAATTGTAAAAAAAAAAAGGAAACATCAAAACCTGACATAATGCTTTGCGGCTTCTTCTGCAGAACGTTCATAGTGCTTAACAATCGCTTTTATCCGTTCGTTTATTTCTTCCTGTTTTTTTTTATACTCTTCGGTTGAAGGAGACGATATTTTTTCACCCTTTACCTGCTTTTCTATTAATTTTTTAGAGGTCATGATCAATATCCCTTCAGGTTGTTTATGTATGTGGAATAAGGCTTGATTTGAATATCCAGCCTATACCATTGATCAATATCACTGTCAAAATATAAAACGCATTCGTTATCATGCAACAATAGCCACGGTTCAGCTTCATATGTTCCGGCCGTTGCATCAATGATTATTCTGCTGAATGTATTGTCAAATCCATCTTCTGCCGTCATAAAATCCGCACACCATACGAACTGGGGGGTCGGCAGCCTCAGCAGGATGTTTTTAAGGTCGGCATTCATACTGTTATTTGAATAAGCCTGCCTTTTAAGAGAGCGGGTAGAGGTCAAATAGGGTCTGCAGACTGCGTTCGGCGGTATCTTCAGCCCGTTTGATTCAATCAGGTACCGGACGCGCTCAATCACCACGTTTGCGTTTAAATACATTTTTTCATAAAGGGGGATAACGATATAATCCAAATCCTCAAAGCAATAACTGCCTTCGGTCCCGTCCCTGGAAACAGATGTAAACGGCAGGTGGTTGTCGTCAGATATAATGAACTCATCAATATAGTCGGCACTCCATTGAAAAGTGTCCTTGTTTTTTATCGAAGGAACATTCTTGAGCGGGCCATGTCCCATTATGGCCACGGCGTGCTCCATTTTGGTCATTACTCCAACCAGGGGAATTCCGGATTCAATATAAGCATAAATTGCTTGAAAAAACGGCCTGGGATCTTGGGGGTTTTTTTTGAGAAACAATGGATAAAATCCGGCTTTTGTAAGCAGCGTGGAAATCTGTAGCAGATTCAATCCTTCAGAAGGGATCGTCCTGCCCAGGAAACCCGGTACTTCAGCAGCAATTTCCGCTATGGAAAAGCTTCTGTATCGCGAATATTTGACTGCATAATAATTGATTATAGACCATACTGCTACATGCGCGCATACTGCTATATCCGTTTCCTGTGCCATCCAGGGAAATGATTCCACCGTAAACGGCTGGCCAAAAAGATGGGCTGTTGAATTTGCCGTGACAATATAAACAGGCTCAGGCTTTTTAACCGCCTTGGGAGATATATGGCTTCTACCGCGCTGGTCCACCAGGCTGGGGCGCAGTGTCATAAATCCGTAGTAACCGGCTTGCTGGATTTTATTGCCAAAAAAGTGCATGCGCAGGCTTTCTCTGCTGACACGCCTGTGTTTTTTCGTATAAAACATCGAATACGTGCTGCTAAAATCGAAATCCCTGTAAGGATATTCGACAACGATCTGGGAAATGTCAGGGGATAGCCGGGTTTTTAGCTCATCAATAATGCCTGGATTCAAAGTGCCGAAGCCAATGTTTTTACACAACTGTTTTAACTCGCCAGGCCAACCGGCATCGGATAGTTTAATGAGCCCTGCATTTATCATCGCGCCAGAATCTCCGTCCACATCAAATCGAATTGAAAGTGCCGGGTCCCACCAAAACACCAAAGCACAGCCATTTAAAGGATGGGAAAGGCAGTAGTGAATTGTGAGTTATTTTTTTTGCAAGTCGTCAATCGAAAGCTCAGTGTCTCTGAGTATTTTGCGCAAAAGCCCTTTTCCGAGTTTTTTTCGTATCGAGTGAAAGCATGGCGGCAGGATTAGTATGGGGCATTCGGTGAAGATTTGTCAACAACGACTGTAAGTAACACTAACAAAATATACCCGCTAAAGTCAGGGATCGGTGGATGCGCTATCGCTTATCTCATTGGCGGATGCGCTACCGCTTATCCACCCTACAATGCTCCCCCGCCCCTCGTAGGGCGGATAAGCGCCAGCGCATCCGCCAATTGACCCATTCCTTATCGTAGGGCGGATAAGCGCCAGCGCATCCGCCGACTTGGCTTTTTTTCCCTTTCCCCTTGAACCTTTCCCCCTTTCCCCTCTTCTTAAAACTTAACACTCCTTCTACAAAAACACCCTGTAATCCACATTAAGGGCTTTTCCGAGCTTTTTGGCAATTTCTTTGCCAATAGACCGCCTGCC
The DNA here is from genome assembly GCA_034520365.1 of Desulfobacterales bacterium. NCBI lineage: Bacteria > Pseudomonadati > Thermodesulfobacteriota > Desulfobacteria > Desulfobacterales > Desulfobacterales bacterium. The sequence goes on from JAXHNP010000003.1 coordinate 365,174, forward strand.
GTTTTCCATCTCAGAAATATGGCCCTGGGGAATGCCAGTTATTTCAGAGAGTCCCTTCTGCGTAATATTTTCTTTTGCTCTTGAACCCTTAAGCGCAATCGCAGGGGAGGCGCCTTCTTCAAATTCCGGGAAAAGCTCTCGCCAGGGAGCGCTATCGGAAATATCTTCCAGATCAAGGGATCGTGCCAGTTGATCAATCTTCTCAATTTTTTCTCGTGGACCGTAATAGCGCACTTCGCGGCAATTTTTAGTATGGCGCTTTTTCGTGGCTCCCGACATATATCACCTCAATAATTTTTACTTTTTCATCGACCGCTTCCCACACCGCAACATATGTGGGCTGCCCCTTCTTTAGGTGGCAATGATGTCGATTTTTTCCAAGCTTTCCATAGTTTGGCCAATTTCCTCTGACCGGTCCACACTTCTCAATTTCCAATAATAAAACGAATAAACTGGCTTTCACACTTTGCGGAAGCTTTGCAATCTGCTTTTGTAATTTTTTGCTCGAAAGAATCGTCCAACTCATTTGCAAACCAAAATATACCATTTATGGAATAATGTCAATGCTCAGCCCACCCAAAGCAAAAAAGACGGGATCATCCCCGCCTTTTTCAAACCGAACCACCCCTTTCCCCTGTCTTTTTAATCACTTAACACTTCTTACCGATGATAGCAAATAACGGTTGGCGCAAATATTGCGGTGGGGCAGCAGAAGGGATCGGTGGATGCGCTATCGCTTATCCACCCTACAATGTTCCCCCACCCCTCGTAGGGCGGATAAGCGCCAGCGCATCCGCCAAATAACCAATTCCTTATCGTAGGGCGGATAAGCGCCAGCGCATCCGCCAATCAAAAGCATCCCCCCCCTCACTCAAAATCCAACCCCCGAATCCCTGCCGGCTCCACGCACCCCCACGAGGCGTCATACCACCCGCGCTCCACACACCGCGCAAAACTCGACCACGGCCAATCCCACGGCCGGCTCACCAACTGATGCCTGACGGGATTGTAATGAATATAATCCATATGCCGCCGCCAATCCGCCTCGTCGCGAATGGCATGCTCCCAAAACCGCCGCTGCCAAACTTTGCGCTCATTTTCGGCATCCGAATGCGGACCAATGGCCCGCGAGGCGGCCTTCTTGATTTCCCGCCAACGCCCGGAAAAATCACCGTCCCCCTCGGGCAAACGCCAAATACAATGCAGGTGATCCGGCAAAATCACAATGGCATCGATTTCAAAGGGCCTTATCGCCCGAACCCGGCGAAACGCACGGCGCAATGCATCAACCTTTTCATCATTGGTAAAAACCTGCCGGCGCCGGTAAGTCACCACCGTGAAGAAAAACACCCCGCCGGGAATCAATGCGCGACGATAATTGCTCATGTCATTTGATTGTTGGTTCGGTGGATTGGGTTAAGGGATTGGTGGATGCGCTTATCTCATTGGTGGATGCGCTATCACTTATCCACCCTACAATGCTCATTGGTGGATGCGCTACCGCTTATCCACCCTACAATACTACAATACTACAATGCTGCTGAAAAATTTTATTTCTTGATTATGGCCATAAAGATGGCTATAATTTTTAAAAACAGCCTATAGCAAGGAGAGGAGGGCAATAATGCAAAAGCAATTTTCGATAGCTGAAGCAAAAAACAGACTTCCCACAATCATTCATTATGTCGAAAAGGGACCGTCTGTCGAGTTGACCAGACGGGGAAAACCGGTTGCAGTATTGCTGTCGATTCAAGAATATGAACGGATCAGCCGCAAATATACGGGTTTTTGGAATGCCTTTTCGGAATTTCGGCGAAAGGCGGCTGAAGATGAAGCAATAGAGATTTCTGACACGGATTTCAAAGGGCTTCGAGACTTGTCCTCTGGAAGAGAAGTCGAGTTCAAATGATGAAATATCTCATTGATACAAACGTACTTTCAGAGGCGGTGAAAACAGTCCCTGACAAATCGGTCATGCGTATGCTTGAAAAATGTCAGCACGAAATGGTCACTGCTGCGCCGGTTTGGCATGAACTTCAATTTGGTTGTCAGCGCCTTGCCCGGTCCCGGAAACGTGAAATTATTGCTTCATTTCTTAACGACGTTGTCAAACGCACAATGCCTGTTCTTCCTTATGATGACAGAGCAGCAGAGTGGCATGCAGGGGAACGTGCCAGATTATCGTCAAAAGGCTTGACCCCCTCATTTGTTGATGGACAGATTGCGGCGATATCCGTGGTAAATGGCCTGATTCTGGTAACACGGGACATTGACGATTTTACACATTTTTCAAGGCTGAAGTCTGAAAACTGGCACTCCCCGAAATCTGGATAAAATTTGCACCAGGTATAGATTATTACCACCACCCTTTTGCACTACTCTCCCCACCCCTCGTAGGGCGGATAAGCGCCAGCGCATCCGCCAATTGACCTCCCCACCCCTCGTAGGCCGGATAAGCGCCAGCGCATCCGGCAAACAATCACTTGCTGGGGTCAGACCCCGCTATTCACACCATGAAGAAAAACACCCCGCCGGGAATCAATGCGCGACGATAATTGCTCATGTCATTTGATTATTGGATCGGCGGATTGGGTTAAGGGATTGGCGGATGCGCTTATCTCATTGGTGGATGCGCTATCGCTTATCCACCCTACAATGCTACAACGTCTCATCTCTCCCCTCGTAGGGCGGATAAGCGCCAGCGCATCCGCCAATTGACTGGTAAAACCGGATTCTTCAAAAACTTCATCAAGGGTTCCCATTTCTGAACATTCCTCAATAAAGATTTCCACAGCTTCTACAAGAGCTTTTTTGGCTTCATCTATTGATTCTCCAAAGCTGGAAACATTTAATGAAGGGCAAAGCGCTACATAGAGATCGTCTTCTTCAAAAACTTCAACTTTTATCTTCAGTTGATGCATATGATTTAGCTCCCCCTATTCTTACTCAGAAATTTAGATCATAAATCGGCGCATGTCAATAAACTGCCCCGAAGCTTTTACATGGCCTGCCGCAGCAGCCGCTCAACAAGCTAACAAGCCAAGCCTGACCCCCAACCCTCTTCACTCCGTTCTTCACATTCTGCCACACCAGCTACTTCCTCCAGGAGCCGGAGCTGATCTGCAAGCTTCAGGTTTTTTATCTCGGAGATAAGATGTTCATGTTTTATTTCTGTCATGATCTATCTGCCTTCAGTCTTCCGACCTCCGCCCTCCGACCTCCAACTACAACAAAAACCGATAATCCTCCACATGCAACGCATCTGCCAGCTTACGGGCGCGCTCTTTACCAATGCCGCGCTTGCCGTTTTCCATCTCGCTGATGTGCCGCTGCGGAATACCCGTTAATTCAGACAATTGTTTCTGCGTAAATCCTTCACGAATCCTATAGGCACGCATAGCCACGTGCTGTTCGCGCCCGATATATTCGGGAAACACTTCCTCAACCGAATATGTACGTTCTTTATCAGACTCAACAGCCCTTGCATACTCCCGAATCCTGGCTGCATTACGTCTGCTGACCCGCAGCGTCAGGGTCACGATTTCATCATCAGTATGGTGCTTTTTCGTGGCTTCCGGCATAAATTACCTCCACAACCCGGATGCTGCCTTCCACTTCCCGCCAGACAGCAACATAGTTTGGTTTACCCTTCTTTAAGTGGCAATGATGTATATTGGCGGATAGTTTGGAATAGTTGGGCCAATCTCCCCGCACAGGCCCCGCCTTTTCTATTTCTTTCACCAGTTGAAACAACACCGCCTGCACCCTGCGGGGCAGTTTTCCTTTCTGTTTTCTCGCCCTGTTTGTAAACTCAACAACCCAACTCATATTAAATATACCCCATAAAGGTATACTGTCAACACAAACCCTTATGTGCCTTCTCCCTTCCGTCCTCAGTCCACTGACTACTGACCTCTTCCCTTGCTCCTTTACCCTTTACCCTCGGCTCTTGACATAAATCCCTCTCTGCACCCGTGAATTCGAAAGAATCCCCGATGATCTGCAAATTGAGGCCTGGACTTCCTGATCCCCCTTTCAATCCCTTCCGGCTTCCGACGCCTTCTGCCTTCCGCCCTCTGTCTTCTGCCCTCTGTCTTCCGCCCTCTGTCTTCCGCCCTCCACCTGCACCTCTGCTCCCGTTTCCACAATATGCTTAACAAATGGATCGTTTTCAGAAAAATCTTCAGCACAGAACGGCAGGGGAGAAAGCATGGGGCTGACTGACAGCGTAATTCTTCTGATTTTGTCCTTGTCCTTATATCGAATGCCTTCAAAATCTCTGGAAACAAGGGCTATGTCGATATCGCTCCAATTATCTGCGCCACCCCTGGCCCGGCTCCCGAAAACCAGGGCTTTTTCAACATGGATATTATTATCACGTAATTTTTATAGAAATTGATTTACAAGATCTCTTACTTCAGGTGTGATTTTATCCATGAGAAAAACTCCTTTATCTTTGAAAGCTGGCTTACATTGAGGTTTTAAGCATTAAAAAGTGCATTTTAAGACAAAATTAATGCTTTGCATATAATATTTATCCAATCAGCTCAAATAGTTACATGGGTCCGACCCTACTATTACCACATTCCCCCGCCCCCTCGTAGGGCGGATAAGCGTCAGCGCATCCGCCAATTGACCCATTCCCCCGCCCCCTCGTAGGGCGGATAAGCGCCAGCGCATCCGCCGATTTACTTTTTAAAGCGTGGATAGACAATTACTTCAGGCATTTTGCAGGTCCATCAACATTTCTTCTTCTTCAAGATCAATCATAGGGACATTGAAGCGATGAAGATTAAGCAAAAATCCGGTTCTGCTGCCCCCCGGCCACTGCCGCCGCCATCCCGGCCGAACCCCGTTTTAGATTCATATGAAAATAGGTATACTGTCCCCGGAATTACACGAAAAAAAAGCCCCTGCAGTCAAAAAGACCCAGGGGCTTTTCAAAAACTTGAAATCCACCCTTCTTTGCCACCACAGCACCAAAAACCCACACACCATCACCGCCGCATAAAAACTTCACACCACCGGCTGCACCGCCCCAAACACCAGCGGAATCGTCCCGATTATAAAAATAACGATCCACATATTATACAAGCTGAACTTTAAATATTTACGGCTTAATCGAAAATATTCAGGAGTTGTACATCCAACTGCTTGAAATCTTCCACATTACGGGTCACAAGGATTAAATCATTCACCTGGGCAGTAGAAGCAATAAAATTATCCGGAATTTTGATTTTTTTTATCTTCCTGTTCTTAAGGCACTGAATGGCAACAGCTTTATTGGTATCTAAAACAGTGAATTGATCAAGAAGCTCTCGCACCTGGGAAATCTCTTCCTCGGTGTAATCAAAAGATAGAACTTCCACAAAAGTAATTTGAGATATTGCGCACCTGACATTATTTTCAGCTATAAAATCTGTAGCTGTTGATTGACCGTTTAAATGGTATATTATGATATTTGAATCCAACAGATATTTCATTATCGGTCTTCCCACTCAGCCCTAATTTTTTGCTGCCATTTTACAGGATCAATGTTCTTGCCGGCCAATATGCCGGAAGTCTTTCTAATTATGTCTATACGTTCATCAATTTTATTTTCTGTTGGCAGCACAGGAGACACCTGAATCATAATATCTTGATTTAAGTATTCCTTGGGTAATTTTATGGTATAATTTTGTGTTGTTGGCCTGATGATTTCTTTAATCATAACATGCTCCTTTATTTCTTTCGTAATCCCGAGACCATAACTTAACTCACCTATATTAGATTAGACAGAGCCCAAGACCCTGTCAATGCTGTTTGAGGTTTTATGAATGAAAGCTACAGAAATACCGCACCTGCGTCCTTACCGGCCGCCTCAAATACGCCATCGGAAAAGCGCAAGACGAAGCCGTACGCCCTCTGCCTTCTGACCTCTTCCCTTGCTCCTCGGCCCTTAGCCCTTAGCCCTTACATTTACATGGGTCCGACCCCAGACTGATCGATTATCTCATTGGTGGATGCGCTATCGCTTATCCACCCTACAATGTTCCCCCACCCCTCGTAGGGCGGATAAGCGCCAGCGCATCCGCCAAATGATCAATTCCTTACCGCCGGCCGGATAAACGCCAGCAACCGCCAATAAAGCCATTGAATAGGAGGTTTTTTATGAACAAAGAACCAGCAACAAAAAATCAGGACCCTGCCAGCCGGACCGCCCGATTGTTCAGAAACGGCAAAAACCAGGCCGTGCGCCTGCCCAAGGAGTTCGAAATGAAAGCCAGTGAAGTGATCATACGCAAACAGGGCGCAAGTTTAATACTGACCCCCAAACCCCAAACATGGCAGGATTACTTCGCTTCCGCCCAGCGCCTGGCGGAAGACTTCCCCGAGGATATCAGCGATCTTGCATTTGCTGCAATGCCACAATGTTTCGTCCCTTCGTAGGGCAGGCCACCGTGCCTGCCAATAGTCAGGTGTCGGTGGTGAAGGAGGGGGCGGTTTTGCCCATGCCTCCCTTAAATTTGCACAAACCGCCCACCGACTACCGCCTACCGACCACTGCCCACTGCCCACTGACCACTGCCCTCTTCCCTTGCTCCCTGGCTCCCGACTCAAGCCACCTCATATATAGCCGGGCGGTAGCGGGGGGAGGGAACAGGCTTGCCTTCGGCCCAGGCAGCATCCAGCCAAAGTTTTTTGGCTTCCAATGCCTCCCTCAATGCCTCTTCAGGCGTTTCCCCAAAAGCGCAGCAAGCTTGAAGATCGGGAATATCGGCTATATATCCCTGGTCTTCTTCGGAATAAAAAATATTAATATGATAATCTGACATGTTATTCTTCCTCCAAGTGCAAATTATATTTTTCTACTTATCTTATGAATTGTTTGACCTGATAGGGCTTCGCTTCGCCTTTTACATCCTGAAGATTTACAGGTTCCGGAATGTCCGGATGAATAAAGATATGGTGACTACCCTTGACCCTGGACAAACGAAAACCGAATCCCTCAACCAAGTTAACCATATCAACAAATCGTATGTTCTTGGAACCTTCGATTATCTTTTGTAACAATCTTTATCTTTTCATTGAACCTCAAATGCAAGCTACAGGTGCAACAGTTGATCATCCCTCCGCAGACGGCAAAGCCGTAAGCCCTCTGACCACCGCCCACTGACCACCGCCCACCGACTACTGACCACCGACCACCGACTACTTAATTCACAATTCAAGGTTTGACACCAATCCCTACAATGCTCCCCCACCCCTCGTAGGGCGGATAAGCGCCAGCGCATCCGCCAAATGACCTTATCGTTGGTTCGATATTGACATTTGGTATAATTATTATATATTTTTTATACCATGAATTTTGAATTTGATGAAAACAAAAGCCTTGCAAATAAACAAAAGCACGGAATTGACTTCATTGAGGCTCAGGCTCTATGGGAAGCCCCTGACCGGGTGGAAATTCCCGCCAAAACAATCGATGAAAACCGATTCTTACTGATCGGTAAAATTTCCAAAATTCATTGGTCTGTCATTGTTACCTACAGGCAAACAAAGATCAGAATTATTTCAGCAAGAAGATCAAGAAAAGAGGAGATCGAAATTTATGAAAGCTGAGGATCTGGATAAAAAATTCGACAAAGGCGAAAATATAACCCAACACCTGGATCTCACGAAAACACGCCGTCCTGGCCAGGAGTCAAAAAGAGTGAACGTGGATTTTCCCGAATGGATGCTTCACAGCCTGGACAAGGAGGCCAAAAGGCTCGGTGTGCCCAGACAATCAATCATTAAAATATGGATCGCCGAACGGTTAAAGGAATTATCTTAACACTGGGTCTTCCGCCAGAAAAGCCGCCACCCCCTGGTTGGCCAGCCTGTAACCGGCCTCAATGCGCTTGCTGCTGCCCCTGAACACAATAACCGCATCCGATTTTCGCCCGTCCTTCTCCAAACACAGCACCCACCCAAAGTACACCACCTCCGCAACTCCAATAACAAGTACCGGAATTAAAAAAAACAGCATACTTTCACCTCCCAGCCCATAAACACCCAATTCCATTATAAACAATCGACAACCACCCAACCACTTAACCACTTAACCTTATCACCAACGAGCCCGCCAGCCCGACTGCCAGGGCTCTCGATGCCATGCTGGAAGGCGATCTGATTTACCTTTTGTCTGCCGAACTATTGGCTGAATACAGAGGCGTTTTGCTTCGACCCGGGCTTGTCCGCCTCCATGGGCTCAACGAATCCGAAGTTGATCATTTCCTGACGGAAATCACGGCCAACGCTATCTGGCGCGAGCCGCAGTCCGATCCGTATCACGCATCTCCGGATCCACAGGACGCCCACCTGTGGGCGCTTTTCGCCTCGGAACCAACAGCTGTTTTGATCACCGGAGATCAGGTGCTGATTAAAAACCCTATGCCGCAAAGCTCGGTCATCTCGCCCGCAACATGGGCATTGAGGTTTTAAGCATTAAAAAGTGCATTTTAAGACAAAATTAATGCTTTGCATATAATATTTATCCAATCAGCTCAAATAGTTATATGGGTCCGACCCCAAACTATGAATAATAGGAGAGGAATTACTTATCACTACCATATTGGAGATCTTCCTGCAGTTCCTGCTCAAAATAATGACGCTCGATTCCCCTCTCAGCCAATCCCGCTATGAAGGCCCATTTGTCAAGCCCCGCCAGTTTTCGCGCATTGCCCATGGATAACAGCCTGCGCTGGTAAAGAGAGAAGGCCATCTCTTTGGTTAGCTCCTGTTTGGCCCTATCCGGCGGTAATTTTACTGTTTCCATGATATCATCAGGGATTTCAATGGAGGTGGACATATTGAATCTCCTTGCTATAAATACACTTCATCTTCATACTATTCTTTTCAATATATTATCATGCTCTCAGAATAACAAATCAATTCGGTGGTCGGCCGCAAAAATCTGGCTCAACCGCGGGAGGTTAAAATCCATTTTTCTTTGTTTGCTGACAGGATTACAAGATGATTAACCATCTCTTCCGAGGTTGTATTCTGTAAAAAAGGCACGAGGAGGTTTAAAATGTTTTTGGAAGTAGTGGGGTTTACTTTCAGCCGTATTACCCCGGCATGTTTGTCCAGAGGCAAAACAGCCCAGTCTCCGAAATGATCGTCAAGAGTGACCAAAGTTCTTCTTTCCAAAACAGCCTTGTAGGGCGGATAAGCGTCAGCGCATCCGCCAATAAGTCTTGAAGCCATCTCTTGAAAGCACTTCTGCCACATGTTTCTGTATCATCTGATCAAGGTAGAGCCGAAGGCCTTCAGGCATGAATTTCCCTTATTTCAGCATTATCAATACTTTCCCTGGCATATACCAATGCTGCCTGAATATCTTCTCTCTGCAATTCCGGGTAATCGTTCAATAACTGGTCCCAGGATACACCCTCTGCCACTTGTTCCAAAATAACCGATACAGGAATCCTCGTCCCTTTAATCACCGGCTTTCCGTTACAAACCTTTGGATGCAATTCAATTCGGGATTCTTTTATCATTTTATTTGCCCCCTAAATAAATACCTCTTTTTTTGAATATACTACCTTCTCCTTAAAACGACAAGCCGATTCGGTGGTCGGTGGTCGGTGGTCGGTGTTCGGTGTTCGGTGTTCGGTGTTCGGTAGGGCAGGCCACCGCCCGGAACAACAGCACGGCGGTAATTGCTCATGGTAGTTGCACCTTTGATTGGTAGGTGATGGCGGAGGTTGACTCGTGGTGGATGCGCTACCGCTTTTTTGATAGGTGGATGCGCTATCGCTTATCCACCCTACAATGTTCCCCCACCCCTCGTAGGGCGGATAAGCGCCAGCGCATCCGCCGAATGACCCATTCCTTATCGTAGGCCGGATAAGCGTCAGCGCATCCGGCAATAAGTCTGATGTTTTTTAGGCTTGGAGAAATTTAAAATGTTGTGCAACAAAAAGAAGAGTGGGAGTCTTGTAGTAGGGCGGATAAGCGTCAGCGCATCCGCCGAATGACCCATTCCTTATCGTAGGCCGGATAAGCGTCAGCGCATCCGGCAATAAGTCTTGAAGTGATGATAAAGTAAAAGCCGGCCGGATAAGCAGCCAGGCATCCGCCCATAAAACTCAGCCGAGAAAATACTGCCGGCTGATTTCAAGCGTTCTTTGTTCCCGCAAACGGTCCTTTTCAACGTTTTCCTGAATGTTTTCCTTCAGCTTGCGGTCGATATGCTCCAACTTTTCCTGAACGTCCTGATCCGTTTTCATTTCACGGCTTCTGTTACTGGCTTCCATCATTTTCTTCACCCATTCCATGATAGGCCTCCGCTAAATTGTGCCTGTAAATTGGATCTCGAATATTATCAAGTTCCACTGAGTTGCCTTCGCAAATAAACAAATTGCCAGTTCTGGCCGAAATCATCATGTCAATCCCGGCATATTCCATTGCCGTGGCGTCGAAAATAAATCTTGAGTGCACATGATCAGGGTATTCCGGTTTGGCAATGTATTCGGCAACCCATATAAATTTGGGCATTTGTTGCAAAAGTAAATGACCCTTCTGCTCGGCAAAGGCATCCGGGGCAATATAGCCCCTCCCCAGGTTAAATGGAGAGGTGTTTCTTAATGTAAAAAAACCGAAATATTCTTTTTCACCGAATAAATGAACACGATATGAATTCCGGTCAATTATTTTATGTCTTTTTGAAAAGTCACTATAAAAAGCATGATCGGTGGATCGGTGGATGCGCTCTCGCTTATCCACCCTACAATGTTCCCCCACCCCTCGTAGGGCGGATAAGCGTCAGCGCATCCGCCAAATAACCCATTCCCCCCACCCCTCGTAGGGCGGATAAGCGCCAGCGCATCCGCCAAATAACTTTTTCGCGGCTTCCGGCCTTAATTACCCGCCCAATCTATTTTTTCCTAACCACCCCACCACCTTATCTTTTCACCCCTCATCCCAACCTTCTCCCCCGGGAGAAGGAGACCAAAGGAATCCGCTCACCCCCCCCCTCAACTCCCTAAACACCTAATCACACAATAACCTGAACACTTTTTCACTATAAAAGTTTCTCTACATTCAGGCGCTTCCGACCCCGATCCCGGTTTTCAGAATCTCACGAATTTGCCGCACAGGTCTCAGCAGTGCGTAAAGCATAGCCATTCGAGGACTCAAGTCGAACGCCATCCAGTCTTTTTTTCTCGGGCATAACAGCCGATCCAAAATATATCTTATCTTATCGGCAAGCCGCTGCCTCAATTTCAATTGATATGGGATACTTGCAAGCTCTTCCATAATAGAGCTTTTTGGCTGCTGTTTTTGCAGCATATTCGCAAACGCGGCGTTAGCCAGTTGAAAAACAGCTTTGTCGCACTCAATTTTGCTCCAAATATTTTCTGGAACAGAAATATTAAAAACGTCTTTTGCCAGAAAAACCCCCAAGTATAACATTCGCTCACAATGTAGCTGCCCCGCAAGTCTGTGAACCAGCTCCCAGTCTAAATCTGGATGCTGATCCACATATTCAGCAACACACAATACCATTTCCAAATATGCCCAGACAGCATTAGCCCCATGGATGCACAGATGTAAAACCGTATCTTCATCAGATAAGCGCAAGGCATCCTTTCCCTGAAATACCAGAGGATTTAACCGGTCGCGGCAAAAATCAAAACCATACGACCGGCGCAGATGGCTAGTTAAAGCCCAATGAAAGTCGATAAAAATTCGGCTGCCGCAGTAAAAATCAACCTCGTTTTCATATTTCATATACACTGCAAAATGCTCAGCCGTGAAATGCCTAGACTGTGGCTCGCAGCCGGATTGGCGAAGCAGTTTCCAGCCTTTTACCGCTTCACTTCTCGGGACCAGAATGTCCAAATCTGAAAAAAGCCTTAGCCCTGTGTCTCCATAAATAAGCTGCGCCAAAAGCGGACCCTTGAAAGGCACCACCGGTATTTGATGTTCATTTAAGAGCGCAATTATCTCCTCCAGCCGACGTACAAGCCGCAAATTGGTTCCGACTACTTGCAAATATCTGGCTTTCAATGACTGCGCAACATCAACGGGTAGGTATCCCGTCAGGCCATTTTTCTTCAGGTTATGATATAAAATTGTCAGAATCCGCTGCGTTGATGCAAAAAAGAGAATACTGTGCCAGTCCCAATTAGCCAGCCGGAAAAAAACAGCATTATTACTCTTGGTTGCGGAAAAATCAGAACGGACAATTGAAAGAAGCAGCTTTAATTCAGACTACTGGGCGGTAGGCAAGTACTTTTCATAGAGGGGCATATCAGATGAGCTGCATCAAAGGAGTGTTATGTTTTATTGGGATATTTACAATCACCCGAGCTGTCATACCAGACATATTCCGGCACAAGGCGTTTCAGATGCTTTCGAATGCCTTCTGCATCCTGTTTTTCTGCTACTTGGTAGAGCAATTCAATCTCTCTAAAAAGCCATTCATGAAAGGCATTCCGATTCGCAAGACCATGCCAATCGCCATTACTTTTCAATACCATGACCTTCTCATGCTCAGTCTCCACAACACCTTCGCCTTCGGCAATAAGCTCCTCACAGAGCTTTTCCCCTTGACGCAGGCCGGTGAAAACAATTTTAACATCCTTTTCAGGTTCTTTGCCGGACAAACGAATCAGATCCCTTGCCATATCGGCAATCTTTACTGGGGTCCCCATCTTAAGAATAAAAATTTCGCCCTCAGATTCAAGTGTAACGGCCTGAAGAATCAGCTGGCAGGCCTCGGGTATGGTCATAAAATAGCGAGTTACTTCCGGATGGGTTACCGTCACCGGACCGCCACGAGCAATCTGACTTCGAAACAGGGGAATCACGGAACCGGATGACCCTACTACGTTGCCAAAACGGACGCCGGTCATGCGGGTTCCGTTCCCTTTATGGGCGGCGAGGATCAGCTCACCCACCCGCTTGGAGGCCCCCATGACATTGGTGGGCCGTACTGCCTTATCCGTCGAAATCATGACAAAATCTTCGACTTTATGCGCCACACTCATCTCAATAATATTCTGGGTGCCATGGATGTTATTCCAAACCGCCTGCCAAGGATTCCGCTCCAGTATGGGCACATGCTTATAAGCTGCCGAATGAAACACCACTTGGGGACTCAGCTTTTGCATTATCCTATCTAATAAATACCGATCCGCCACGCTGCCTAAAATCGTGAAATAATCCAAGTATTTCGCGTCGTGCTTCAACTCCATCTGGATGCTGTAGAGGTTGGCCTCGTTGGCATCTATAAGGATCAGCTGTGCAGGGTAATATTTTAGGATCTGCCGGCACAGCTCGCTTCCAATAGAACCGCCTGCGCCGGTAATCATCACCCGTTTGTCCTTAATCAAGCTAGTAATATTTTCCACATCCAGCTTAATCTCCTCGCGTCCCAAGAGGTCTTCATATCTTACATCCCGCAATGCCTTGATACTGACTTTTCCATCAATTAACTCATAAATCCCCGGAAGGATTCTATAAGATACATTTGCCTGTTCGCACAGATTGACCACCTGTCGGATGATTGAGCCGTTCATTGCAGGCATGGCGATAAGCGCCTCTTTTATCTTGTGGGTCTTTACCACATCCGGCAGTTTAGACAAAGGCCCGAGCACAGAAACGCCATGGATACTTCGGCCATGCTTTCCAACGTCATCATCCAAAAAGCCCTCCACCCAAATATTTAAATCCGGATTTTCTTTGATTTCTCGAAGGGTTTTTTCCCCAGAATCCCCTGCTCCTAATATCAATATACGTTTGCCCTCCGCAGGGCTTCTAGAAACAAATGGTTGCCATTTTTTAAAATCAACCGAATAACCTTCCTGGTAAACTGAGCGGATGATCATACGCAGCCCGGCGCAAAACCCTACCGTCAAAAAGTAATCTATTAAAAAAACAGACCGTGGATATCCCTCAAAGCGATTGACAAAAACCATCACCCCGACTGCCAAAAGAGAGGCTGTGGTTGATGCCCTCAAAAGATTCCAGATATCAGCCAACCCCGCATAGCGCCACATGCCCCGATAAATGCGGAAAATTAAAAACACAAAAATTTTTAAAGGCACCAGCCAAATCAAAATTCCGAGCAGTTGAACGATTAACTGTTGATTTAAGTTAAATTCAAACCGCAGCAAATAAGCGAAGATCATCGCCAGCGCCGCAAGCCCAATGTCTGCAGAAAGAATTATGTAAAAATTTAAATTTTTAAGCTGTCTCTTCATTGCTTTCTCGTAATATTTTATCTACATTAAAAAAATTAACTTCTACAGCCTTTTTGTTTATTGCCTAAACTTCTATGAACTCAATAATTCATGAATTTTTTCTATAATATAGGACAACTCAGTATCAGAAAGAATGGGATAAATAGGTAAGGAAACGATGCCTTTCCAGATTATTTCGGTATTCGGATAGTCTTCAGGATTTAAATTATAACGTTCTTTGTAATAAGTCATCCGGTGGAGCGGCTTGTAATGGACTGATGTCCCTATACCCGCTTGTGACAGTTTCTTGATAAAGGTATTTCTATCAATTGGTGCGTTGTCTTTTATTACTACAGGGTATAAATGCCATGAGTGGTCTGAGTAGGCACAAAAACGCCAAGGTAAATCAATACAATTAATGCCTGCCAAGTGCTTGTCGTAAAACCGGGCGCAGCGCTCTCGCTGCATGCGAAATTCCTCAGCTCTCTCCAATTGGGCAAGGCCGATGGCAGCATTCACATCCGGCATATTGTATTTGAAACCAGGTGCCACCACGTCATATTCCCAGCCTGGCTTATTCGCAGTAAATCGATCCCAGACATCGCGGTTAATTCCATGTAGACGCATGGTTTTAACCCGTTGAAATATATCTTTATTATTAGTAACCAACATCCCCCCCTCGCCGGCGGTGACGGTCTTATTCGCATAAAAGCTAAAGCAGGTCACATCTCCAAAACTGCCGATATGCCGCCCGCCTAATCGGGCCGGAAACGCATGGGCAGCATCCTCGATGATTTTCACACCCTGACGCCGGCAAATGGACAAAATCCCCTCGCTGTTTTCGTTGTCGGTCATCTGCGCCGGATGGCCGCCGAAATGAACTACCACCAATGCCTTGGCCCGAGGATTTTGGCGCAACCCCGCAGCTACGATTTCGGGGGTAAGCAAACGCGTGCCGTAATCACAGTCCAAAAAGACAGGGTCTGCACCCAAGTAACGAACAACCTCGGCTGAAGCAGTAAAAGTCATACTCTGCACCAGCACTTGATCTCCGGCTTCAATGCCAAGGCTTTCCATGCCCAAGTGAAGGGCCGCGGTGCAGGAGTTTAAGGCACAGGCATAACGGGCTCCAACCCAGTCAGAAAATTTTGCTTCAAATTCCTGGGCTTTGGATGCTGTGGTCAGCCATCCGCTTTTCAATACGGCTTCGAGATAGGCCATTTCGTTGCCGCTGCAATCCACTTTGGAAAAAGGTATATGATGCATTTGGTTCTTAACCTTTATTTTTCCCCCAAAATTCCAGTAATCGTCGCCGCCATAATTTTTGCATCTGTCTTAAATGAAATATTCTCCACATACTGTTTTGCTAAACGCAATTTATCCGGCAGAATAACATCTTGATAATAAACTTCCGGTTCATTTTGCGCCGCTAAGATGACTTCTTCATTGCGGTATTTGATGGAAGCAAAATCAGACAATCCGGGCCGGGCCTGCAGAACCTTCCCAAAGTCATCCGGATAAATCGCCACGAAGCTGGGCACCTCAGGTCTCGGGCCAATGATGCTCATCTCCCCTTTCAGAATATTAAACAGTTCCGGTAGTTCATCGAGTTTGGTGCTGCGCAGCATTGCGCCGATACGTGTCACACGGCAGGTATCTCCGGGGTTGAATTGAGTGGACCCATGTTGGGTCTGGCAGGTCATAGTCCGGAATTTATAAAGCATGAAAGAGCGGAGTTTTTCCCCGACGCGCCTTTGAGCGAACAAAACAGGTCCAACCGAGTCAATGCGAATCAGCAGAGCAATAATAAGCAAAAACGGTGATAAAAATATTAGCGCAGTGAAGGCCAAAATTTTGTCCAGAGTATGTTTTATAAACGGATTGTAGGAGAGACTTTCCAAAACAGATGGCAACCCCATGAAAATTTATATAAATGTCCGAATTTGAGCGTTCACCAAAAAGAACACTCAGAAAAGGATAGACAATTTGGCTTTCCAGCGATTTCTAATCGTTTTGCGGAAAAGAGATCAGCGCGTTTCGACTTTATCAATTGCTGGGTTTTTGAACCCAGCACAGAACGTGGGTCCTAAGGAAAGTAAGCGCATTGAAAACTGAATAAAGCCCGGGGTGGATTCTGGTTACAAATCGACTGATCGGCGGCGCCAGAGTTAACTTCCACTTGCTGATTTGACCGTTTGGAAACAACTCTCGTATACGGCGGATTCCGATACCACGAACATCGGGATTGTTCGGATTATTGTAAATGAAATCGTACCATAGAACACCACCACCGGGTTTTGCCAGATCCCACATTCGCCCTGCCAATTTTGACTGAAACTCGCTGTCCAGTATTGATGTAAAAACGGTTGACTGAAAAACGATGTCAAACGACTGCTCGGGCAGATCGATGGTTAAGGCATCACCTGAAATAATCCGTGTTGACGCCGGCATCATTTCCCGGGCCTTTTTGGAGCGTTCTTCCAGCAGTTCATTGCCCACAAGGTTCTCCGGGCGAAAACCCAATTTTAAGAATTGAAGGAGATTGCCCCCACCCCCACAGCCGATTTCCAAAACGTTTCGGTTTTCCACCGGTGCCAGGCCGCAGGTTTTAATCCACCGTATCAGGGCGCGTTCTTTTTCCTGTATGCAAAGATAATGTGATGGGTTCAGCGGGCTGTACAGGGATGATTCGGGTAGTTGCCGCCTGCGATCATATCGAGCGCGCACTGCATCAATTTCTCTGCTCATGGCTTCCCTGCCCGCGTAAGTGTTGAAAAGGATCGGGTGCCCCGCCTCCGCAAGATTACAAAGTCAAATACGCCTCTTAAAAACCCGATACCATAGCCGAAGTGATAACAACCAAACACCAGCGGCATGACCGGCAGATATTGCCAATGGATAGGCTGCCGACAGGTAATCAAAGAAGCACCGAAACTGGCAATCGCATAACACGCCAGCAAAACGGCAAATGCCCATGCGGCAGGTTGTATAAAGAGAGATAAAACAGCCAGAATTAGCAGTGTAACAACGAATCCGCCGGGGATCAAATGCCGAAAAGATGCCGGCAATTTATGTTTTTGAATAACCCGGACTTTCCAATATCCATATTGCATGTATTGTTTGAACAATGCTTTAAGTGATGATCGCGGATAATACCACGACCGGATTTTCGGGGTTTGCCATATTTTACCACCGGCGCGCCTTATCCGAAGATTCAACTCATCATCCTGATTCCGAACCAGCTCTTCATCAAAAAGGTCGATTTTAAGCAATGTGGTTTTTTTCCAGCAACCATATGTAACGGTGTCGACATACCCCTCATAGTCCGGATCATGAAATTTTGCTCCCCCCACAGAAAATGGAGAATGGTAAGCTAAAGTGTTTGCCACCCCCATATAACTTTTTGCCAGGGTTAACGCAGGACCGCCGACATTGTCAGCCCCGGTTTGGGTTAACGCATCCATGCATTGAGCAATGTAATCCTTTGCATATTCTGTATGGCAATCCATGCGAATGATGATTTCGCCTTTTGCAGCTTTGATAGCCGCATTCAATCCTGTTGAGACGATTTTGCCCGGATTATCGATAACTCGAATTCTTGAGTCTCTATCCGCGATATTTTCTAAAACAGTACGCGTGCCGTCATCGCTCATTCCATCGGCAACCAGAATTTCAAACGTGCCGTCAACGCCACCTTGGTTGATGATGGAAATCAGAGCACTTTCTATATATGATTTCTCATTTCTGCAGGGTACAATAACGCTAATTTCAGCCTCAGGACGCGTTTTGATTGGATCTGTCATTTATTACCCGCAATTTCAGTAAGAATTTAATTTCCCGTTGGTCTTGCATCAGAAAACGCACTATAATTCGTGTTGCTTCGATTTTCCAGCACCTGTTCATATATTCTTTTTATCCGTAACGCATTGGCGGCAGCCGTATGACCCTGAATAATAGCCTTCAGATTGTCTGGACGCTCGCGCGCCAAAACGTCCATCATTCCGTTTGCAATTGAATCCGGATTGCGCTCGGTGAGAATGCCCGCAGATGGGTGATCAGATATCAGCTCTTTTAAATCCCCTACCGGAACGGAAACCAAAGGCAGGTTACAGGCCAGGCTTTCTCGAACAATATTCGGTGAGCCTTCCTTATCAGACGTCACTAATAGACAATCTGCAGCACTTAAAACCCAGGGCACCTTTTCGCGTGCAATGCCTTTAAGAATAAACAATTTTAGTGACGGGAACGATTTTCTGGCTACCGCAACCGCCTTTTCAGCAAGATCCTGCCGTTTTACGGCTTCGCTGTTATTATTACAAAAAACGACAACCGGTTCGTCAACCCACCCCAATTTTTCCCTTGCCTCCTGTCTTGAGCGTTGAAAAAAAAATCGGGTATCGACGCCCATGGGCGCAACCCATGTTTTTGGATGAACCGCTGAGGGGAGTCTGGCTTTCATTTCATGGGACATCACGATTACAGCACTTGCGGACCTCGATAATTGGCGGTTGAGCCGGGCTGCAAGTGAAAAAAGGATTTGTCTTGCAATATTACTGCCGTTTTTGGATTTCAAAGAAACGCCGTTAACATCCGTACCATGAAATGTTGCCACAACCGGGAGGTTCTGAAATAAACTCAGCACCAGCGCCGATAAACCATAATGCACATGAACCAAGTCATATTCAGAATTCCTCAAGGATTGTCTGAGTTTGGATAGCGCATTCAGCAGTTCTGTTCTATCTTTCGGCCTAAGGTGCACCAAACCGGTCTTAACCCCCAACGCCTCCAGGGCCTGCCGCTGAGCTTCAACAATCGCCCCGTTAAGGGGATTGATCAAATTGGGATACATTCCCGTTAAGAATAAAACCTGCAATTGAAAATCTTAAATCTCTGTGTTTAAAAACTGTATGAGTAAATCCTTGGCAAACAGTAGTCCAATCGGATCATGCTAAATGTGGCTTCAAAGATCTATTTTGCGATTGCAAATATATTTCTCCAGCAAATATCGCAGTACCCAGCCCAAAAACAAAAGGACATGCGGCAAGTCGCATTGCAGCATGCAGCATGAATATCATGGCCCAAAATTGGAAAGAAAGACTTAATGCCCTTCCAAAAACGCCACCTTTACTGAAATTTTTCAAAATTATAAAAAACAGCAAAATAATGGCCAAGGCACCAAAAATGCCATGTTCAGCTAAAAGTCTAGTGTATTCCGTATGCGCATGAGAAGCTTTAAAATAAAGTGCGCGCAGATCATAAGCCATTCCAGGCCCAACACCAAAAATGGGATTATCCTTAAATACCGCCCATTCCGATCTTATTATTTTATCTCTACCCGTGAGGTCTGTACTTTGCATACGAGAGGATACCGAACCTTGCGTTAATTGCTCGATACCTGGAAGAACTACCAACTGGATAACAATTAAAGACAAGGCCAGCGTCACCAACAGGTACTTTTTATACTTTCTTGATTGTAATAAATAAAACGATAATATCGCCATGGCGCCTATCGCACTCCAGAAACCTCCTCTGGAAAAGGTCAACGCACATTGCGTTAGCATCCAGATACATATGCATGCCATCAGTATTGAAAAAGTCCTTTTCTCTTTAGTCATTAAGGTCAACAGAAAAGCAACCAAAGCACCTAATCCAAGCATTGAAGACATTTGATTCGGGCCATACCCTGCAGAGGTGAGTTTGCTGGATTCAGTGATAGTGACGTGACCAAGAGCCATAGTGCCGGATGTGGCAAGAAAAGCTGCTCCGATTAGAGGTGCCAACAATGCTGTCAACAGGATAACAGTCTGATGCTGATTAAATTTTACCGTGCTGAAGTACAATACGGCAAGAGATAACAAAAAAGGGCCGCTCAAATTGAAACTGATCAATTCTCTATCAAAATATGGCATGACAAATATGGATGGAATTAAAAGAAGGAAATAAATTAGCGCCTTTTGATCAGACCTTTTGATCCTTTTTGTTTTAAGTAAAGCGAAAACAAGCAGAAAACCGATCCCGTACTTACCATATTCCCAGAATACTTTTGCATGCCCCATTCGCCATAAAACTTCGGCACTGGACATGTAGGAAACAAGGCAAATGAATTTGAATTCATTTGAGCGTTTGGATAAATAAGACAATCCTAAAAATAATAAAAAAAGTGCGTAAGCAGTTGCAGCATAGGCGCTTTTATTTACCAGATAAGCCAAGGGAATGTGGGCGAAAAGGAAAAATAATGTCCGATCCCCTACCGGCAGGCGTTTAAAATTTGTTCTCGTGTTATTTGCAATCATTATTTCAAGTACTGCTGATCGACCCCAGTATCCATGTTCTGGATATGAGTTTCGTAATTGATGTATTTTTATTAGGCTGCGGCATCGTTGTCACTGTCGCCCAATACCCAATGCTGTTGCTTCATCATTGATTTCATCAAAGTATCATTGTCACTGTGACAACAAAAACGTCCTGTCGTTCTGACAAAAAAACACAACTGACGCCATACCGGATTCAAAGCCAGTAAAAAATTAATTGCTGTCACCTGGGCGGCATCTCTTTCTATTGCGTCCTGAATTGATAATGCCAAAGCCTGCCGAAAACCTCCAATATCTTTCAAGTCGCCGAAGATATCAAGAATACGCATAGATGGGATACCATCTGTTTGCAAGCTACGGGTTACTAAGCAGTGCGAAGGAGAATCGGGGTTTCCCGCAAGGTAAAAGGAAAGCTCAGATCGATAGGGGGCAGATAAATAGCGCCACCGCCAAAAAGACTCATCCCGGTAAATTGTTACCGGGTACTGAAATTTAAATCGTTCAAACAGATCAGCAAGTACCGATGGCGATGGATTCGTTATGCATCTGGCATTATCCGTTCTTTCAGCAAGGATTCGTTTTCTCCACCACCATGCAGCGGGCAGCATAATTGTTGCTGCTGTTCGCAGCAAAACACCTGTCAGCCCCTTTGACCTTCGGATCTTATTAACCTTAATAGGGCGCAATGGCAAGAGCAGGACATCCCCGTCTTCACGCACGACCCAGTCGTGCTTTCGATGGATTTTTGCAGCCAGGGCGTTGGGAAAGCCTAACTTAATGCCTCCCACCTCGCGCATGCGCTGGTCAATCAGTGTCTGAATGCCCTTTCCCCGATATTTAGGATGAACTATCAGGTCAACCCACCATAGTGCAGATTCCGGCATTCCGTATAGTGAACAAAGCACGGGAATCACTGCACAATATGCCACAATCTCTTTATCTGTCTGCACAATCCACTGGTTAACACCTCCCCGGTATAGCCATTCGCCATGATTCATTACGAATTGATATTTTTCCGGAGAATATACGCGTTGAAGAAAATGTGCCAAACTGGTTTTATCGACATCATCTCCGGTCACAATCGTAAATGGTTTTGTCATGCCAAAGCAGCCTTATATGCACGTCCCAACTCAGACGCGACTACCGAGCTTTCAAATTTATTCATTACCATTCTCTTTGCTTTACCCGAAATACGATTTCTTAAGCTTGAATCAGTCAAAACACGCCTGAGCGCGGCACTTAGCCCTTCGGCATCATCAGGGGCCACTAAAAGACCAGTTTCTTCATGAGTTATCAGCTCCGGTACACCTCCAACTGCTGTCGCCACCACGGGCCTGCCTGCCGCCATTGCTTCGATCAGCGCATTTGGTGTGCCCTCCATGGAAGATGTTAAGCAGGAGACGTCAAAACGATGAAGCAGGCTGAATATGTCGGATCTGAAGCCCGTCATGATAACTTTGCCGGTCAAACCCAGTCTATCAATATGTTGCTGCAGAAAAGCAGGATAATCCGGGGCATCAGGCAGCGCCTGACCAACTATTAGCCCGCGTGTCTCCGGGAAGTGATGCGCAAGGCGGGCCATTGCCTCTATGAAAAGTCGATGATTCTTAACCGGCCGAAGATTTCCAATCAATCCGATGACCTTATGGTGATCGGAAATTCCAACGTCTGAAAGATCAACCGGCGCTCTAAAGTCTGTAGCCGGCTCAACAGCGTTGCGGAGAAAAAAAATGCGGGGTCTCGCAACGCCTCTGGCTGCTAATTCCTCGACCAGAGATTTGGAATTAACAACATGGCATTTGACACTGTGCAACGAGAGCCATTTAAAGACTGATGACATTTCGTGAAACCCCGGCAGATTCAGAGAACCCCTTAGCGCCCCCCACCGAACAGGCACCCCCGAGAGCCAGCCGACGATACCGGCGTAAGGATTGTCGTTTAGCGTCCAGGAATGAACCACATCAGCTCGCAATTGGCGTAATAATCTAAATAAATAAAGCATGCGCCTTGAAATGCTTCGGCATTCGCTTGGCATAGCCCAGACATGCACGCCTGCCGATCGGAGCTGCTCATCGTAAACATCATATGAGCTGGGATTAAAAACAACGACATGCCGGTTGAACTGCCTGGAGTCAAGGTGACTCATGATCAGCGTCAGTTGCCGCTCCGATCCGCCGCGGCCCAATTGACCGATCAAAGCGACAACAGTAATTTTTTGAGGCTCCCTAATCATAAATGGTTGAAACCGGCTTCTGATGTAAACCGCTTAATTTAGCAGCAAGGTAAGCGGTTTCAGACCGGTAAATACCAACTCGCGGTATTTCATAAGCGGGCAGCCCGATATTTTTTGAAAGCTCAGCAAAAGCCGCTCGATATCCTGCCGACATAACCGCCTCTGCAACACTCCGGTCATAATCGCCGGTGGGGTACGCAAAATAGTCAACTCTCTGCCCGGATATATCTTCGAGATATTGCCGGGACGCCTCAATTTCATACTTAAGCTGGCTCAAGTCGCATTGTGTTAAAAAGGGATGCGAAACCGTATGGCACCCTACAGTAATTAGTGAATGCGCCCCGGCTTTAGCTAATTGTTTTTCATCCATGCCATTGAAAAGTTCATAGGTATGCTCATCAAATTCGCCTTTCGGCCAGTACTGATCAGCCAATTTGCGGTTGGCGGGCAGCCAATCAGCGGGTTGAGGGACATGCTGCGTGGACACAAAAAAAATAGCCGGGGCTTTATAGCGTTCCAAAATAGGAACGCCACATTTAAAGGTACTGGCTAATCCATCGTCAAAAGTGAGCAGTACCCCAGGGGCAGATCCTTTTAAAAACTCTTCAGGAGTTAAAAATCGAAAACGACCCCCAACCCATTTCAAAATGGTCGAAAGTTCTTCAGCGCTTAAACCGGGCTGGGCGTCGGCAGGCAGCTTGGAACTCCGATGGCTAAAAATACCATGGAATTCAAGAACAAAACGTCCCTTTTTCCCGAACAGGTGGCGAGATAGTTCCAAGATACCGATTCGCCAGAGGCATCGTGTACCTGCATCGCGAAACTCCATTATGAGACCATTTCCTTCGCTTTACCACGAAGCGGTTGCCCCCAGGCCGCCTTCAGCCGATCAGCGATAATGCTTTGCCATTTTTCAAGGGTGAATTCGCGGCTGGTTTCTTGCGCGGATTGAACCATCGCATAAAATTGTTCCGGTTCAGAAATTATTCTATTAACGGCATCGCTCAATGCCTCCGGAGTAGGGTTGTCCAGCACTATCCCATTCCGTTGGGCGATCAAATGGGGCAAAACCGACACTGCAGTGGCAATGACAGGCAATCCGCAGGCAAGAGCTTCCAGAACGGCCTTTGGGAATCCTTCTTTTACCAGGGTAGGAAACAAAAAGAGATGACCTTGATGCAGGATTTCCATAACCCGGTCATGCGAAACATTTCCATGGAACTTAACATTTTTACTGACTTTCAGTACTGCTGCTTCGCTTTTTAAATAACCCAACGCAGGGCCGTCACCGACAATATGTAGGATGGTGTTGCTGTAGTGTTTCAAAATATCAGGTAATGCCCTGATGGTTGCTATCATATTTTTTTCATTCGTAACCCGGCCAACCGTTACTAGATGAAGGGGCATTCCAGGCTTCCAGGCTCTCTTCTTTGGTATTTGGTCAAGCTCATCGCGGGTAAGGGTGGTTGAGTGTATCCATTTTATGTGGAGATTTCTCTCGGAAGGCGAGATGGCACCGCCACCGGTGGCCATTACGACATTTCGTCCGCCTGCGATACGTTCCAAGAGCCACAAAAGGAAGTGATCTGCAATTGTTTTTGGTTTTCCCCATGTCCCGCAATGCCTCACAAAAAGCGCCTTGCGCTGCATCAGTGCAAGCAGGAGCCCAATCATCCCGACATCTCCTGGCACAAGTGCATGCACGGCGTCTGCCCGCCGGATTGATTTCCAAATCACAGGCAGATATAAAGGCAGCCAATAAAGCATTGCAATCTTGCGAGAAGTGTTTTTGCCGGCCGGTTCGGGTAGCGCAATGATCCGACGAAGGCCCCGACCGCTAAGAGGTTGTACACCGCTAATAGGCTTAGCACTTCGCAACGTAGCGATTAAACAGCTAGAATCAAATAGCTCTGCACATGCTCGCAAGTGGTAAGGGAAGCCGCCGACCGTGACGTAGCGACCGGGGTCATCCGGATCAGCCCACATCTCCTTGTGAGAGATCATCAATAAATTCATGCTTGGTTTAGTAACTCAACAGTCTAAAGTTTAAATGCCTTATGCCGCAAGCGGCATTTCGCAATCATTGGCCTTTTTGCCCTTTGACATAATTATTCGGTAAATCGCGCTATTCCTGAAAAAGCGAAAATTATGGTAGTATTCCATCTGGATGACGGCCTGCACCACTTCTTCCGATGGTATCGCCGAAGTGACGGTTCGCAGCCACCCTTGGTATTTCTTCCAGATCGATTGGTGGCAATTCAATGCCAGGATCTGAAGCATGCCGGTGGCGATACAGCCAAAATTAACAAAAGCTTCAAGCGCATCAATTGCTTCCCGAACCAAGCGTTTAGACCGAGGGTTATCGATTGCCGACAAATCACTTTTGGTTTGCCTTCCGGCCCGCGGCCACACACTGGTCCAAAACCGATAATAAAAAGCACCGATCAGATGCTTGAGAACTTTAAAACTGACCTCGATCTTGAATCGATAACTGTAGGCCCGGATGATATCGGCTGCCGGAAGCTTTAAATCCGAGCACATCAGAATAAATCGTTGGTCGCCATCGCAAACAAGTACAAATCGGACTTTCTCCTGAATGGGCCGCCAGATCAGGTCAAGGCATAAAACGGATATGATTTTGCTTTGCCCATAAATCTCAAGGCGCACCTGCTCGAATACTTCGGTTTCGAACAAATCCGCAAGCTTTCGTTTGGGGCCATATGTCCGGGGCCTGCCGCGTTTGCCGGTGCTTGGCGGCGGCGGCTCGTAGCCAACAACGTTGCTTTTGGCCATGGTAATCACATGAAGCAGGCGGTGGCCATTGTCATCCACGAGTTTCCTCACGATCGAAAATACAGGACCCACGGCAAAATAGGCGTCCAGAACGATGATCGCTTTCTTGCCCATGCGCCTGGTTATGTCGACGGCCATTTTGGCCATCAGGCTCGTCACGCTGACCCTTGGCCGGCCATTGACCAGCGGCGCTGGCTTACCCTGGAACTCTCGGAGCTCTTCTACCCCTTCATGCAACTCTGCACAAAGGGGGATGCAAAAGATTTTTTTTTACCCAGCCGGCCATGAGCCCGATGGCCCCATAATGATGGCCGTAAATATACGGGGCTTTGCCGGAGTTATCCGATTCCTGATGCAGTTTTTTAATCCCCGGCATCTTTTCGGCCTCCTTGCAGATTTTGATGCCGTCGCCGGCAAGGAGCATGCGATCTTTGATATAGATCAACGGGCAATGCGAGAGAACAAGTTGCCACCATTTTTGTAAAATGTCGGTGAGCTTCCAGGAAGTGGCTCTGAAGAACGCCAGCATGGAGGTATAGAATGACGGTTTCAGTTGGAGCCACCGTACAAAGGAGCTCACACCATAATGGTCGAGCCGGACCATGAAGCCGAAAATAACGACGACGAACCAGTTAAACGCCGCCGTTCGGGCAAAGCAGCTGCGAAAAGCAGATAACATATGGCTGATGACATCTATCATGATAGCCCTCCTGTTTCCTTGGAGGGCGCTTGTTTTACCGTAAATGTGTTGGGCCCGGTTTTAATAAACATTTTACCGGCTTTAATCTTTTTCAGGATAGCGGAGACCACCGAATCCCTTTCAAGTGTGACCTGGAACTGGGTTTCAGCCAGATCGATGATTTCAGAGACATGTAAGGGGCGATCGGCGGTGCTGAGTACGTGCCGAATGATTTCAATATTTGACGTACGTTTTTTGGGCTTCTCTTTAGCCCGCCCCTGAAATCGGTCAATGATTTTGAGTGTTGCTTCTGCAACCTCTTTTTGATACTTCAAATAATCGTCAAATTGGTCCATTTTGCATCCTCCTTTCGATTGTTGTTGAATTGGAGGATACAGGGCAAAAAGACGTATGTTAATAATTTTTTACGTAAGTTTAAATCTTTTTAAAAGCCCTTAAAACAGGCAATAATCAGAAAAATTTGAGTACGTATTATATAAAACACATAAATCGAACATTTTGCAACTTTAAACAGAACTTTGGACTGTCAAGTTAGTAATGATAATAATAAAAAGTTAAATTATCTATTTGATATGTGTTAATAAAAACGCATCATAGATACCTAATATTTTACCAGTCACTGCTTCCCAGGATTTTTTTTTAGGTTGGTTAAGAGCAGCATTAAGGTAAATAATCAATTGTATGCATTGCACAAGCCAGAAACGTAATTCCTGTCTGATTGTCCGATTTGGGACTATTGTTATAAATAGGTACCGATGATTAATTGCCGTTTTTCTGGCCACCAGATGTCCGTCTTCCCGCCCCTCGCGGGCATGCAGATGCTGGCAATGGGCTAGTCCATGTTCGAGCAAGACCCAATCGCGTTTTGCACGGAGAGACATCTGGGCATCTTCCAAAACCCCGAACCCAACAAAAAATTCATCGAAACGTAGCCCTCCTTCAAAGACCTGTCTGCGCCACAAAGCGGCGCCAGAGGATAAAAAATCCACCTCCCGCAAAGTATCATGTGGAGGCTGGAGGTAACGGTTGATGGGGTAGCCGGTCTGATAATCAAAACGACCTGGTTCAAAGGTTGTGAATAGTTTCAAGCGGCGATACCATTTCCACCGCTTTGAAGTGGTCGGATCAAGGTGTTGATTGGTGATGTAGCCAGTGACACCGCCGACTTTATTATCAACATCTTCCGCGAAAGCTTCAAGCATCAAGGTAAAAAAATCCGGTTCCAAACGAATATCATCATCGATGAAAGCAATATATTCCCCCTGTGCCGCATCAATGCCGATATTGCGCTGAATAGCCGTTCCTCCCCCACGCCGAATATAATTGACCGCAAAGGGCAGGCTGGGAGCCGATCTTTCAATTACCCTTTGCGTATCATCCTCGCCGGCAGGCGCGCCATCCACCAAAATAAGCTCATGCGGCAGATGCTTCTGCCGACTAAGGTTTGTTAGTAAGGCGCGTACTTGCTCTGGCCGGCGAAGGGTAGGCGTGACAACTGAAATGGATGGATCAGGCATAACAAAACCTCTCGCGGTGTTCGCGTGTCAGGTCGGCAACCTGTTCGCGCTCAGCGCGTGCAATACGCTCTTCTTGGAAGCGGTTGATCCCTGGTTCCAAAATATCGTATACCTGATCAAGGGCAAACCAATAATGGTCAAAAGCCGGCAGGCTTGTGCCATGCGTGCCATCCGGCAGAAAATGTGGCTTGGCTCGGAATCTGACTTTATCCACTTTACCCGGATCGAGGCCGGCCAACTGGTGAAGGCGCGGAATCATGGTTTGTGGGTCTGAAAGGATGTCCTCAAAACGAATGATGTGATAGCAAGGGAAGCGTTCTTGGTCGCTGACAGCGCGATCTACAAGCCGGTTGTAAAATGCGGCAAATTCCTGAGGGCTTTTGAAGATGTTTCGCCGAAGGTGGCTCTCATAAAGGGGAACCGGATCGCGTAGAAGTGCAAAAAAGGTGGCATCCGGGTACATCTCCGAAAACATGTCACTTAAAAAAGAAAGGCCATTGTTGTTTTTTGTCACTAACCGGGCGCTATGGACTTCATTCCGTGTATATAATTCTCCTTCAGCCTTAAAGCGCATATCAGGGTCGGAAAAAGTCCGCAGTTTGTGCCGATACAAAGTGGCATCAATGAAATTTTTAGTCCATGCGGAAACAGGTCGGCGAGGTTTTAGTTTCCACTGATCGAACAATAATGGTTGCCCACTGAGCAAAGCCGCTACATAGCCTTCCCAATGGGGGTCTCGCCAATTCGTACGGAAAATTTCGAGTGTTTCACGGATGGGTGAACAGGCATCTGGATGCGAGAGAAAAATATTCCAGAAAATATTGCTGCCGCCTCGCGAAAGACAATTGAGGAAAATAGGTGCTTTGTTTTTCATGATTTAAGAACTGCCAAACGAATTAATTCATCAGCCACACGCTGGCCGGATTTACCATCCAATGTTTCCCCAAAAAAGGCTTGCAGAAAACGTTTTCGTGCCAGTCTATCAGCTTGGGGGGTGGACAGGCCTCGGAGGATCATAGATTTCAGGTCGTCAAGCGAACGGGCCACCATAACGCCATCGCAGGCAGCGACCGGACGGTAATGTTCATAATCGATGTGCCTGGAAAAGCGCATGTAATATGGCAAGTTACTTCCCGGAGGTTCAAAGGCCAGGTTTACCACCGGCTTGTCCATCATCATCAACTCGAGCGTGACCGTGGACGCGCCATTAATGCCCATAGCGCAGTGCCTGAGTAGGTTGGTGTAAATGTACAGGTCTTCATGTAGAGGCATGACCCATTGTTTGTCCCACAGGATTGGCGGGAAGACCACATCAGGATGGCCACGCATTTCATCCTTAAGGGCGAGCATTTCCGCACTGTTGCCTTTTATGTAGGTCCGCACCAGCAATTGGGGACGTTCTTCATGATTGAAAGTTTGCAGGAACTCGATCACTGCCCGAACTGTTCGGTGCTCTTCGGCAAAATCAGGGTTCATACCGGTTGTATAAAGAATAAAGCGTCTCGATGGATCAAGCCCGACCCGGCGGCAGAGTTCTTCACGGGACAGGTGAAAATCCGTATTGAAGTGGAAGTCGAACTGCGGCGTGCCGGTCACGGACACACGCTCCGGGGCTATATGCGGATATAATTCTAAAAATTTCTTCTTAATGTTTTCTGTCCAAACCAGAAAATAATCATAGGGTACCATAATGCGTCCGCGCGAGGTCAGGTTGTCCCAAGAAAATAGGAATGCAGCCGTTTTGAAGCCCAGTCCCTTGG
Source organism: Desulfobacterales bacterium (assembly GCA_034520365.1). Taxonomy (NCBI): domain Bacteria; kingdom Pseudomonadati; phylum Thermodesulfobacteriota; class Desulfobacteria; order Desulfobacterales; species Desulfobacterales bacterium. The sequence goes on from JAXHNP010000003.1 coordinate 394,704, forward strand.
TTACTCGCATCGGAAAATCGGCTTGAGGGCCGTGGATATGGGAGCAGTTAAAGACCAAGTCCGGTTGAAGTTGGGTCAACAAATCATCCATTTCGCGTGTTGGCCGCAAATACCACTGCAGCCATGTGTCGACTTTTGTACCTGCCCTCAACATGGTGGAGTTCATAAACAAGGTGGAAAAAGTGCGAGTCAGGAAAAGTTTAAGTTTCTCCCGGCGGTTACCCCGCACCCGATTGTTGTGCTTGCCCCAATAGTATTTGGCCGCTTCCGTCCACATCCAACGATAATGGGCGGTATTAATAATATCGTGAAAGAACGTGACCAAGCGATTGGGCTTGTAGGTCTTGAGCGGCAGGATGCGCTCAGCATAAGGCCGCGCCTGGGCGATTACATCACCATGGTCCACAATCGAAAGCAAAGTAACACGGGCATACCCACTGAGAACACGCAAAGTATCCGAAAAAACAAAGTTGCGGATGGCTTCACCGCGCGCAATGACCATGACAATATGAGGACGACGATCAGTAAACATAAATTTTCAACAACTTAGGTGGCTATTTTACTTATAAAAGAAATTACGCCAATAACCCGCTGAAGTCAGTAGAGAAGGCATCAGCAAGGCTGCCCGAATCATTGCAAAAGGCGATTGGGGAAAACGTTGGATCGCCCTGGCGTATTTAACGTAGCCCCTTGCGATGCGGTAGGCAGCCATTTTTCTGCGCAAATGATCCAGCTGCGGGGCCCCCGAGATGGCATCTTGATAGAGTTGACCAAATTCGCGCGCAAAGGGCAAAACATCGGCCACGCTTTTGCTATCGGCATGACGTCTGAAAATACTATAGGTCTGATTAGATAGCGCCACTGGAAAACTGCGACAGACGCGGTAAAGCAATTCGCGATCCATGACGTACTTCATATCCTCACGCACACGGCGCCCGACAGTATCCAGCGCAGATCTCGTATAGAAAGTGCTAACCTGGTGCAAACGATAGACAGAGGGCGGCCCTAATGTAAGATCACAGGGCGAAGGCTTTTCCAAAAAGGGCGTTATAGGCTCGCCAGGGTACGACTGCCCGGGATCCCAAAAGCAGAATGCGCCAACGATAGCCCCGACCTCTTTTTCCCGTTTGTAGATTTCGGCCACGTCAGCAAAGGCGCCGGGTAGATATAAATCATCACTGCTCAAAAAAGTTATAATCTCGCCGCTGGCACGCGCAAAGCCCTTATTGATGGCTTGGCTCTGGCCTGAATCTGGTTCGCTCACCCAAAATGCCAACCGATCTGAATATTTTTTAATGATTTCGACCGAATCATCAATACTGCCACCGTCAATCACAAGCAACTCAGTGGCGGAGTAATCCTGTTCCAGCACCGACTGAATAGCCCCTTCAAGGTATTCCCCTTGGTTAAAAGAAGGAATGATGATGCTGAAAACCGGAAATTCCATTATAGACCGAAGTTAAGGACGCGAAAAAAAAAGCGTCGCGCGACTACATTCAGAGTGGCTGATATAAACGGTTGGCGTTTCCTGGAAAGGGTATAACCGAGGGTTTCCATTTGATCGCCAAGCAAAGATTCAATGCGGCCCAGTTCACTTGGCTGTAAATAGTGTTCCCATTTTCGGGCTGCATCTTTATAAATGAAACCTTTTTGTTTTTTACCGCTTTCAGGATTGCCACCCCAAGGCACCCGCCCAAACCCTTTGGAGGGTGAAAGCAGACATGGCTGGAAATTAATATCTAAAAACTTGGCAATGGATTGCATTATGCTCTGGGGGTTATAAATAAGATCCTCATAACGCAATATATAACGATTTTTTGTGGCAACCATGCTCTGGCAATCCTGCATCGTGCAAAATGAATTGCTCCATGTCAGAGAAAATTTTTCAACAGATGTAGTACGGCGTTTGTTTTTGATGTCCCTTTTTTTATAGGATGTGTATACATCTCGTGGGTCCCGGATCACGTATATAAATTTAGCGTTTGGCCACCACTGGAGGTAACGATAAAATAAATACTCATAAGAAAGAGATTTATCCACCCAACACCTTGTTTCCTTTGTCAGGTGGCCGGACGCCAGGCCAAGAGCATGGAAATATGACTGAATAAAATCTTGGGGGCGTTGATCTGAGGCCATTGTTAAGGATCGAAATTGCTTTTTAAGCCCATCTATCGAGACATGCGAGAGAAAATCCTGATAATAGCGGCTTTTCTGGTTAAAAATGTAACTGATCATAATTGCTTCGGCAAAATCCAGCCGTTTCTCAAATGAATCAGACCAGGTTTTCAGCCGGTCTATCCAGCGATAATAGCGTTTATACCAAGACACAAAATGAGAGTCAGCAACATCCACAAGCAGCTGCGGGTGGCCATCCAGCAAACTTTGCAATAATGTGGTGCCGGAACGAGCAATACCGAGTATAAAAACAGGGGTAAGGTTGTCAAAATTTGTTTGCTTCATTTGTAGATATAAGTCTCCCAAAAGTCGCGATTCCATTTGGCCCAGGCATGAGCGCCAAATGGCATTTGTCGATTGTTTTGTTCAAAACAGGTCATGGGGTGTGCATCGAAGGCAAAGCCTAAGGCTATATCGGAAGGCGCAATTTTGAAGTTCGGATGAAACAGATGAGCGCGATCAGACCAGAAAAGGTCTTCGTTAAGACTGTAATGTGTTCTATACCATTCAATTCCACGACGAGCGTCGCGGATTACACGCAATTTCTTGGACCAGCGCGCCGGAAGGGGGAACTTTTTCAGATCAGGCAGATTGGCGGTCAGAACAGCACTCCATGGGGGAATATGTTCTGTATTTAATACATTCAGAAAGGACTGAACGCGCCGCAGGGAGAGGCCTCCATTGCCGACCCGCGAGATACGTGGCGGCTGGCTTTCTTTTTCGAATAGCGGCGCGCCTATATAGTCATAGCCCATTTCACACCAGCTGCGCAGGTTATCGGAAAAGACCAGGCAATCCAACTGATAGATCAATACGTAATCATATTCTACAAAAGTTTCATAAAATTCCGGGGAAAGCAGAAGCTTGCTGTAATTTTTAATATTTTTAAAGTAATGGGCAGGAAATTCCCGCAATTCGACCCCCTCCAAGCATTTTCCCAACCCAACTGGTTGTATCGCAAATTGGGGAAAATCATTTAAGTAATGCGAAAGGTGGCGTAGAGATATTTTCTCTTCAGCTGTTAGATCAGGTTTATAGTTAGGGACAACTATGGCGATTTTAGATTTCATATTATTATGGTTAAGTAGATAAGCGATAACCAGCCCGCTGCATTTCTTTAGCAAATTTAGCTTCTAAGGATAGCAGGGATTCAGCGTCTAACTCTTGTTTCCATCCTCCAGCCAAACCTTTGCGCACAAACCGCTCTTGCCTGTTTTGCAATTTCTCAGAGGTTCCGTAGCGGTCTTCAAGTGTTTGCATACTTTTGAAGCTAGAGGATTTTATAGCAGTAGATATTTGCTTATTACCGTATGTAATCCCTATGAAATCTAAAACTTTTTTTAGACAATATTCGGGGTTTTGTTTTAAACTTTCGTAATAAACAAATAATATATTCGTTTTATTAGGAGCGTTTAACCATCCAGCTACATGTGAATCCCACCTACAAGGCCAGATATCATCTAACTCAATAAAGCTTTTTAAATCTAGAAAAAAGTTTTTATTACACATTCTTTGATAGTGCCAATAAGAAATCATAACATCCCGAGGGTCCCGTAATACATAAATGACTTTCTTTAACAAAGGATCGTAGGGGGAATGAACTTTGAAGATGCGCGGCGATTGCATTTGATTAAAAGTCTTTAAGCTTCCATGCAAATAACCTTTTCTTTTTAAGTAAACTTTATTGATATCAGGAATATAATTAATTGAATTTTTCAAATTTAACACCGTTAAATCATCTTTTAGAATATTGGCCACTAAAAAAGAAAGCCAAGTTGTGCCAGATTTTGGATAAGATACTATGAAGGTATCGGTTGGTCGAATAAAAAAACGAAATCCCCAGTAACTATAAGCCGATTTGATTTGTTTTAAAATTCTTTGAAATATTTCATTATTCATATAAAAATCGATAAGTCATTAAATTGAGTTTTTTAAAAAGAGATCGAACGAAGCGGTTTCCTTTTAGATAAGCAAGCCAGGCATTTGACTTATGAGGCACAAATTTTTTATTTTGGCAGGAAATACTATCACTGGATAACCAAAAAAGCTCTGATTGAAGGTCAGGGATTTTGTTCCCCATATGGTGAACGAGATAATCTACTGTTGATAACCTCCAATACCCTTTTTGGTTCAAGCGAATCTCAAATACTGGACTGTAAATCGGATCAAAATATTCTTCTTGCCTAACATTATTAATTGGCAAAACATCTCTAAGCGCTTTTGATGTAGTGAGAAATTGGAAATCAGCAGCAGAAACAAAAGCGCCCACCGAGTTCCGTTTTACAAGGATATCTTTACGCCCTGCAAGCCGCTGAGTATATTTATCCCACTCTATGCCTATGCTAGTCGCATGAGCAAACAAAAAATCTTCTGAAATCAAATTGCTTCCATGCTCAACGGAAACAGTTGAAGACTGTTCAATTCCAAAAAGCGTGCCTGAATAACGAGAGCCTAAAGAGTTAGCCAAAGGTAAAGCCGTAATTTGGCCGGCTTCAGGAAAAGTCTCCATTATCTTGAGCGACTCCTCCAACCAACCAGGGAGAAAATATACATCACTATCTGCAAAGGCTATATATTCGCCGGGCGCGGCAGAAAGAAGATAGTTGAGCGCACCGAGTTTTTTCAAATTTTGGCTTGAAAAAATTAAATATTGGATTTTACCTTCTTGTTGCAAGCCTATTAAATAATTTTTGACCTCTTCGCATGAACCATTATCAAAAACCATCAGGTCGAACGGCTCATGGGTGTTATCGTAAAGACTCTTGAAAAAGAGTTTTAGCACCTCCAAACTTTCACTCCAATAACCAGAAAGCATTGGAATATAAACGATGGTTGTGACTGTGACCTTCTGGTGAACAACGGGTTCATCTTTTATGCTTTTATTTTTTAGGGGGTGGCGTCCTATTCGAGGCATATCTATACAGACCAGTGATTAAAGTTTTTTCCAGATAATTCTCTAAATTTCTGAATATCTTCCTCTAAATACCGAGCAAGGATTTTTCTTTCAGCGCTTTGAAGCTCCGGTAAACGGACCGCACGCTTGAAAAATATTTTATTAACCTTATGAAGGAAAAGGGGAAAATGAATTTTTGATAGTATCGTATTGTTTTTAAAATGACGAAGTGCAGTTATGATATTTATCTCTCTTTTCTTAACTGAACTATTGTTTATCGAACGCTCAAACTTTGGGGAATAGAATGAATCTTCAACGTTAAGGAACCGAAAAACCCCTTGCATCGTCTCGCGTGGATTCGTTTTTAAATCCCATAAGTCAACAATATATATCGATTGTTGCCCAAACAAATTCCAAAAGGGCAAAATTTTTTTGTAATATTTACTCAGATCGATGAAAAGATTTTTCGGATCAGAAAAAATAGCTTCTTGAAAAGTTCGGTTTTCTAAATGTTTTCGATAAGCATTAGCATAATGGGAACGGATCCTGTCAATTGGGTCGCGAACCATATAAATCAATTTGACATCTGTAAGGGTATGAGCGATTCTTTCAGGGACTTCTTGCCAATCTGCATCTTCGGTGTATGAAGGGGAGGATTCTCCCAATATGTCATTTCTAATAGGCCAATTTGACTCGTACCAGTTAATGCCCCTTTTCCATGCCCTATTCGAGTTAAAAAAAGAAAGTTCTTTTATTTTGGACATGGTAATTTGGGGGTGTAAATCTAGATAATCATGAATGGCACTTGTTCCACATTTCGCTATTCCAAAAATTATTAGGTTTGGTAGGTTGCCCAAGTTTATAATCCTCTGACTTATTTTTCAGTTTTCGCACACAAAGCCTTATGAGGTGATTATGTACGATTAAAGCTGGAAATCTATGCGGAAAATTCAGGTAAGCATTGAATTTTATATATTGTTCTTAGGGGATTACATCCTTTGTATTCGGTGGAATGGAACTGTTTGAAGCGACAAAGATGTACTTCGCGAGCAAGCTCCCTAAAATGGCAGATGAAAGAGGGCGAGAGTAAAAATGGTCATACAAAGCACGTCCCCTCTCTGAAAGACGCTGCAAAGAAGATGGATCAATAACTGAGGAAGTTATTTGAGCGGCAAAATTTTCAGGTGTGTCCTCAATCAGAATATTTTGCCCCGGTTGCAATCCAACAATTCCTTCAGCGGCGTTTGAAACGCTCAAAACAGGAATACCACAAACGAAAGACTCAATTATGCGCGTGCGCAGACCAGTTGCCACAGAATTACCCACTAGATGCAGGTCACATTGTGTATAGATATCCCGTATATTATCTACAAAACCCAAAAACTTTACCTGTGGATACTTTTGGGCTAATTGCCGAATTCGTCCGGAATAAGGCGTATCTTTTATTTTGCCGACAATCCACAACTCAAGGCGAGAAAGAATGTCTTGTGGCAGTAGCGGATAGACATCTTCGAGGATAAAGTTTAAGGAGTAGTAACCCACCATTGCATCGGGACTACCGACATGCAGAAGTCGTATCATCCCATCTTTAGCCCAAACACGGGAGCGACAAGGCGGACATTCATCAGGCCAACTTATAGGAAGTAGTTCAGCCTTGTCAATACCAAGCTTCTCCCGAAAAATGCGTTTTTCATGCTCTGAAATCGTCATTACCAGACTGATAGCCTTTGCAATCCGTTTTTCGATTTTTTTGGCATAGAGCAATCGCCTTTTTCTTTCAAAAAATGGCTTTCTCCTACCCGCTTCTTCACGCATTCTTGAGAGTTTCAGGTAACGATCTGATTCCCAGTCATGGCAACTCCAGATCAATTTCAATTTTTCCCCCTGCAAAGAAATAGCTACATTCGCCGTAGAAGGATACTCAAAGTGGTGAATAGCGCCAGGGGTTTTCTTCTCATTTTCCAATACAGCGTGTATGATAAATTGCCGATCAGGGTATAAAACATGCAAGACATCTTCGAATGGAAAGCCAATTTTATAGGCAATGCGATGACGCCATCCCACCATGGCAGCATCTGGTTTGATTGGATAATACTCCGCGCCGTCAGGTAGAGTGGCACTCTTATAAGCTGGTTTCTGTGTAATATGAATAACCTTTACTTGCATTCCCAGGTCGAGATAAGCCCGTATATTGGTAAACTGTCGGATTTGAGTGCCTGACCCAAATGGTGCTATGAGTGTATGAGTATAAAAATATACGGTCATTCTTTAGGATCTATTTATCAAATCAAATTATTAAGGAGATAGGTTGCACAAACTGTTCAAAACATTTAAAAAAAACCTGACGAGAAAAAATGGCTTTTTGAGCAATCACGCCATTAAGAGCACTATTAAAAAGATCGCCGTTAAAAACCAAGTTTTCAAGCTGATCTGCAAAGGATTTCGTTTCGGGTTTGGTACAAGCCAAACCACAATCATAATCATTTAGATATCTTACTACCGTACTGTCAATCGGGCCCAATGCCAACATTGGTACTTGCGCCTGGATATATGTTGTTATTTTAAGAGGTAGTGAGGTCCGCCGGGTTTCTGCCATTTCCGGTGCAAAATCCCAGTTAAGAAAGCCGATATCAATTCGCCTTAACTGGCTTTCAAATTCTTTTTCCGGCAGCCATCCAGTAGCTTCCACATCCTCAGTTATTAAAAGATCCCTGGAAGGCCTGCCGAGATGCAATATGCGGAATTTCCCTTTACCGTGCCGCTGGTTTAGCAAATTCACTGATTCAACCAATATATTCCAGTTTCTTTTGGAATTAATGCTGCCAACTGAGCCAATGATGATTGGCGATTTTTTGGAATCGAGTGTGCGTGGCGCTAAACATTTTTCCTTTTCCACACCCGGAAACAGGGTGATGGTTTTCACCCCATAACGCTTCTGGTAAATTTCTCCCATATAATCCGAGATGACGGCACAGCTTTGAGAAGTCCTGAGGGTCTTTTCAAACTCACGGTGGTACAAATTGACCAGCCAAGAGGGGTAATTTTTAACTCGAATACGGTTAACCGGGTCGTCATGCACCATTGAAAGCAATGGCACACCCAAAATCCGAGCAGCTACCCGGCCGGCGACAACCGCTTCGAACGCCAGGTCGGCCAGCACCACCTGGACCTGATGGGTGCGACCAAAATCAGCAGCTTTTTTCCCTGCGTACCAGGCCCAGGGAAATAATTTGATAAATTGTTTCAAATGCGGATAACGGGTCAGACGCTGAAAAGATTCGGTAAAACCGTATGGGATATCAAATGGATTTGGCGTTTCCGGCTCCGGTGCTCTCAGGGAAAACCAGGCGAATAAGTCAGGGTATTTATCAAGAAGAACACCCATAAATGCCTTTGATGCAGAACGGGGGGCTTCAAGAGGCATACATGTTATGAAAAGGATTTTTGAAAATTTCATGCAGTACAAGAAGTCAAAATGCCTCGGATACTTTTAAGGCTTTGTCATAGAGTTCGGTGGATAGCAAATCAATTCGTCTTATCTCATCTTGAGATAAAATCTCTTTATATCGATTTATTGTTTGTTTCTTTAAATTTTTCTTTTCATTAAAACTTGAGTTTGCTTTTATACTATGATTATTAAAAGTAGGGTCCAGCATTGAATTAGTAAATTCTATGCCCAGCTTACCAGCTAAGCCTTCCATCACTCCCTCCGTATTCTGAACAAGAGAGTCAAATCTTATTAATATCACCCTTTCTTTGTGCTCTCTCCAAAGTTCAATGGCGTTATTGGTAGATTTTTTCCAATAATTCTGTATGCTTGATTCGATTTCTCCATATATTTTTGGGCGGTAACGAGAAGCCGAAGCATACCAGCTAAAAGGGTCACGAATAACAGAGATAAATTTCCCATCGGGATAAACTCCAAAAAACTTTCTAATGTTCTCTTTTTCAAGAACCATTTGGGGGGCAAAAGCCACAGTAAATTTTTTTAAAGACGGGCTATAAAGATTTTGATTATCAACCCACGCGTTGAAAAATGCTGTCATATAAGAATTAAATATGTTTCTCTGATTGATGGCTGAATGTCTCAGGTCAACCACGCATGTGTTAAATATTTTTTCACATAACAATGGGCAAAAAATAAATGGGTAGGTTTCTTTATCCTGTGGCCAATACCGGAAATCATTCTTCAGCCATCTCCATACGTGTATCTGAACAAGAGACTTGAGCCAAGTTTCTGGAGTATCATTTAAGTTTATTTCTGGCCACGGATAATCATAGATATCCGGTTTTATTCCCATTGCCAATTCTACAGGGTATGTATGGCACTCCGGATGACTATCAAATAACCTGTGCAGCATCGTGCCGCCGGATCTAGCAGCCTGAGAAATAAGCACCATGGGCTGGTCTACATGCACAAGGTGATTCAAACGAGAGCGGTATACATTATGGTATTCCTCTCTTTTACGAGTTTTTTTAAAGAATGTCGCCCTTATTCTCTTATATTTTGTCTCACTATCCACCCGAAAATGGCCCAAAATTTTTTCTCTTATAGCTTGATATCTTTTTTCACTTAAAAAAAGTCTTCCCAGTCGGCTTAAAACCTTTCGTATCAAGCTATATTCCATCAGTATCAACTATTTGCATCTGGGCCGTTTTGAAAAGTTCAAAACTTAACATAAAATGAATATTATCCTTTAAATCGGTTAAAAATTCGTTTAACGAATTTCTTAAAATTATTTTTTGCAAAACTCCCCTCATTGAAGTGCTTAGTTCTCCAAGAATCATTAATGCCTTCCCTTGGGTTTAAAGGATGAGGGGGATAGATTGTGGAGCACTTTAGAGGTATCAAAGACAATCTAATTAAATCTGTAAATGTTCGGCAATAGAAATTATTTTCTTTAAGCCTACCAGCTTTAAAATATCCATATTTCTTCATGTATTGATCAATTATCTGATTGGATTTAGCATCATTGGCTTCGACAATTAAAACACGAGGCTTATAGTGGGATATATCGAATCCTTCTAGTACAAGCTGTTCTGCTCCTTCAACGTCTATTGATACGAATTCTATAGGTACTGGAGCTTTTGCTTTTTCTAATATCTCGTCAAGTCTATTAATGGGAACGATAATTTTCTTATAATCTTCGACTTTATTTTTAGCTTTTGCACGCTCCGCATTACTATTTATCAATGTTGAAAAATCTCCATTTTTATCGGCATAAAAATCTATATACCCATTCTCATTACTTGCCGCTCCTTCAAAACAATAACTATTGGGACGATTCTTTGATAGAAGTTTAAAATATTCAGGTTGAGGCTCAATGCATATACCTTTCCAGTCTTTGCTCTCGAAGAAATATGTATTGCTAAATCTTATACCATCTAAGGCACCAACTTCCACAAAGAAACCAGGTTTTTTTAGGTTTTCAAATAGCGACCAAAGAAGAAAATCCTCACCATTTTGACTGTAAAATTTATGCATAACTCTGTGCGTTTTCTTTCAATTTAGAGGTGTTAAAAATTCAGAAACTCATGATCTTATCGTTGCCAATCTACCCCCAATTGGGTCTCCGATAAAGGTACGCTTTATTATTTCTGTGTTTTCAAAAAATATAGGTCTTCGCATAGCAAAAGAAAGAACTATGCGCAAAAGCGCTGATAACCTGCCGCTATTTTATATTTGGCAATTATATGAGTAGAGGGGGTTATCATAGGGCTTCCTGGCTTCCTTTTTGATGCCCAACGGTGATTTTTTTATACACGTCAACTTGATGAGGCATGGACTTTTAGACCCAAGGCAAAAAGCCAATGCTTATATTTCTGCTGCTTTATAATTTTGAAAACACCCTGCCCAGGCATTAATTGCCTCTAAGTTTTGATCTTATCGGCATTTCACTCTCATACACTTTCTTAACACCGTCCCCCAATGCCTTTTCAATAACCCGGATATCCCGCACCAAGCGCATCAGGCCCCAGGGTTCCACGGAAGCCGCTTGATCACTGCCCCACATGGTGCGGTCCAGGGTGATATGCCGTTCAACAAATGACGCACCTAATGTAACCGCGGCATAAGTCGTTTGCAACCCGACTTCATGACCGGAATAACCAATGGGATAGTCAAACATATCTTTTAAGGTTTTGATCATCTGGAGATTGAGTTCCTCCGGCTTACAAGGATAGCTGCTGGTGCTGTGGGCAATCAAAAGTGGGGAGGTGTTCACCGCAGGAATCGCCTGTTTGATTTCCTCCATCTTTGACATTCCAGTTGAAAGCATAATCGGTCTGCCCGTTTTCCGGATATGTTTTAGAAGATCATTGTCGGTGAGTGATGCAGAAGCGACTTTATAGCAGACCGGTTCAAACTGCTCCATAAAATCCACCGCTGTCTTGTCCCAACAGGAAGCAAACCACGCAATCCCCTTTTCTTTGCAGTAATTGTCTATTTGCCTGTATTCCTCCTCGCCGAACTCCACGCGATACCGGTACTCCATGTACGTCATCACCCCCCAGGGCGTTTCCCGTTCAATATCCCTCTGGTCAGGAGGAACACATTCCTCTGGGGTCCGTTTTTGAAATTTAACCGCTTCGCACCCTGCCAGTGCGGCAGCGTCGATCAGTTTTTTGGCGATATCCAGGTCCCCATTATGATTCAAACCGATTTCGGCAATTACATACGCGGGCTGTCCTTCCCCAATTAAACGGCCTCCAATTTCGACAGTTTTTGGCATAAAATCCTCTCTATTTGGCATATTTTCTCATTTAAACATTAATCGAAAGCATCTGTAGAAAAAATTTATAAAATCATCGTCTTTTTATTTTTGCATTATCAAATCAGCCAGTTCCCGGATGGCGCCATTGCCGCCATTTGCTTTAAGAATAATGGATGCATGGGTTTGCGCATCCGGGTGCGCATCTTTCACCACCACCGGGCACCCCACGTTTTTTAAACAATCGAGGTCATTTACATCATTTCCGAGGTAGATCAGGTTCTTAAGTACTGCCTGTTGCGCAGTTGCCCAGCGGTTTAATTCCCGGAGTTTGTCGTCAACGCCATGAACGTATTCTATATTCAGTTTTTTGCATCGGGCGGCGACGACAGGATTTTTTTCCGTTGAAATCACGACCATGGGAATGCCTGCGCGCCGCATTTCAGCCATTCCCCAGCCATCGCTTCGGCTGCAATTGACTCCTTCATTGCCTTTTTCATCAATAAAGACCCGATTATCAGTAAAGACGCCGTCAAAGTCAAAAACAATGCCGTCAATTTTATCCGGCAATCTTTTGACTGCCAACGACGTATCCTTTTGCCTCATCAGCATTTCAGCAATACGCAAATCAATAGGTTCGTCGATTTCCCAGCAACGCTCTTTAGGCATGACATACATTGCTGTTTTGCCGAAAAACCGATGGCCCACATTCAAAAACTCAGGGGCTTTCATGACATAAACAGCTCCGGCCTCAATATATTGGGGGAGCTGCTCCTGTCGCATGAGCCGTCTGCCTTTATCGTGATTGATACCCACGGTGTTGCCTGAATTGTCTTTTTTCCAGAGAAAATAATGGAATGGCGCAACCGAAAGTGCGGAATCCGAATTTTCATCAATCAGGGCATTGACGGTGCCGTCAATGTCTTCGGCAATTGTCAGCGGAGAAGTGCATTGAAGAAAAACGATTAAGTCAGGACAGTAACTTTCAGTATCACCCAAATGCCGCAGCGCATGCAAAAGGGCGTCTTCGGATTTGGCGGCACCTCCGCTGATGTCAGCGGGCCGCCGGATGACATCAGCACCATACTTTTGTGAAATTTCCTCTATTTCTGGATCGTCTGTCGATACAATGGTTCTATCAACCAATTGGCTCAATTTTGCGGCCTCAATGGAATGTGCAATCAAAGGTTTTCCAGCAAGTGATTGGATATTTTTCCGAGGAATACCTTTCGATCCGCCTCGGGCCGGGATGATCGCCAATATTTCCAAAATTCAGCTAACTCCTTTATCTTAACGTTTAAGGCGCAACAAATATTTCTTAAATAGAGGACGGCGGTTTTAATTGAAACTAAAACCTTGTCAATTAATTCGATTGGGCCATTTGCCGGAACTCATCATGCAGATCGATGAGCTCATCATATTTTCCGCTAATTTCGACTTTTCCATCTTTCATAAAATACAAGGTGTCGCTGTTTTGAACGGTGGACAGGCGATGGGCAATCATAATGATGGTTTTTTCACCCTTAAGCTGAGAAATGGATTTTATAACCGCCTTTTCCGTGGCGTTGTCCAGGGCTGAAGTGGCTTCATCCATTATCAGGATCTCCGGGTTATGGTACAGGGCCCGAGCTATGCCGATGCGCTGGCGCTGGCCGCCGGAGAGCTTGATGCCGCGCTCGCCAATTACGGTATCAACACCTTGGGGCAGTGTTTGAGCAAAGCCATCCAATTGGGCGGCGCGGATGGCCTGCCAAAGCTGCTCTTCATTAATTTGTGCATCGTCTATCCCCAAAGCGATATTCCTGCGGATGGAATCATCGGTTAAATAAATAAACTGCGGGATATAGCCGATATTTGTCTGCCAGGCACGCAGGTTGGAATAAATATCGCGGCCATCCACTGAAATGCGCCCGCATTCAGGTTCCAAAAGGCCGAGGATGGTATCAACCAGAGTGGTTTTCCCGGAACCGGTCTGGCCTACCAGGGCAATACAGTGGCCCTTGGGCAATGTTAAATTCACATCTTTAAGAGCGTATTCACCGCAATTGGGATAACGAAAGCATATGTCTTTCAATACAAGCGCTTCTGTCATATGCCAGCGGCGCTGCTCGCCGGCATTGGATTTTTTCAGCTCATTTTTCTTCTTCCTTTGCTCCAATAGCATCAGATCATTGTAGACGGGCTGAATACTTACTAAACCAGAGTTGAGCTGGTTGACGCCGCTAACTACAGCACTGATACTGTTTTTCAGCTTGACAAATGAGACGGCAAACAGGGCCAAAGTAGGGGCCACGGACTCTGCTTTCTGGCCCATCACTATCAGGGAGAGGGTGATGCCAAGAAGACCGGCCACTGCCACAAATTCCAAATATGGGGCAGTAATTTTACCGGTAACACCCTGAAAGCGCGCTTCTTTTATCGTCTCCCGCAGGCTGCGAACAAAGCTGGCCACAAAATGCTTTTCCCTGTGAAGGATGCGAAGCTCCTTGATAACACCAAGCCCCTGCTGAATGGATTTGAACATCAGCTTGCGGTGCTCCTGGGCAGCACGGCTGTATGCAATAATTTTCTTTTTAACCAACCATTGAAAGCCGCCGCCGGCGAAACCCAGTACGGCTCCTGCCACGGTTGCCATGACTGGCTGCACGGCTAACAACAAAACCATTATTGACACCCCAATCATTCCCTGCATGGTTAAGGAAAGAAGCGGCATTAAAACTCTGTTTATGATTTGACTTGATTCGGAAATGGTATTTCGTAAGAATTCAGAGGAGTTGCGCTGGATATGAAACAGATAAGGCGCGCTCATATAGGCGGTGAACAGGCGGCGGGTAAGCTGAAACCGACGGTTTTGCGCAAAACGGATCTGTAAATAGTATTGAAAGCAAAGATATAAGGTCTTGATTGTAAATACAAATAAAAGGGCAGCACAGCCCCAGATGAGAATGCCGCGGGTATCTGTGATGCCCAGAAAGCCGAGGATCGCTTCGGCCGGCGCATACTGCAGGATTTTTTCCGGGTTCATGGCCGCGCTGATAAAGGCCGGGATCATGCCGATACTGAAGGTTTCCAGAAAGGCGCCAATAATCATTCCGACCAAAAGAATGAGAAAAACAATCTTATCCCGACGGTTGAAGAGGAAGCGGAGGCGGTTTAGAGACGTGAGCAGGCCTTCGGTGTTGGGTTCTGTAGTTTGTTTTATCATATCGTTAAAAGCAATGAGTGCCGAGCAATGAGCAATGAGTTATGAACAATGGGTTATGAGTTGTGAAGTATATTTTATTGTTTTTCGTGTCAAGTTTTGCAGATTGAGTTATTTTTGTTTTCGGACTGAGGCTTTTAGGCCACCGATGATTCGGGCAAGCTCTGAAGCGGCTTTATGAACTGTTTGAAATTTTTCTTTTGAAATATAGCCAACATCCAGAGCCACATAGAGCTGGGATCTTAACTCAGCACATGATGCTTTGGCGATGGTCAGAAACTGGTGGAATTCAGAGCTGCTGCCGCGTTCAAATCCTTCTGCTAAATTGGACATAACAGAGACGGATGCCCGCTGGATTTGGTTCGTCAATCCAAAACCTCTACAAAATGGTCTTTCTAAGGTGACGTCATGGCGAAGGAACTCAAATTTGGGGTTGTCCATCAAATGGTAGATGTTGGATTTATTGCCGGTGAAGCAGTTATCCACGCAAATGAGTTCATCGCCGTTTTCAAGCAGGCGTTCGCATAGATGGGAGCCTAAAAAGCCGGCGCCGCCGGTGACGAGTATACGTTTGGGTATTTTTTTCATAGATAGAATGTGGTTATGTGGTTTAAAATAAAGGGGTAAGAAAAAAGTGATTTTATCTGCCCATGGATAGCCATTGTTTTAATTGATAATCAGTATTCCCCTGGTTGAAGCGCGAGGTGTAGCTGGCATCAAAGAGATAGGATTTGATTATGGATGATATTGCTTTGAGGGTCTGGCCAAACCTTACAAAATAGCTTTTAAGTATCATACGATTATTTTTGGGTTTTATATATCGGTTGGCCATAAACTCCCGGGGCGGCAATAAGATTTCTTTGATAAATTGCGTTTTTGCCAGCCATCCCCGGCGGCTGCGCCATTTGAAAAGATGGCGGTGCAGCGGCGCAAGTTCCCTTTTGGTAAAAACCCTTTCTTCTGCCGCGTCAACCATTTCACTGGTCTGAAAATTTTGCAATACAAAATCCGGGATGTTTGCGTGAAGGTATTTTTTCGTAAAATAAAGTGACAGCATGAGGCAGTTAAGCGTGCCCCAGGTTTGCGAACGGGTGATCAGTTTCTGCCAATCGATTGACTGGTGGTGATGCTCAAAAGTTATCGCGATGTCATAAAGCGTGCTCAACCCAAAAGCGAATAGGTGGTCATATGCGGCATGGAGGCAAAGGTATATGATTAAATGTTCCGGGGATAAGAGATAGACCGGATTGTCATTTAACGCAGCCGGCCGGGCATCCTGCCACAGATCGGATGCGGGTATGTTAAAAGGGCCGCCGACTTCTGTAATGAAGCAATGGATTTCGAGCAGGCATTTTGTTTCCGGGTGGATCAGCGGCTGAAAATGCTTGTAATGTTTCAGGATGTCGTAATGGTAGTTCGCGTCATTTTTTTCATGGGCATTGTTTTTATCGTAAAAAAACCGGTAGCCGGCGTCAAAGGCGGTTTGGACGGTTTCAGGCAGATGCTCTTCTTTTACCAGGATGTCCAGGTCTGACATGGGTCTGGCGGCAATGTCCTGGTAAACGAATTCTGCCAGGTGCGCGCCTTTTAAGAGAATGACCGGGATGTTTTTGTTGTTGAGCCGGGTCAGGAGTTCGTCTAGCTGGTGGAAAAGCGCCATATTTTTGGCGGCAGTGGCCAGGTATTTTTTGTGGAGCTGCCGGAGTACATCCGCCGGGAAGAGAGATTCGGCCCGGTTGTGTTTGATTTTGCTATAGAGCAGCGGGGCGATGCGGTGGCGGTTGGCTTCGGACAGGATTTGGGTCCGGGTTTCCGCGTTTAAACCTTCCAAAGAGGCTTTTTGAAAATCATTGTTTAGAAAGGTTAGAAGGATTTGGTGTTTAGCAAGCATTAAAAAGTTTTGATTTAAAGTTTTGAGCCGGATGGGCCAGTTTGGTGGATGCGCTGGCGCTTATCTGATTGGTGGATGCGCTTCGCTTATCTGATTGGTGGATGCGCTGGCGCTTAAGTTATTGGTGGATGCGCTTCGCTTATCTGATTGGTGGATGCGCTGGCGCTTGGGGTTTGGTGGATGCGCTGGCGCTTATCTGATTGGTGGATGCGCTGTCGCTTATCCACCCTACGAGATTATCCTGATTGGTGGATGCGGTGGCGCTTATCCACCCTACGATTTGCTACGAGATTATCCAGTTATTGGTGGATGCGCTGGCGCTTATCCACCCTACGGTTACTACGGTTGCTTAATAAATTCGGCCGGCCCGGTAATGGAGCGGTCCACGTGGGATTCTGCGGCCAGGTGCATGACCGCATCGAACCGGTGTTTGTCAAACAGGCCGGCCAGGGCCGATGGGTCGCAGATATCGATCTGCTCAAACACGTGTCCGGGGCTTTCCATGACATCGGCCAGGGAATCGAGGTTACCGGCATAGGTGAGCTTGTCCACGTTGATCACGCGGCAGCTTGTGCGGCCGATCAAGTAGCGGACTAAGGCTGAGCCGATGAAGCCGGCGCCGCCGGTGATTAGAATATTCATTGTGTTAAGTTTTAAGTTTTAAGTGTTAAGTTTTAAGTGGGTTCAGGGTTTGGGGGTTATTCGTTGTAGTCAAAGGTGTCAACTCAACTTTCCAGATCGGCACGTGTCAATCCTTCTGCGTTCAGTAAATCTTCAAGGTTAACTCCGGGGCGGCTGTTTTGTCTGTTTTTTATTATCTCTGAAAAATAAATATGCTCCAGCAAGTCTTTTGCTTCTTCCATCCGCTCCCATTCCTCAAAAGGAACAATTGCAGCAGTTTTATTTCCTGAAGCATCTGTTACAAATTGTACTTCCATGATTTACCCCTATTGTGGATGCGGTTCGTTTAAGTTGGTGGTGGTGGTGGTGGATGCGCTTCGCTTATCTGATTGGTGGATGCGCTGGCGCTTATCCACCCTACGGTTGCTTATCCGGGCTGCGGGTTTAGGTTTTTAATATAGTTCGGGTGTAGGGCGGATAAGCGGTAGCGCATCCGCCGAATGATTATTCCTTATCGGTGTCGATCCGGTTTGACAGCATTTTCTTTATTTCTTCAACATCCATATCAGTGAGCCGGGCAATTTCTTCAATGGACATGCAGAGGTGGGGTCGGACCCGGCTAAGTGTTTGTTATTAATAGGGAATCAATTCAGAAACAGGGGGTTTTTGCTCTTAAAAGGCGCTTTTTGGGGGCAAAAAGTGCCTTTTAAGAGTTGAGATGGCATTGGTTTTCAGCTTATCAGAAATGACCACGAGTTGTTACTGTTCTTTGCCTGACAGCAGGTGCAGCGGGATTTCGACAGGTTCATTATTCAGTATTTTTCTGACCAGGGTGATGTCCAGGTTGGCTATCCGGGCGATCATTTCTTCGGACAGCCCATTTTTTTTTGCATTGCGGACCAATGTGATCACAGTTTCATGGCTGCCTTCCTGTCTGCCTTTCTGCATGCCTTCCTGTCTGAGTTTTTCTGCGGTTGTCATGGCAATATCCCCTCCTTTATCTGAAATGCAGGCAATTGATTGAACAATTTTGGCTGTTTCAATCTCGGTTGCCTGTAGTAGGTAGTTTATCACAGCTTTCTGAAACGGGGTCGGACCAGCATAACAAGCTCAAATATCATTCAATACATCCCACAAGAGCCTGTTTTAACGCCTTAGATGGTTAATGGTGAATGGTTATTGGTTATTGGTTATTCGTTAATGGTTAATGGTTAATGATAGCCGATAACTGGTAACCGATAACTGATAACTGAGATTCTCTAATGGGGTCGGACCTATATAACGCTCCGCATAACCCGCCGAGGGAAGGAGGTCGGGTTGATGCGGTTAGGAGTCTGTGTTTAATTTAGAAATTTTTTGTTGGTGGATGCTTTTTCGGTGATCAATTGGTGGATGCGCTGGCGCTTATCCACCCTACGGCTGGTGGTGGATGCGCTGGCGCTTATCCGCCCTACGCGCTACGAGATTTAATTGCTCAATTGGTGGATGCGCTGTCGCTTATCCACCCTACGCGCTACTGAGGCACGGTAAATTTGTTCTATCTATTTTTCAGGCGGGCACGGTGGCCCGCCCTACGAATGGGGAAAAACCCGATTCATCGTAGGGTCGGCCACCGTGCCGACCATAAATTCTTGATTTCATTAACCTAATACCTAATACCCAAAACCTAAAACCCGATAAATTACTTAGAAGCGTTTAAAATTTTAATGCCTATGATTCTCCCTTTGGATATTGCTGTCATGTTTTGACCGCTTAAGGGTTCAAAAGGAGCATGAAATTGGCGTCAGGGTCGCTCTAACAGCTTTTTAGCCAAGCTGTGCAGATCAGTATTTGCAAGCGCCACCACCTTTTTTTTGACTGCCCTGGAAAAATATTCCTGTTCTGTCTTGGTTAGCGGGTAACCTTCCAGCTTTTTTTTAAACAATTCCTTTTGTTTTTGAGAAAAAACCTGTGACATCGCATATTCCAGGGAAAGCTCGGTAAACCTTTCCTGCCGCAGTTTTTCTCTTTCTGCTTTTTGTTCAAAATACAATTCAAAGAGTTTTTTTACTCTTTCTGAATCAAGTTCTATATCGTTTATTTTTAAGGGGTGATTTTTAGCTAAATCGGTCTTCCTCGCTGAGACCATATATTTATCTTCCTGGGAAAGATTTTTTTTCAGATTATTCCACCATGAAAATGAAAGATGATAAAAAGAAAAAAGAGCGGCGGATAATAGCATGAGTTGATGAAAGCGGTCTTTATACGTTTTGCTTCCCAATTTCTGAGCAACCTGTTCAGGATCGAATTGATAGTTTTCACCTGCGTTTGCCAGAAGCACAGGAAATCCTTCCAAAAGCCGGGTGTCTTGGCTTTTCACTATCTCAGCCAATGTTTCATTTGCATCCTGTGAATCGCTGGGCTCGAACATGGGGAATCCGAGCTTCGATAAACGGCTCAAAAGCTCTTTGTCATTCATGGCCGTCCTTTTCCTGCAACAGCTTTAGGAAATGATCGAGATTTGATCTTAACCTTTCTTCAGCGATATCATAGGAAACCAGCTCCTTGAAGTGCGATGCAAGCAGCTTTAAATCAAGGTCTGAACGACAGGCTATGGCTAATGCCAAACAGTCCTCGAAATCAACCTTTGTCCCCCTTAACAGCTTGCTGCTGATCAAGTCGTAATGATTTAAAATTCCAACATAAAGATGAGAAAATTCAATCAAGACGGAGTGCCTGCCCTCCTCAAGCGGAGAGTCCGGAAGTTCTGTTGTATGGATGCGGTTGCCTCTGAAAATATCAAAATGGAATTGCTCGCCATGTCTTTGCCATCCAGGGCCGGTAACCGATTTATAGCCCATTGCCTTTAATTGTTTGATCAGGTAATCATACTCTGCTGGTTGAGGGACCATAAAGTCAACATCTTTGGTCGAGGCTTTCGCGCCAATCAAGGTCATGGCTGTTCCGCCGCAAGCTATTAGGTGTACCCTGCGATTCAGGAAATAATTCCAACCTTTCAAAATATCAAAAAGTTGATCTTTGTTTAAAGCATAGTGCATTTGAGTTAAAATATACAAGTTTTTGTATATATAACAACAAAAACTTGTATAAAAATATACAAAATCAATTGGAAATAGGGTCGGACCTACATAACTAACTCATAAATCGAAAAATATTTGCCACAGAAGCCTGTTTTCATTCCTTAGAATTGCCTTTCTGCAATCAAAATTGACATTGTAAGGAACTGTTGCTTCTTTCAATGCATAAGCAGCCCCTGAAACATAGTTGCTGATACGTCTGTACTTGGCCTTTATCCCAAGCTTGGCTTTGATACACTCAACAAATTCGGCGGAACCGGCTGTTACGGATTCGGTCCAGAGAAACGCGTGAGGTTGGACCAGCATAACAAGCTCAAATATCATTCAATATATCCCGAAAGAGCCTGTTTTAACTTCTTAAATGGTGAATGGTGAATGGTTATTGGTTATTGGTTAACGAATAACGATTTATTCAAGGGACGGTATCCCGTTTTCATTTAAATTGTTTTTTCGAGGTTATGGGCAGCAGGCGGAAAAGGGCGCCGGTGCATAATTGTTTTCTCATGGGCGAAATGGCAGCGGCAAAAGGTTTTTGGTGGATGCGGTTCGTTTAAGTTGGTGGTGGTGGATGCGCTTCGCTTATCCACCCTACGGTTGCTTATCCGGCCTACGGTTGTCAAAATTATAATTATTGGTGGATGCGCTGGTGATTGGTGGATGCGCTGTCGCTTATCCACCCTACGGTTGCTGCGGTTTCCAGGTTTTTGGTGGATGCGCTGGCGCTTATCCACCCTACGATTATGCTGGCTGGCGCTTATCCGGCCTACGGCTCATGTAGGTGCAGGGCTTCATGGCCCAAATTGCAAAGAAAGCGACCCGTACGCGGGGAAATGCCCATATCTGCTTGGTTTTATTCTGGTTGAAGTATGTGGCCGATTACCCATGTTGCAAAGAATTGGGGCGCCCCAGCAGGATATCTTTGGCGATCATCTGAATGCGCTGATGCAGTTTCTGACAATCTACCGGCTGTGTCCATTTTATTCTCTGAAACACATCGGCGGGGATATCATGACACAACTCTGAAATCGCGACAGGCTCCACCCACAAATCCTTTTGCCGGGCCTCTTCGATAATCTCTTCCCAATCAAACGGATATCTTCCAGCAATAAAGATGATATCGGCAAAATCTTTAGCTTCCTGCCGGCTCAGGGCACAGATTTTATTGGATAAGATATTGCGCCAGCTATCGATACGCGGAAAGATGGCACTTTCAAGGAGTTCACCGAAATGGGTTTCAATATCGTTGACAAAATCCATTTTCAGGCGCAGCTCGTCCTGTTGCAGAAAAATTCGTATAAAATCATTCGCTCTGGCGCCGAGATCAAACCGCCAGGCACTTTTTTTGAGAAAACCGATTATGGTTTCCACCTGCGCTTGAAAGTCTTCGGCGTTATTAATGAAAAAATCCAGATCATCGGAAAAGCGGTGCTCCAGATATACCCGGCTTAAAGCGGTTCCGCCTGTTAAATAAAAGCCGGTTGTCAACGATCCAATCGATTGCAAAATCGTATCCTGAAACGGATACAGTTTATTGACATAAAACGGATCGGACATACTGATATTTTCTTTGCAAATCTTTTGGGAAAAGCCCCTGAAGCACATTGTCCTGAAGCAGGAAACGCACTTTGTCAGCCGGTAAGATTTTCAAGATTGTATACCAATCCAGGGAGGTAAGCATACGCCGGTAGATATTTATTTCTTTAACCGGGGATTCTTCGTGCCCGGGCTGGTTATAAAGAAGGGCGTAAATCTCTTCCGCGGATATCTGCAAATCCCAGTACAAATTGGACAGTATGTCCAGTTTTTGTTTTTTGGATAAGGGTTTCATATTTCTTCCCCGATCTCGACAGTCCAAAGTTCTGTTATTCGGCGGAAATGACAGGCTTTCGGCCGATGCGGTTCGTTTAAGTTGGTGGTGGATGCGCTGGCGGTTATCCGGCCTGGTGATTGGTGGATGCGCTGGCGCTTATCCACCCTACGGGTTATCCGGGCTGCGGCTGATTCCAGATTGGTGGATGCGCTGGCGCTTATCCACCCTACGGGTTATCCGGGCTGCGAGCTACTGTTTAAATGAAAGCATCATTTCAGGTGGGAGTGATTTGATAAAGTGACGATCATTTGAAATAAACAAGTCAGCCTGGTTATGCAGGCCTGAGGCCACAATCAGGGCGTCTATTGTCCTCAATGTTTTCCAGTTTACCTGTTCATGCTGCCCCACACTGTCTAAAACCTCAGTGGTAATTTGCTGACAATGGCTGTTGGGGAAATTGAGAAGATAGTTTTTAACGGCCGCGGCGACATCTGTTTTGCCGGCTCTCAGCGGCCCCTGCATGACTTCGGATATAGAAAGGATTGATATGACGGCATTGCCGGCACCTTCTTCAATCATTGAAAATAATTCCCGCGACAATTCATGGTAAGGCGCTATCTCCTCGGTTAGATAGATTATGATGTTGCTGTCAATCAGCACCTTTTTGTCCCTGACGGATTCTTTCAGCGCTTTAACATCAATCATTCTCCCGTTCCTTCCGGGATGCGTCAAGGAATGCATCTACGCTTTCAGGTGTATCCCCAATCGTTTTTTGTGTTAATCCAGCTAATTTTTGTGTAAAAGAGGGAACAGTTTCCAGGGTCAGACGACTTTTCTCTTTATGAATCAAAACCTTGCTGCCCGGCTTGATATTCATTTCTTTCCGGATGTGTGCCGGCAAAACAATATATCCTCTTTTGGACACAGTAACGGTTTCTGATTTCATGCTGCAAATCTCCTTTTATGCATTTATTTTTATTATATGCAGCATAAATTTTTGCGTCAACTGTTTATAAAAATTGCAGTTGATTGGTGGATGCGCTGGCGCTTATCCGGCCTACGAGATTATCCGGGCTGCGGCTGATTCCAGATTGGTGGATGCGCTGGCGCTTATCCACCCTACGGTTTATCCACCCTACGGGTTGAGGTTTTAGGTTTTGCCGGATGCGCTGGCGCTTGGGGTTTGGTGGATGCGCTGGCGCTTATCCACCCTACGGGTTTTAAAACTTATTGATCGGTTGGGAGCATTTCAAAACCTGCAGTTATGAAATGCTTATCAGCGGTCAATGCTTTTGTGACACCAAGTTCCTTCATCAGCACAAAACTGGTACAATCGGTGAAAGAAAAGGATTGATCCTGCCAGTCAAAGAACCATTGAATGGCTGTTTCTTCTCTTTCAGGAGTTATCCAGTACATTTTGCAGCGCGGGCTTTTGGAAACCATCGCCCACCATTTTTTCGCCGCATCCAAGCCGATACGCATCCGAATCAATGTTAAAGTTTCATCGACAATATAATTGGACGTGGCTAAAACCCCCTCATTTTCAAGCCACTGATCACGTGCGGCAATTGCAGCAGCATTAAGAGGGTCTTTACGATCCGCCATTGCCATCCAGCCTGCGGTGTCGACAAACAAACAATTCATTTTAGCTGATCAAGAATACAGGAGAGTATCGTGGTCTGCTCCACTCAGTCCGTCAGAAGATTCTCCGATGGCGATAGCTTGATACAAGGGGTCATTCGCGAGTGGACTGGTAATCTCGCATTCTTCCTCAATCGGCACAATTCGAAAAGCCGGACGGCTCCTGTAGAGTACAGTATATTTTTCTCCTTTACGGACGCCTTCGACTATTTTGGGAAGAGAGGAGCGAAGCTCTTTGGTGTTAATTATATGTTGCATTTTTATAGCCTGGTAAATACAAAACGATTTATAAGTTCATCTTAAGTTTAACCAGCTTGATGCGCCTTGTCAACACGCTCAATTTGGGCCCCATCTATTTTTCGGGCAGGCACAGTATAGATAATTGGCGGATGCGCTGGCGCTTATCCGGCCTGGTGATTGGTGGATGCGCTGGCGCTTATCCACCCTACGGGCTACGGGCTGAGGATTTTAATATGATTCGGGTGTAGGTGTAGGGCGGATAAGCTGGAGCGCATCCGCCGAATGATTATTCCTTATCGGTGTCCATTCGGTTTGCCAGCATTTTCTTTATTTCTTTAACATCCATATCAGTGAGCCGGGCAATTTCTTCAATGGACATGCCGTTTGATTTCAGCCTGGACATCAATTCCAGTTTGCCTTGCTGCATGCCCTGCTGCATGCCCTGCTGCAATCCTTGCTGCAAACCTTCTTCTCTTAATTTTTCAGCGGTGGTCATGGCCAATTCACCTCCTTTTGGCGAGATTTGGTTTAATTGATGCCTGACCGTTGATTTCGCAAAATTTAAATCGAGGTGTTGGTTTTGGTGGATGCGCTTCGCTTATCCGGCCTACGGGCTTTACGGGCTGGTGGATGCGCTGGCGCTTATCCGGCCTGGTGATTGGTGGATGCGCTGGCGCTTATCCACCCTACGGGCTACGGGCTGAGGATTTTAATATGATTCGGGTGTAGGTGTAGGGCGGATAAGCGGGAGCGCATCCGCCGAATGATTATTCCTTATCGGTGTCCATTCGGTTTGCCAGCATTTTCTTTATTTCTTCAACATCCATATCAGTGAGCCGGGCAATTTCTTCAATGGACATGCCGTTTGATTTCAGCCTGGACATCAATTCCAGTTTTCCCTGCTGCATGCCTTGCTGCATGCCCTGCTGCATGCCCTGCTTCATGCCCTGCTGCATGCCTTGCTGCATGCCCTGCTTCATGCCCTGCTGCATGCCCTGCTGCAATCCTTGCTGCAAACCTTCTTCTCTTAATTTTTCAGCGGTGGTCATGGCCAATTCACCTCCTTTTGGCGAGATTGAGTTTAATGCGGCGGCCATTTTGTTTTTGTCGATTTCTGTGGATCGATAAATATATTTTATTACAGTCTCAAGAAATATCAAGCCCCTATCATCTTCAAAATAAATCCTGCCGACCTCGAAAAATTCCTTCAGGGACTTTTCGAGCGCTTCGGGATTGGAGATATATTTGAGAACCAAAAGGGCCATCTTGACTGAGGCCAGATCAAACAGCCGGTCCTTGATGACCTCAATGGAATATTTGGATAAATCAATAAACTGATATTTGAAAGCCGGTGTGTAGCTCAAAATTTGGGCATCAGACCACTTAAAGCAGTCTGCGATGCCGCCGGGCGCCCATTGCTGGCGGCCGTGATAGAGCACAATCGGAATAATCGGCGCCGGCTTTTTGCGTTGTTTGATTTGTTCATTCCATATGCAGGCGAGGTAACGGAGGAGCTGAATTGGTAAATTTGCATCCGGAATGCTCTTGTGTTCAAAAAGCAGGCTGACTTTGACACGATGGCCCATATACTGACAGGAATAAACCAGATCGGAGAAATGGTAGCGCAAATCATTGTCCGTGTATGAGGTATTTTCAAGCCGCAGGCTTTGCAGGTCAAGGTTGTCCCGTAAGTCCGGGGGCAGCATGTATTGGAGCAAATCCGCAATATGGGCCTTTTGGGAGAAAATTTCTTTGAAAAACTGATCATGATTGCCGGGTTTTTCCATTCAATTGATGCCTGAGCGTTGATTTCGCAAAATTTGAATCGAGGGGGTTGTTTTTGGTGGATGCGCTGGCGCTTATCCACCCTACGGGTTGGTCGGCACGGTGGCCGACCCTGATTGGTGGATGCGCTGTCGCTTATCCACCCTACGGGTTGACCGGCCTACGGGTTGCTACTGGATGCGCTGGCGCTTATCCGGCCTACGGGTTGTTGATTGGTGGATGCGCTGGCGCTTATCCACCCTACAAGCTACAAGCTCTGCGGCTGTTGTTGCGTTTAGGATCACGCAGAGGATTATGGTATCTGCCTCATTTTTGGGTTATGGGTTATGGGTTATAGGGGATGGTTTCCAGGTAAAGGTTTTCATTGCTTTCGGCGATTTTTAGGAGAACGTCTGTAAAGCCGGATTGGCTAAAAATGATGTAGTGCCTTCGGGTTTGCGCATCGGAAGGCACTTTTTTCGATTTTTCGATCAACTGGTAAAAAATGTTTGCGTCAATTTTTTGTCGGCTGTATTTGCACTCACCGAAAATCATATCCGACTCGTTTTCGGCGATGCCGACGAGGTCAATTTCTGTGTCTTTGTCCCACCATCTGCCGACTTTCAGGAGATTTAAAGGTATTTTTTGTTCGCTCGTCAAATCCATTAGACGGTTTCTACAGATATCTTCATAGATGAAGCTGACGTGATTTTCCCTGAAATTGGCTTTGATTTTTTCGATCACCGGCCCTGAATTCTCAATTTCAAGATAGCTTCGGTATGGATAGACGAACTTGAACCAAAAGCTGATGAAGTTGTCTTTAATCCTGTAAAGGCCCTTCTTGCTTTTTTCCGGATTGCTCTCCGTAACCGGGACTTCTCTTGTGATAATGTCCAGATCCTGAAGCGTTTTTAAATATTTGGTAATTGCCGATTGGCTGACACCGAGGGCCGATGCGATTTTGCCCAGTTTTGTCTTTCCCGCGGCAATGGTTTTGATGATCGAAAAATAGGTGCCGGTTTCCCCGAACTCCTGCTCAAGCAAAAAAACGGGTTCTTCGTATAAAAAACTGCGCTTGGAAAGAATATTGTCTTCGATGGTCTTAAAAATATTTTCAGCAGGCTTTAACAGTTCAATATATTTTGGCACTCCTCCGGTAACAGCGTAATATTCCAGCAGGTTCATCGCCGACGGGTTGTCATAAAACAGGTGGTAATGCGTAAAAGGTATCTGGTTCAGCCGGATTTGCCCGGTCCGTCTGCCATACAAGGGGCTTGAGTAAGAAAGCGTCTGCTTAATCATCATGCCCACAAGTGAGCCGCATAAAATCATCATGATATTGGCTTCTGCCAGGCAATGGTCCCAGATTTTCTGTAAAATGGAAGGAAAGGAGGGATTTGTCTTTCCCAGGTATTGAAATTCGTCGATGACGACCACTTTTTTGACATCCGGCTGATAGTCTCTCAATGTGGTCAGGATTTCTTCCCATTCCAGCACGACGTCTTTTTTTAAGAATCGATTTCCCGTGAAGTCGGCAACATTTACCTGGACATTTTTTTTGTTTTCCCTTTCGGATTCTTCCGTGGCCACAAAATAAAAAGCGGTTTTGTCTTCAATGAAATGCTTGACCAGGGTGGTTTTTCCAATTCGTCTTCTTCCGTACAGGATTACAAGGGAGGCCCTGTCTTGACGGAATTCATCTTCAAGGAATTGGAGTTCATTGGCTCTGTTGATAAATTGGGTCATAATTATTATACTTTCAATTATAATAAATGAGAGTATAATAATCTTTGATTGGAATCAAGTGAATTTTCTAATTCGGTATGTAATTCGGGAACAGTATATGAATTTTAATTTAAGTGCTTAGATGATTTTGTGATTATGTGATTCCTTCAGCTGATTGGTGGATGCGCTGGCGCTTATCCACCCTACGGGTTGCTACGAGATGTAAGGCGGATAAGCGGGAGCGCATCCGCCGGGCTTAATTTTTTAATGATTCCGGGCGCCCTTCTATGGGATGTGCCCGGGACCAAACCTCGATAGGGGCGGCCACCGGGCCGACCGTTTGCTCGATTGGACGCACTTCGTCCCTCTCGGGGGCAGCGGCTTTCCCGACAAGGTATTGATTGACTGAAATTACGAAACCTTAACGGCCCTGTGGATAGGCAGCCATTAAGGAATTTTTACCCTCAGCCCGCCCTTCTCCCGGAGTGAGAAGGGGGCGACGGCATCTTAAGTTATTAAGTTAACGGCACTGATTTAGGCTCAGGTTATGGGCTCCACCATGTCTGCGTCTAGGGTGACGGCCATGGCCTGCATGATGGTGGATACCGATAAAACCAATCGGCAGTGCCTGTCCTTGCGTTCAATAATGCCTTCTACGTCTTTGAAGGGTCCTTTTTTCACCCGGACCATCTGCCCCTCTGACACGTAATCATACGGGTATACGGGGGCTTCTGCGGAAATGACCTGCTGGATGCGGCTCAATTCACTGACCAGCTGCCTCGGTGCCTCAACTTCGATAATCCGGGCGATCTGATCGGAGCGCAGGGCCTGGTGGCGCTCAAAATCATCCGCCCTGAAAAATAAATATCCGTTAAAAAGCGGCATGAGGCTGTAGCGCACGCGGTTTTGGCTCGTTTGGCGGCGCTTGTACATGGGCAGATAGTAGCCGATGCCGGCCTCCGCCAGGTACTTGGCAAGGGCCTTTTCCCGGCGGCTTTTGGTGTGCGCCACGCGCCAGGGCTTGTCAGCGGCCGGGCGGCTCAGAAGATCCGGCGGAAAAATCGGCTCCGGATTTTGGTTATCTGCCAATGTCATGTTATTATTATTATATTTTTCAGATAGTTAACAGTTGTCCCCCGAGCCAATTTACCGCGCACCATTGATCTGCCTTCTATCCGGGTCTTAATAAATTTTACCGAAAAAAATTTTTATAAAATGTCTAAGGCGGGCTTAAGATCGAGTACGCGGCTAGTAATAAAAATAAAGCCGGTTTCTCTATTAATTTTTGTATTAATACAGTCTCCATTTAAAGAAATAATGATCATTTGGTTATTTCCAAAGCGTAGAATGTATAGTTTAAAATCAAAGGATTTGTCAAGAATTGATTATTAAGAAGTAAAAACCTTAAGTGCTTGTCAGACAGGAGATGACAAACTTTTGCGGCATGCTTGAAAAATGAGTCAACTTTGGTTGAAGCTTTTAATTCAATAACGAGGGTTTATTTTTTCTTTAATAAGCTGTATATGGCTGGTATGGTCGGCGAAATCGTTAATTTTTTAACCATATAAACACATGATAGCTTAACCTGTTTAAAAAAATCTTTATGGAAAATCATTCAATTGCCACAAAATACGACCTGGAAACCGTGCCCATCGGCATTGGCGGAAAACGCATGGAGTTTTACCGGGTGGGCAACTTAGAGCCCTTGATCGAAAAAATATTTGCCAATGAAAACAGCAAGTTCACCGATTTCCCGGTGTGGATTAAAATCTGGGAGGCATCGCTGGTGCTGACGGATTATCTGCTGGATGAGGTGCTCAGTGAACCCAGGCATATTTTAGAGATCGGCGCCGGCATGGGGATTACCGGCATGTTTCTGGCCGCCTTCGGCCATCAGGTGACCGGCACGGACAATGAGGACGACTGCCTGGATCTGCTCAAGCTCAATAAGGCGCATAATGGGTTGAACAACCTAAACATCCGGAAACTGGACTGGCACGAGGCGGAGCTGGCCGAAAAATTTGATCTCATCTGCGGCTCGGAAATCATTTACAAGGAATCAGCCATTAAGCCGGTTGAATCCTTGATCAAAACGCATTTGAAGCCGGATGGCACCGTTTACCTGGCCCATGACCAGCAGCGGATGAATGTCGGGAAATTCCTTGAGCAATTGTCTGAGGACTTAACCGTTGAGGAAATTGCAAAAACTTTTACCGGCAAAGATATGGCCAGGCGGATTCTGATTCATGTTATCCGTTATGCATAATCACTTTCGTCCTTTTTCTCCAGAAACCCCGGCTGGGCGTAGGCTGGATCGGGGTATGTGTAAAAGCCCTGGCCTGTTTTGGCGCCCAGGCGGCCTTCGTCCACATATTGTTTCATAAACTCCGCATTGGCCAGCGCCTGCTTGTCCTGGAGTTTATTGGCCCAGTAGTCGGTAATCTTCCAGACCGTATCCAGGCCGATTGAGTCCATCAGGCCGAAAGGGCCGATCGGCGTATACATCACGCCCATCCAGGCCCGGTCAATATCCTCGACAGAGGCCACACCCCTGGCAGCCAAAGACTGGGCGGATTTAAACAGCTCCATCAGCATGGCATTGAACACATAGCCGTTATTTTCCTTTTTCAGCATGATGGGCACCAGTTTATTGCGTTTGGCAAATGCTTCGATCAACGCGACGGTTTCCCGGGCGGTGCCGGGATGGGGCATGATATCGACCACCGGGGTTACCCGCAGATCATGGAAATGGAAGGCGGCAAACTTATCCGGCCGGCCCGTGGACTCGGCAAACGTAGAGGGCTTTAGAGAGGAGGTATTGGTGGTAAAAATGGTGTGTGCGGGGCAGATTTCATTAAACTGGGCGAAGACCCGGCCCTTGAGCTCCGGATCCTCCGGAATGGATTCGCTGACAAAATCAGCTTTCTGACCGGCTTTTTGGGGATCCGTGCTGGTGTGAAGCCTTGCCAGGGCCGCATCTGCCTCTTCCCGGGACAGCCGATTGGACTTCACATATCTATCTGCCAGTCTTTCCGCCCGTTTCATGGCTTTATCCAATAACTCCTGGCTGATATCATAATAGATGACATCGTAGCCGCCAGCCGCACAATGAAAGCCGATCTGCTGGCCCATAGTCCCGGAGCCGATGATCAGCACCTGTTTGATGTCGTCTATTTGCATGATGTGCTCCTTTTATCTTTTTTACCCTCATTTTTACCCTCATCCCGACCTTCTCCCAGCGGGAGAAGGGGAACCAATTCCGCAAATCCCTCCTTTTTCAAAGCGCTGATGGTGGATGCGCTGGCGCTTATCCACCCTACGGATTGCTCAGGGCGTAGAAAACGTAGGGCGGATAAGCGGGAGCGCATCCGCCGGGCTTTATTTATTAATGATTCCACGGCGCCGCCCTTTTTAATGGCGGGCACGGTGGCCCGCCTTACAATGGGATTGTGCAATTTAAAAAACCGTCGATAGGGTCGGCCACCGTGCCGACCGGCCGCGGCTGTCTCTTCTACAACTCCAAATAGTAGGGCGTAGGGCGTAGGGCGGATAAGCGTCAGCGCATCCGCCAATATGCCGTCACGCAGGCAGTTACATATCAAACTGTCATTTCAAGGAGCGCGAGCGACGAGGAATCATGAATATAAGATTTCTCGCTGCCGCTCGAATGACAGGGGCGAAAATTTTTAAATCAGGGCTGATGGTGGATGCGCTGGTGGTGGATGCGCTGGCGCTTATCCACTTATCTGGCGGTGGATGCGCTATCGCTTATCCACCCTACATAGGCTACGGGTAATTGCCGGATGCGCTGGCGCTTATCCGGCCTACGGGTAATTGGTGGATGCGCTGACGCTTATCCACCCTACAAGGGCTTATCCACCCTACAAGCAGATGTAGGGCGGATAAGCGTCAGTAGCGCATCCGCCGGGCTTTATTTATTAATGATTCCACGGCGCCGCCCTTTTTAATGGCGGGCACGGTGGCCCGCCTTACAATGGGATGTGCAATTTAAAAAACCGTCGTAGGGTCGGCCACCGTGCCGACCGCTCATGGCTGTCTCTTCTACAATTCCAAATATGTCACGGATTTGGACATGGGCAGATTGCGGAGCGCATCCAGGATTTCATTGGAGAGGGCCGAGTCGGTGCGCAGAAAGACAATATTTCGCTCGCCGGCTTCTTCCTGTCCCACGGTCATTTTGGAAATGTTTATACTATTGTCTCCCAAAAGGGTGCCGATGCTGCCGATCTCGCCCGGAATGTTCAGGTTATGGATCAGGGTGAGATACCCCTCCGGCTTCATCTCCAGGCGGAAGTCGTTAATTTTGACCACCCGGGGATAATTTCTGCCGAACACCGTTCCCGAGACCACGCTGCTCATCTCATCGGTAATCACCTCTATGGTCAGCAGGTGATTATACTCCATGGCCTCGTCGCTTTCGGATTCGGAGACCTTAATACCGTCTTCCTTGGCGATATACGGGGCATTAACCGCATTGACATCCTCCATGGAGAGCACATCCAACAATCCGGTTAAAAAGGATGTGGTCACCGGTTTCAGGTCCACGTCCTCGAAATTGCCGTTGTATTCGATTTTTATCTCCTTGACATGCCCGCTCACCAGCTGGGCCTGCAGGCAGCCCATGCGATCGGCCAGGAATATAAAGGGATTTAACTTTTCCAGCTCTTTACCGGAGACAGACGGCGTATTCAGAGCGTTTTCCACGGTGCTGGTTTTGAGAAAATTAATGATCTGTTTGGCCACCATGACCGCCACATTGGTCTGGGCTTCAGCCGTGGAGGCACCTAAGTGCGGTGTGGCGATCAAGTTGTCAAGCTGCAAGAGCGGCATGTCCGCCGGCGGTGGCTCTTCGCTGAATACGTCCACGGCCGCGCCGGCCACTTTGCCGGACTGCATGGCCTCGTAGAGGGCATCCTCGTCCACGATCCCGCCCCGGGCGCAGTTGATCAGCATGACGCCTTCCTTCATCTGCTCAAAGGCTTTCTTGTTAATAAGCCCAGCGGTCTTTTTGGACTTCGGTACATGCACGCTGATATAATCCGCCTGGGCATAAAGCTCATTTAAGGATACGCTCTCACACCCGGCCTTTTCAATCTTTTCCGGGGTGACCACCGGATCATAGACGACAACCCGCATCTTTAAGCCCCGGGCCCGGTTGGCCACAATGGAGCCGATCTTTCCGAAGCCGATCACACCGAATGTCTTGTTGTAGATTTCCCGGCCCTGGAGCTTCTTTTTATCCCAGCGGCCCGCCTTCAGGGAGGATGTGCCCTGGGGGATATTGCGGGTAAGCGCCATCATCATGGCAATGGCATGCTCGGCCGTGGTCACGACATTGCCGGTGGGGGTATTCATAACGATAATCCCCCGCTTGGTCGCCCCCTCCACGTCAATGTTGTCCACCCCGATGCCGGCCCGTCCGATCACCTTTAAATTCTCGGCCGCCTCCAGGATTTCCTCGGTCACCTTGGTGGCGCTGCGAATGACCAGGGCATCATAATCCTTGATCACCTCTTTCAGCTCCTCGGGCGACATACCGGTTTTAACATCAACATCAATTCCGTCTTCTTCTTCAAATAATTTGACCCCGGCATCGCCGAGTTTATCACTGACCAATACTTTCATTTTGATACCTCCTTGTTTATAACTTTAAACGGTCCTCACGATAGGCCGTCAGATAATTCGAACAATACTCA
This sequence comes from Desulfobacterales bacterium, assembly GCA_034520365.1. Classification (NCBI taxonomy): domain Bacteria; kingdom Pseudomonadati; phylum Thermodesulfobacteriota; class Desulfobacteria; order Desulfobacterales; species Desulfobacterales bacterium. Next base: position 428,170 of record JAXHNP010000003.1, read on the forward strand.
TCATTTCCGGACAGGGTTTCGGCTGAGATGATATTTGCCATCATCCGCTTGTCCAGGGGATTGATAATGGCGGCGTCCAGTTTCTTGGCAATGGCCATTACCGCAAATGTCTGGTTGATGAGCTTTCTCTCCGGCAGGCCGAAGGAAATGTTGGAAAGCCCGCAGATGGTATGAACGCCCGGAAAACCGGTCATTATGGCCTCAACGGCATTCATAAACTCCGTGCCGTAGGAATCCTTTGTAGAAATAGGCTGCACCAGCGGATCCACGAAAATATTCTCAATGGCCACATTGTTTTTCACCAGACTGTTAATCAGCTCATCCGCAATCGCCACCCGGTCATCCTTGGTCTCGGGCATGCCCTTGTCGCTCATGCACAGGGCGATCACTTTTAAATCCGTCCCGGCGATGACCGGCAGCAGCGCATCATAGCGCTCCTTTTCAAGGGAAATGGAGTTGATCATGGGGGTTCCCTTATGCACGGCGGCGGCGGCTTCAACCACCTTGGGGTCCGGGCTGTCAATGCAGCACGGCGCATCCACGGTTTCCTGAACGGTCTTTACCAGCCACTGCATGTATTCGCTTTCCTTGCCGACAAAGGTGCCCGCATTGACGTCAATGAAATCCGCCCCGTGATCGTGCTGATCTTTGGCGATTTTCTGGATTTCTTCGGCGTCCTGGGCTTCAACAGCCGCCTTGATGGGCTTTCGGCTTGAATTGATTAATTCTCCAACAATTAGCATGGGTTTTCTCCTTCGTTTTAATTAAATTTATCGACCGAATCATACTCACATATTTTGCAGAGCCTTTTGATACCCCGGCAAATTGGTTCTAACTATCTTTCAGGCAGGCACGGTGGCCTGCCCTACGCAACTTTGTAAAAAACGATTAATGCCGCTGCGATGGCATTTTCTGCAGAAAGTAACTAAAAAGGCCCCTCAAAATCAGTCCATACTGTCATTTCGAGCGGCAGCGAGAAATCTTTACAATAAGATTCCTCGTCGCTCGCGCTCCTCGGAATGACAGGCGCTATTGCCGTCATTACTTGAAGGCAAACGGCACGCCAAAATATAAACAATCCACTTCACAGTAAAAACGGTTTCTGAGTAACGGCTGTGCCCGGCGGCAGGCACAAGCAAATTGGTTCTAACTATCTTTCAGGCAGGCACGGTGGCCTGCCCTACGCAACGGGATAACCGCAAAATTTTGTAGGGTCGGCCACCGTGCCGACCTTACATGCGAAAAACCCTATGGTTATAGGTTTTATCGCCAGAACAAATTCCCCGTGTTTTAATACCGGCACCCCCTATGCAGGGAAAGCCCTTAGGCTTTCTGTTTAAAGCGTTCATGTATCACAGTAAAAACGGCCTCTGTGTCACCGGCGTCTCCGGCGGCAGGCACAAAAAATCCGGGGGCGCATAGGGGCCGAACAGTATTTTTCGGAAATAATTTCGGCTGCCCTTGATTTCCGTGTATTTTTTATCAAGAAACCGGGCGTTTTCCCTGGCCCGCGCGCGCAGGGATTCGACATCCGCCACCTGCGTGTCGATCAATGCGATATGGCTGTAATGCTTTAATTCCTCGTTTAACCCCCAGACCGCATCCTCACGACCCATGCGGGGGATGTATTCGTTCTCCAAAATCCCGATCGGGTCCTTTTCCTCCTTGACCCAGCCCGGGGTGATGTAATAGGTGCCGGCCCGCTCCCGGAATGCCTTTTTATACGCCTCTCTGGAGCCCAAAAGCAGGGCCACGCAGTCATGCACATGGGGCACATACAGATACTGCCGGGGCGCATACACCCCGACAATGCCGTTTGAACAAAGTCCATAGCCCAGCACGAATTCATCCGCGGTGTCCGCCAGGCTGTCGATTTCGTTCTGTATAATCGCGGGCATCCGGTCCGGGGTCCGGTGCAGCTGCTGATCCATAAACCGCAAATCCAGTTCGACATCTGGCGGGCATTCCGGCCGCAGGGCATTTAACTCCTGCTCCATCACCCGGCAGGCAAGAACCACCCGATTTATAATCTTTTTCTCTTTACCCATGATCAGTGTTCCGGTTCATTATTTCGCGGCAGCGGCGGATAAGGCGGATTTTTCCGGAAACTCCATGCTCTCCACATAGAGATCCATAAAATCCGGCCGGGTCTCGATGGAGACATGCTCAACCCGCTGCATTCGTGATTCCAGAAAACGGCGGTTGCTCACATTGCGAAGCAGACGCACGCACCCGATCCGGCAGGTATTGCCCGCGAAAAAGACCTTGGATGCCATGCCGGGCGGCAATAGCCCGATGCCCTCAAGATTCTCCGGCCGCAGGGAATAGCCGAACCCGCCGGCGATAACCACCCGGTGAACGGCTGCTGACGCTATGCCGGCTTCTGCCATAAGGATATCCATGGCCGCGCGGATCGCACTTTTGGCAAGCTGCACCTGGCGCACATCATCCTGGGTAAAATAGACATCCCCCTCAATATGGAAGGCCGCCTTTTCATTTAACTCAACCAGCCGGGCCGCTATTTCCTGGCTCAGCCCTTCGGTTTCCCCGGGCCGGCGCATGCGGCCGGACCCGTCAATCACCCCGGTTTTCAGCAGGGCGGCGGTCATATCAATGATGCCGGAACCGCAAATCCCTTTAACCGGCGCATTCCCGATGGTTTTAAACGTGAGCGTGCGGCCGTCGGTGCTGACCCGCTCCAGGGCCCCGAGCTGCGCCCGGGTGCCGCTTGAGATGCCCATGCCCTCAAAGGCGGGGCCAGCGGCGGTGGAGGTCATCAGGCATTTGCCGGCGGCATTTAAGCCCATTTCCCCGTTGGTGCCGATATCGATAAAAAGGACCGACGCACTCTGATCGAAAAACCCATGGCAGACCAAAAGACCGGCGCTGATATCCCCGCCGATATAGGCATGCACCACCGGCGGGACATAGATCCGGGCCTCCGGGTGAACGGCCAGCCCGAACTGGTCGGCCGGATAGGTCTGCCCGCTTTGAATTCCCACGGTAAAGGGCACCCGGCCCAGCGGCTCCGGATCGATACCTGCGGCCAGCTGCAGCATGGTGGTATTGCCGCCGATCACCACGTCAATGATATCATTGACATCTGCTTTGGAATCCTCACACACCTCTTCGATCAGTTCATTCAAGCCGTCGCGCACGCACCGGGATAGCTCTGCCAGGCCTTCAGGCGTAGAGCCCGCCTGGATGCGGCGTACCACGTCATGGCCGAAACGGATCTGCGGGTTTAAGCTCGAGGCCGTGGAAAGCTCCTGACAGGTATCCAGGGACATCAATGTGACCACCAGGGTGGTGGTGCCGATGTCAATGGCCAGGCCCTTGGGGGGGTTGCCCGGGCTCCATCGGCTCAGGCGCTGCTGGGGCTCCCGATCATAATCCAGCCAGAAACACCCCGCCTTTTCTGTTACCCGGGCGGCCGGTCGGTATTGCCTGGCCGGTGCGGTAGTTTCCGCTGTCTGATTTTCCCCGGTATCCGCCCGGTCATCCGGATAGCGGTTGCCCTCGAGTATCCGGTACTCGTCCCGGACATACTCGGATAATACGTGAATGGTCATGTCTTTCCGGGTTTTTAACTGGCAGGCCAGGCGGATACCCTCCGCCGCCTGCTCCGGGGCAATCTCCGGATGGGGCGTTTCCTGAACCGATTCCGGGGACTCCACCCGCACCAAACATTTGCCGCAGATCCCCTGCCCGTTGCAGGGCGTGTCCACTTCCACGCCGGCGCGGTACAAGGCATCGCGCACGGTTTCGCCGCGGCGCATCTCAATGGATTCGCCGATCGGGTATATGGTTAGTTTTGACATAATATTATAGATTAAGGTTCCGGCAGTCGGGTCAGGGAAATCATTTCCTGGAGGTCTTCGGCCAGGAATTTCAAATCCTTGCGAAGTTCCTCGCCGTCCACCTCGCGCGGGACCACCACACTGGTGCGCATCAGGAAGATGGGTTTGCCGTCTTTGGCCCGGGACTCGATTTTGGTTTCCAGCTCAACGATATTGATGTTTAAAGACGCCAGGAGCTGAGTCGTCCGGTAAACAATCCCCATCCGGTCAACGCCCTTGACCCGGATTTCATAATTGGGCTCGGTCTCATTGCGTTTCTCGCCCGGCACATCCACCGGAAAAAGCGTGACCTTTAAATCCTTCTCCTTATCCAGCCGTTCGCAGGCGGCTGCCAGGTCATCGCACATCTTTCCGGTTGTGGCGGTGACCAGAATCATCAGGGCAAAATGATTGCCTAAAAGCGTCATGCGGGAGTCCTCAAAATTGCACCCGCAGTTGTATATCTCCTTGGACACCGTGGCCACAATACCGGTGACATTGCGGCCGACCGCTGAAATGATAAATTCCTGTTTCATAATTCCTCGTTGTTCATTGTTATAAACTTTGTGGCCTTTGATCCTGCGTAGGCTCAACCCAACCTACAATTGGTTTAACAATTCCGATGGTCATTTCGAGCGGCAGCGAGAAATCTTTTACAAGCAAGATTCCTCGTCACTTACGTTCCTCGGAATGACAGCCGAATTTATATGGGGCTTAATTCTGCCTTTGCACCTACACATAAAACGGTTGGCATAGGGCTTCCAGTGCGCTGCCCGGAATTTTGTAGGATTTGTCGTGAACGCCGGGGTTGAAATAAATATAGTCGGTTTCAACCAGCGCTTTTTCCATGTAAACGGCCATATCCGTAAAATGGCCGAACGGCGGCACGCAGCCCACGTCACAGCCCACCGTTTCCTTGACCGCTTCGGGCTTGGCAAACGAGACCTTCTTGCTGCCGGCCGCACGGGCCACCTGCTTCCAGTCCACGCGCCGGTCGCCCGGCAGCACCATCACGATCATGTCCCCTTCTTTGGTATTTAATACCAGGGATTTTACGGTTTCCGATTCGGTGACATGCAGGGCCTCGGCCATGGCCGGGTTGGTGTAGACCGGCTCATGATCGACCACGTCATATTCAATTTCCTTATCCGACAATATCTGCCGGATATTTTCTTCAAGTGTCATCCGTGAAAATTTCCCTTAAAATTATCTCGGCATAACCCCCCATTGCTCGGACAACCGGGGGTTGCCCACGGCGCGGGCCTGGATCCGTTCAATCGCGCCTTCGGTTTTTACCTTGATGCTGACCTGGGGCGATATGGCGCCCGAGGCCTCCGCGCTTTCAATGGCCAGGTCCCTGACCTTTTTCTTGGCAAAGGCAAAGGCATCCTCATATTCGGAAAAATTTTTGCGCTGGTCCCCGATCTGGACGATATGGGCATGGGCGCCCTCGCTTTCCTGCACGTAGATAAGGGCCTCCTTATCCGCCATGACGGAGCCGGCCACCGCACCCGCCGCATTGGCCACATGGGCATGCTCCGGCAGCACAAACGGGGCCTTGAGGCTCTCGGCCACTTTTTTGACAAATATGCCGGCTGGCGCGCCGATGCCAATAACCGGAAAGCGGCTGGCAATATTGACCGTCACATACTCGTTTCTGCCGCTGATGGCCTCATCTATCATCCACCGGCCCCAATTGCCGTCCACCATCTCCGGCAGATCCGCCTCATCCTCCTGCCGGGCCAGGAAAACAATGGCCTCCTCCACCATGGTGGCCACGATAAACTCAAGGGTGTCTGAGACAAACTGCTTGGGATTTTTATCATGGATATGGCAGGCGCATTCAATGGCCTGGCGCGCCGCCTCGATGTCCCACACATCCATCTGGCCGTTTACATGCAGAAGATCCGTGGGGGTCAAGGTGGCCTGCTCAATCAGCCCCTGGCGGAAAAACTCGTCCGCATTCAGCTGCACCGCATGATAGACCTCGAGCACCTTTAAAATCTCGGTGACACTGCGGGGCGATTCATTTAACAGCCCGAAAAGCGCCACATGTTTGGGATCGCTAATACCTGCGTCTTCCGGGTCAATGGTTTTATGCAGAAACCAGTAATCCAGATCATTCTGGCTCCAGGTGTTTTTCCCCTTTTGGCTTAGATTGGCGATGGTTTTTTTGACGTGGCTATATTGGGCCGCCAGCCTGGATAGCGGAACCACCCGGTCCGGTCCCACCACGGCTTTTCCGCCCTGACCGAAGGAAATCCGGCTGTCGCAGCCCACGCAGGCCGTACGGATACGGGCCGCCTTAACCGCGGTTTTGATATCACCCACCCGGGCGCCCTCATCCGTTATGGTCATCTGGGAATCCTGAATCAGGGCCATATCCGTGGTGGTGCCGCCCACATCGATCACCAGGGCGTTGCCGTGCCTTGAGAAAAAGAGTCCCCCGATGGCGCTGGCCGCCGGGCCGGAAAGAATGGTTTCAACCGGTTTTTCGGCGGCCTCGGCATGCGGCATGAGCGAGCCGTCGCCTTTTACAATCATAAGCGGGGCATTGATTTTCTGATCCTTTAATGATTCCTGAACCGCGGCGATAAATTCCTGCATCACGGCCACCAATGAGGCATTCAGGCAGGCGGTGGTGGCCCGCTTAATGGAATCAATCTGGGTGGAGAGCTGATGGCCCAGCACCACCGGCAGATCACAGACATCCTGAATGGCATCAAACACCGCCTCCTCATGGGCGGGGTTTAAGGGACTGAAATAGCTTGAGACCGCAAAGGCATCGACTGTATCCCGGTATTCCTTGACCCAGGCCTTGATGCCGTCCAAATCCAGGGGCGCATTCTCCGCCCCCTGCGAATTGTGCCCGCCGTCAAAATAGGCAAAATGCCTGGTGGAAAAATTGGCCGCCAGCCCATAGGACTGAATTAGTTCCGGATCATAGCCGATCAGTAACAGGCCCACCTCACGGGCTTTTCCCTCGGCAATCGAATTGGTGGCCAGGGTGCTTGAAATCCCAACCAGCTTGACGGTGGCGGGATTTTCGATATTTAACATTTTAAGAACGGTGATAACGCCGTCAGCCAGGTTCGCCCGGGTGGTGAGGGTTTTGCCGGATGCGACCACCCGCCGGGTCCGGTAGTCCATCAGGACCCCGTCCGTATATGTCCCCCCGGTATCAATGCCGACCACATAGTCACCGGAAAATTTCTTCCTGCCTGCACTTTCATTCCGGGATTGCAATGATTTCTGTTCCTTTGCGTACATTGATCGTGTTAACCATCCGTCCCGTTTGACGGATAGCCGGCTCCTTTCGTGCTTCATTTGTCAAGACTTCGCAAAAAGTCCAATATCTTAGTTGCGCTGCCTCCCTCGGGATTTGCGCGCCGCGATCTTGAACATTTTGTTTTGCCATCCAAAAATCGAATCTTAAGGAACGAAATAATATATTTCGTTATTCCAGGCCGTTCCGCCACTGTCATTCCGAGGAGCGCGAGCGACGAGGAATCTTATTGTAAAGATTTCTCGCTGCCGCTCGAAATGACAGTATGGACAGGTTTTCAAAGCCTTTTTGAGCTACTTTCTGCAAAAATGCCATGATGGCGGCATCAACCGCTTTTTACGAATCCGTCGGAGTTGATGGTTTTGATGATCGAAAGCCTGCTGGCTCCGCCGTTGGAGCGAACAGGCTTTCCATCAATTTATTTACCGCAATTCTGTGCGGCCCGGTGGGCCGCCTAGTTGCTCTTGACGCGCTCTTCGGCTTCGGCCAGGATCTTTTCGATATCCTTTTTGGCCTCAGGCGGCACGCGCTTTGAGGGGCCTTCGTAGTTTTCCATGATATCGCGGCCCTTCTTTAAGACCCGGTCCTTCATGGTGGTCCGGCCCTGGGCATCCCAGTCCTCGTAGCTGTTTCGATCCATCAGGGTGGGCTGATAGTGCTTACGGAACCACTTCATGGTGTGGTCCTCATAGAGGTAATGCCCGCCGGGACCCACATTGCAGATCTGTTCCACAGCCATGGTCTCCTCGTTCACCTCCAGGCCCCCGGCAATCAGACGGCTCATGCCGATGATCTCATCATCCATAATCGTCTGATAAATATCACCGGTCATACCGGACTCGGTATAGCCGTTATCATGGACGAAGTTCGCCCCGGAGAGCATCGCCATATGAATCGACAAGGCGGCCTCTATGCCGGACTGCAGCTCCAGGCACTTGGTATCCGTGCAACCGGAGGTTGAGTACATGGGCAGCCCCACGAACTGAAGCATCTCTGTCAACCCGGCGCTTAAGATACTAAGCTCCGGTGCCCCATAGGAGTAGATCGTATGCCGCATATCCAGAATGGACTGCACGCCGCCGATGATAATGCAGGTGCCCGGATTCAAGAGCTGGGAGACCACGACGCCCACCATGGATTCGGACATGGCCACAACCAGCTGACCGGCATGGGTCGCCGGCACCGTGCCGCCGCCGATGGCGCAGGGGCTGTAGACCTGCGGAATCCGGTGTTCGGCATTGTACATGCATTTGTCGATCGCGTGGAAGTCACTGACCAGCGGGGAAATCGGCTCTCCGTAGCTGATGTAGTTGGGCCGCTGTTTAAAGGCCTCTTCACCGCCGGCCATGACAATGCCGACCCGGTGCTCGTCGCGAACCCCGTCCCGGCCAAAAGCCCAGTTCATAATGATCTTGCGGGTATTCTGGATCATGTCCGCAAACTCATAGATGTCCGCCAGCCCGTTGGTGACGTCGCTGATTGAGCCCAGGGACTGCACATAGCCGATATTGGGCAGGGCATCACAGACCCGGGCCACGGTGGTGGCGTCTTTTCTTAGATACGGCCGGCGCTCCAGGGTTTCGGGATCGATAAAATTGGGCGGCGTGGGGCCGGGGCCGAAATAGCTGCGGCCGCGCTCCACATAGCACATCTCCTCGTTTCCGTCCCAGGAGTAAAGCGTTGTCGTGGGCGGAAGGCTCTGCAGGGCCTGCCTGACAATCTCCGGCGGAATCCGTACGCGGATGCCGTCCACCTTGCACCGGTTTTTGGCCAGAAGCTCCCGTGCACCCTCATGGTGGACATCCGCACCGGTGTCATTCAAGGTTTTAATGACCCCGTTGAAGATCCGCTCCTTCTGGTCCTCTGACATCATGGAGAAGCGCACGGTTTCATTGGTAATATAGTTGGTTACTTTATCGTGAATCATATTTGACTCTCCTTATTTATCCGTGCCCATGCAGCCAACGTCTTTCCCCGGCGGCATGGCGGTTGTCAACCCGGTTGGATTATTTGGAATGGCGCTTTTCCGCATCATCGATGATCTTTTTAAGATCCTTTCGGATCCCGTCATCAATGGGCTCCGGCTCATATTCATCAAGGATGCGCTGGGTTTCCTCATTGACCCGGTCGAGCATGGTCTTTTTGCCGTTCGCACACCAGGTCTCCCAGTCCGATCGGTCCTGGAGTTTGGGGAAATACCATTCCTTCCAGTACTCGTAGGTGTGATCTTTTGTCACATATTCCCCGGCCGGTCCGGTCTCGTTGATCAGCTTCAGGGCCAGATGTTCGGGATCCGTGTTAATGCCCTTGCCGACCTGGCGCACCATGCCGATGATTTCCTCGTTCATGACCAGGGATTCCAAAGAGGCATTGACGCCGGAGTCGATATAGCCCACATCATGGACCAGATTGGCGCCGGAGAGGAACGCGTTTAATACGGAGAGCGTGGATTCCGCGGCCGCCTGCTCATCAACACACTTGGAGTCGCTGCAGCCGCCGGTGGAGAACATCAAAAGCCCCAGCCATTTGGATATATCCGTGTTTGCGGCAGATGCCAGGGACAGCTCCGGCGAGCCATAGGAATAGGTGGTGGTGCGCATGTCCATGACCGTGGTCACCCCGCCCATGATCAGCGGCATGCCCGGTTTTTTTAGGTCACAGAGCACCACGGCCAGAAGCGTTTCCGCCAGCGACTGGACCAGCATGCCCGGAATGGTGGCCGGTGCGGTGGCGCCGGAACTGGGGCACGGGGTATACATGGCCGGAATCCCCTTTTCCGCGGCGAACAAGAGCTTCTCCACCGCAGTGCGGTCATTGGTTAGCGGTGAGATCGGCTCGATATAGGCCACGAACATGGGATTTAAGCGAAACTCCTCCTCACCGCCCTGGAACAGGCAGGCCATTTTCCAGAGATCCTCCAGGCCTTCGCCGTCCACACTGGTGACCACCATGGGCTTGGTGCAGCCCTCGAGCATGGCCATGAACTGGTGCCGGTCGTAGGTCTGGGGATTGGGGGCATCGCCCACAATGCCGTGGGACATAAAAAAATCGTAGTTGGACAAATAATCGACAAAGCGGCCCGCATTGACCACATCTTTATACAGGGTCCGCCGGCGCTCGCCGGACTCCCGGTCATAGGTAAACGGCAGGTCTGAGCCGGTGCCGAAATACACGTGATCCTTCTGAAGGGCCACGGAGCGCTTGCCGTTTCTGCCTTTCAGCGTAATTTTCCGGGGATAGTTCTTAATCGCCCGCTCAACCATTGAAGCGGGGACACGGACACGATTTTCCCGGACCACGGCATCGGAATTTTTGAACAGCTCTATGGCCTCTTCCTGCAAAACATCCGCGCCGCATCGCTCCAAGACTTCAAGGGCTGAAAAATATATTTTTTCGATCTGCTGATCCGTCAGCACCCGGAAAACCGGGGTCTGCTGGATCGTCTGATTCATTTTTTCCATGGGTTAACTCCTTCGCCCGAATTTTATGTGTCAAAGCAAGGTCTTATTCTGCATGCATCCGATCAGGGGAACCTGGAGAACACCGTGCTTTTCTTTATAAAATGCCGGTGCGGCCTGATCCTGCTGCCGCCCCGGCCATTTATTTTTCGATCAACTATATAAAACTATATAAAAGGATGTTTACCTAAAGCCCGAGTTCCGCCCTGGCCTTGTCAACGGAATTGGCCGCATTGGCGCCGTAGAGATCCGCGCCGATTTCCTTGGCGTATTCCTCGGTCACGGGCGCCCCGCCGACCATGATCTTGACCTGGTCTCTGACGCCGGCTTCCTTCAGGGCATTAATCGTTTCCCCCATTTTCGGCATGGTCGTGGTCAGAAGCGCTGACATCCCCAGCAGCTCCGGTTTATGCTCTTTAACGGCATCCACAAATACCTGCGGCTTTAGATCAATACCCAGGTTAATAACCTTAAAGCCCGCGCCCTCAAACATCATGCCCACCAGGTTTTTCCCGATGTCATGAAGGTCGCCCTCAACCGTGCCGATAACAAAGGTGCCGGCCCGCTTGGTATCTCCCTCTACCAAAACCGGGCGGAGATGCTCCATGCCGGCGCTCATGGCCTTTGCCGAGCGCAGCACTTCCGGGATAAACATGTCTCCGGCCTTAAACCGCTGGCCCACCACATCCATGCCGGCGATCAGGCCTTTATTCAAAACCTCATCCGGATCCAGGCCGCTATCCAGAAATTCCTTGGTCATATTGCCGACTTCCTCGACCTTGCCGGCGATCAATAACTCTGCCATTTTCCCTAAATCTTCAGCCATGTGTAGTCCTCCTTCTATTTTTAATTATTGCGTTATTCGCTCCTTGCTGCAAAAGCCATACGCTTACATGCGCTCAGCTTGGAATCTTTCGCTTTTACGATTTGCGGAAATGAAACACGCCCCAGGCCAAATACCCCTTATTGCCGCCATCCACCCAATGGCGCAGGCCTTTTTTCATATTCTCGATATATTCCTGACTGATCTTGCCCTTGACTTCGCCTTCCCGTTTTTCCAGCTCCTTGAGAATCCGGGCATAGCTTTTGGTTAGATGCGGGGAGAGGTTTTCAAAGCCGACGACCTCAAAACCGATCTTCTTGGCATACTCCTGGTAAAAACCGGGCGAACCCAGACTGGTCAGATGGATGCGGTCATAGATGGGCTGCAGCACATCCTCGGGGCAGTCATCCGTCTGCATAGGGTCGGTAAAAATCATTTCCCCGCCGGATTTTAATACCCGCTTGGCCTCATCAAGGACTTTCTGCCGGTTGTCGCTATGAAGAATGGCATCCTGGGACCATACAATGTCAAAGGATTCATCCGGATACGCAATGGTGTCAAAGCTGCCGTCAATGACCGTAATCAAATGATCTAGCCCCTGCTCCTTATTCATCTGGCGGCCACGGGTGTTTTCCGTTTCACTCAAATTTAAAACCACCACTTCCCAGCCATAATTTTTTGCCAGATACCGGGCCGAGCCGGAGAACCCGCCCCCCAGATCGATCACCCTGGCCTTCTGGTTCAAAAACTTCGAGCGGGAAGCCATATGATCTATAGTTTTACGACTTGCCTCATATACGGACTCATCGCCGGTTTCATAAAATCCCAAATGAAGGTCCTCTCCCCCCCATATAGTATAGTAGAAAGTATGGGCATCCTCACTATCGTAGTAATCTTTTGTAACTTTTACGGTTTCGGAATATTCCTGATTGCTCATGCATGCCTCCTTTATTTGGCCTATAAGCTGTTTAAGCCCTATGATTAATGAATCAAAAGATCAGGCTTGTGCCTGACTTACGTTTTTCGCACCAGTAAATTTGTCTAATAAATTTTAATATTTAACCTATATTTGCGAAATGTTTTTTCTAATTCAACTGTATAATAAATTGAATATATTAATTTAAAATTTTATGATTGTCAACCTCTTTTTCCGAATCACCTGTATACAACAGAATATTCACGGGCTTGTAACAATCAAAATATACTTGACAAGGGCCTTTAAGTTATATTAATTGTCTCTATTCGCGAACCCGACCAATTTTAGAAAACTTTATAGCTTTTATATTAATAAAATTTTCTATAAAATTCAATAGATTAAAAAATTTTTATAACTTTCCGACGATGATTCTTTTAATAAAGGTAAGTATAGGTCCGGACCAACAGATCTGCACTGCTTAAACCGGGTTGGGGTGCGAACCCAACATGGCAGTCGGAATTTTCGACCGTCTGCTGTTAATGTGACTGGAAACAATTATATTTAACATATGGCCTGATACATTTTTGTTTCAAAATAATTATTCTTAATATATATACCAATGTTCAGGGAAATCAAAAAAATAAAACCCAAACTCAAACAAACAGGTTGAATTTATGGCAGATATTTTTCCGTTCCGGGGCATCCGGTACAACATTGACAAGATCGGCGATCTGGCCAAAGTGGCCACACCGCCCTATGATGTCATCTCCGAAGAAGAGCAGGACATGTATTATGAGCGCCATCCCAACAATGTCATCCGCTTAGACAAGGGCAAACCATCGGCAAATGACGACGATCAGGACAATCCTTATACCAGGGCGGCGGAATATTACAAAAACTGGCTGTCTGAGGGCATACTGGTCAAAGATGAATCGCCCTGCTTCTATCTCACCTCAGTCGAATTTAGCATCAACGGCCAGACGTTTACCCGCTACGGTCTGATTGCCCGGGTTCGGCTGGAGCCTTTTGAAAACGGCGTCATCCTGCCGCATGAGGAGACTTACTCCAAAATCAAATCCGAACGCCTGGAACTGATGAAGGCCTGCCACGCCAATTTCAGCCATATCTTCTCCATTTACACGGACAAAGACAATATTATGGGGCGGCTGAAATCCGCGATTGCCGATGCGCCGCCGGAAGTTGCGTTCTCAGACGATGCCGGCCATCATCATCAAATGTGGCGCATCACGGATGAAAAAGTCCAGGCATCGGTGACTGAGAGCATAAAAGAGCGCCGGCTGTTCATCGCGGACGGCCATCACCGCTACGAAACCGCGCTTTCCTTTCGGGACTGGCTGGCCGAGCAGACCCCGGATTTCGGGCCGGACCATCCGGCCAATTTTATCATGATGTATCTTTGCTCGATTGAGGACCCGGGACTGATTATCCTTCCCACCCACCGCCTTTTAACCGATGTTTCCGCCGCCGAACGCAACACTTTTGTGCAAAAGGCAGAGCCTTATTTTACGGTTAAGCGCTTCGCCTTTGATAAGGACCGTGAGGATCAGGAGACGGCCCGGTCCCAGATGCTTGGCGAAATGAAATCCGACCCGGATAAACACGTCATCGGCGGCTATATAGAAGGATATGCCGAATTCTACACGTTCACCCTGAAGCCTGATGTGATGAAGCAGAAGTTTGAGGCGGAAATTCCGGAGCCCTTACGCGAACTGGATGTCACGGTGTTAACGCGCATTGTGTTGACCGAACTGCTTGAATTTGATCATAAGGACTTAGATGACGAAACCCTGCTCAGCTATACCAGCAGCGCAGCCGAAGCAATTGAGGCGGTGGATAACGGGGATGCAAAAATGGCATTTATTCTAAACCCCCCTTCCAACGAACAGGTCCGCCAGATCGCGGAGGCCGGCTATACCATGCCGCGAAAAACGACCTTTTATTACCCCAAAGCCGTGACCGGCCAGGTGATGAACAGCTTAACAGAATAAAAGGGGGTTTGCGATCGACGTCATCCGGACCATAGCCGATGCTGCGGACCGATCCGAAAAATTGCGGCAAAAAGGGCATACCATCGCCCTGGTCCCGACCATGGGGTTTTTCCATCAGGGCCATCTCGATTTAATGCGCGAAGGCCGCAAACTGGCCGATGACTTGGTGGTCAGCCTCTTTGTCAACCCGACGCAGTTCGGTCCGAACGAGGACTATGCCACCTACCCCCGGGATACGGACCGGGATCTGGCGCTGGCGGCAGAAACAGGTGTGGATGCCGTGTTTATGCCGGATGCTGAGGAGATATATCCCGAAGGATTTCAGACTTATGTCGATCAGACGGATTTGCCGAATCACCTCTGCGGCTTAAGCCGGCCCGACCATTTTCGGGGAGTCATGACAGTGGTCGCCAAGCTGTTTAACATTATCCGGCCGCATATCGCCGTTTTCGGGGAGAAGGATTACCAGCAGCTGGCTGTTATCCGGCAGATGGGCCGGGATTTAAATTTTAACATCGATATCCGCGGCCTGCCAACGGTCAGGGAAACGGACGGGCTTGCCATGAGCTCCAGAAACACGCGGCTTAGCCCGGAACATCGAAAAGCGGCCTTAAGCCTTAACCAAACCCTTCAGGCCATGCAGGAACAAGTGCGAAATGGCGAAACCCGTGCAGATAATCTGATCGATGCGGCCGCCGGGATCATTAAAGCATATCCCGAAACAGCCATTGACTATATTCAAATCAGTGACCCGCAAACCCTGGAAGATGTGCGGATGATTGACCGCCGGGTGTTAATGGCCCTTGCGGTAAAAGTCGGCGATGTTCGATTGATCGACCACACCCTGCTCGACCCGTATGCTTGAACGCGCATGTGCTGGGGATCTTTTGCGCTTCAGGAAAGTTAGACCCACTCAATTTGAATGCATGAAGTTCAAATTTAATCAAAGGAGAAGAAAATTATGACTGGAAATCGTGTATTATTCACATCAGAATCCGTCACAGAGGGACATCCGGACAAGGTGGCTGATGCCATATCCGATTCCATCCTTGACGCGATCATGGCCCAGGACAAAAAATGCCGCGTGGCCTGCGAAACTTTGGTCACCACCGGGCTTGTATTTATTGCCGGCGAAATTACCACGGAATGCTACGTGGATTTTCCCCAGGTGGTCCGGGAAACCGTCCGGGATATCGGCTACAGCTCCTCCCGCATGGGATTTGACTGGGAAACCTGCGGGGTGATTACCAGCATTGACCAGCAGTCCCCGGATATTGCCCAGGGGGTCAACGAAGGCCAGGGCCTTTTTAAAGAACAGGGCGCCGGCGACCAGGGGCTTATGTTCGGATTCGCCTCGGATGAAACCCCTGAGTTTATGCCCATGCCCATCATGTTTGCCCACAAACTCACCAAGCGGCTGGCCCAGGTCAGAAAACACGGCTCCGTGGATTTTCTGCGGCCGGACGGCAAGTCCCAGGTGACCATCGAATACGAGGGGGGCGCTCCCAAACGGGTGGACACGGTGGTTGTTTCAACCCAGCACAAGGGCGACGTGAGCTATGAAGAAGTGCGGGAAGCCGTGATTGAAGAGGTCATCAAAAAAATTATCCCCAGGGATATGATTGACGGGGACACCCGGTATTTCATCAACCCCACCGGCCGGTTTGAAATCGGCGGCCCCATGGGCGACTGCGGGGTTACCGGCCGCAAAATCATCGTCGATACCTATGGGGGCCAGGGCAGCCACGGCGGCGGGTGCTTTTCCGGCAAGGACCCCTCAAAGGTGGACCGCAGCGCCTCCTACATGGCGCGGCACGTGGCCAAAAACCTGGTCGCCGCCGGGCTTGCCAGAAAATGCGAGGTCCAGCTCGCCTATGCCATCGGGGTGGCTGAACCGGTTTCGATCCTGATCGATTTTCTGAACACCGGAAAAATCCCCGAGGAAAAAGCCGCAGACATCGTAAACGAAGTATTTGACCTGCGGCCGGGCGCCATTATCCAATACCTGGATCTTCTGCGGCCCATCTACAGAAAGACTTCGGCGTACGGCCACTTCGGCCGCCACGACGAGGACTTCACCTGGGAGCACACCAATAAGGCCGAGGAGATCAAGGCCAAGGCCGGGATTTAACCTAAATTTGATGGCTTCGCAATTTGTTCTATCTATTTTTCAGGCAGGCACGGTGGCCTGCCCTACGCGATTGCCGACATTTTGTAGGGTCGGCCACCGTGCCGACCTTACATGCGAACAACACCATGGTTATGGGTTTTATCGCCAGAACAAATTCACCGTGATTCCGCCACGGCGGTATTTTTGCAGAAGGTAATTTTCTGTTCGTACTCGTGCTCGTCCCCTTTTTTTGCCCCCCCCTTTTGAAAAAGGGGGGTTGGGGGGGATTTAGTTTTAATCCGTCACCACAACCACCCGGCATTTTTTTAAAAATGCCAAATGCTCAACCGAGCCGCGCAGTCTGGCGGCATCAGTTCCGCTGATCATAATATCTGAGGCGCCCGGCGGGTGAAGCTTGATCCCTTTGACCACCAGAGGGTGGCTGCCCACCCGGGGATTTTCCCTGATATCGGCAACATTTGACACATACTGGCACATGCCGGCAGCCACCGCATTCTCGCGGTCGGCATAGGCCGGCCCGTAAACCTCCTTGCCGTCCTCATCCAGCACCTGAAAGCACATGGCCGGCACCACCGGCAGTCCCCGGGCATCGACAACCACCCCGGTATACTCAGAGGCTTTGTCAACAGCTTCGGATTTCCCGGATGCGATTGCTTCGAGCCGGGTGATCGTATCCGGAAGCAGCATTTCTGAAAATTCGCCGGTTATCTGAAATTCCAGGGTAATCTCCACCGCGCCGGTGGACAGAAACTCTGTCTGATGAATTTGTGCGGTCTTTAAAAGGTTTTCAAACGCGGCCATCTGCTTATCGTTTCCTTTTAATGCCTCGGCCACTGTCAATCTCGGGGTCAGTTGGATGGACTTGCCAGCATCAAGAAGATGACGGTAGGCGTTCTGCCGGGCCTTTGCCAGGGTTTGGAACGGTTTGTGGTGGGTCGCGCCAAAATCCTGGACCTCGCCCCGCCCCGTCGCGCGGATAAAATGATCGGTCCAGTTGATAAAGGTCTGCGCATCACCCGGCGCATGATTTCTTTGGCGCCCCGAATCCGGCCTGGTAATGACCTCATTGGCGATTAATGGTCCGGCGGCCGCAATCAGCACAGAAAGCGCCAGCAGGTATGCTAAGCCCCATTTCTTCATGGTATTTCTATCATCGGTCTTCAATAAAATGCCTTCACGGCGGCATAAATCTTTTTTACGAGCCCATCACTGTAGGGATCTAAATTTTTATATCAAATTCAAAATATTATACAAATTATTGAACAGAGAGTCAAATCAATAACCGTTTGAAACGACCGACTCAGCGTATTGGCAGACTTTTTCAAAGGCTTCGGATATCTCTTGCGTATGCGGCAGGAACGCATAGAGGCGATTGATGTAGCCCTTCTCCAGCATGGCTTCCACGGTAGGGACAAAATTTAAATCATAAACCCAGGAGATCTGCAGCAGTTTAAAATCATTTAAGGTTTTCATCTCCTGCATACGAACGATTTTTCGATCGCGTACGGCTGCCAGGGCTTTTGCCGAATATTGGGCACTGTCCGGCAGGCCGAGGGATACGCTGTCGGCAGCGGACCTGGCTTCGTTCTCGTAGTATTCCCCGAATACTTTCCAGATATCCAGTTTATCCGCATCTCTTAGAAGTTTTAGGAAAAAGCGCTCCCGATCGGACAGCCCGTCAGGAATATCCAGCGCATTGTGGAACTCAATAGCTGTTAAAACCAACCGGCGATCCGCTTCCGGGAGCCCTTCCAAAAAATCATTGGCATTAATTTCAGCGACGCTTAACGCCGCATGATTTTCTGAATCCGCATCTTTAAAAGTCTGATAAACCCGATACTGCTTAAATCGGCCCACATCATGGAAAAGCGCCATCACCTCGGCAAGCCGGGTGTCTTTTTCTGAAAGCACCAGCTTGTTGGCAAGCATCCGGGCATTCCGGCACACCCGGCGGGTATGGTCCCGTTTTAATTGAATCGGCTGATCTTCAGCCGCATCATTAACATAAAACCGGTCCACATAGTCGAAAAATCGCTGCCTTAACTGCTCAATCAGCATTACTCTGCGCCTATTTTAATAACACGGTCTGCTCAATCACATCCGCCAGCTCAGCCACCTGATCAAACCCAAGGCGTTTGACCGGGGCATCAATTTCCGCCTCGGTTACCACGGCAATCACCGATCCAATGCTTTGGCAAAGCGGCGCTGTCCCCCCAGTCTCCCGATATACTTCAATTTTAGGGCAATCGCCGGCTTTAAACCCCTCTGCCACCACCACATCGACATCCGCAAAATAAGGAGCCAGCGACTGAAGATCCGGCGCTGATTCGGCTGAAAAGGACGGATACCGTTTGAACATGGCAAGGAGGGCTTTTGAATAGATCATGGAAATATCTGCACCGGCACCAAAATGCCGCCAGGAGTCTTTTCCGGTTTTATCGAATTCCGGTTGATGATGGGTGTGCTTGACAGTGCCGACGCGATACCCCCGGCGCTTCAATTCCGGCACCAGCTTTTCGATAAGCGTAGTTTTCCCGGCACCGGAATAGCCGATGATGGCAATGAAATTTCCCATGATAGATAGTTGTAATGCCTTAATGGGGCTTTGCCCCTAAACTGCTGAAACATCGCCCGGAAATTTTTTCCGGCGTCAATCCACAGGCACCATAAATCCCGCTTAAACCGCTTGTCAAGGCAAATAGCGCGCGCCCGCCATAGAGCGCGATCCCAGGGCTAATTTGTTCTGTATCCAAATCGAAATCGCTATCGGGATCGGGATCGAAAAAAATATGCCCCTTGGACGCGAAAAACTGGACGTCTATCGCCTTTCAATAGGCTACGTTGCATGGGTTTACGAGAAGGCCGACAGCCTGAACGGAGTTTATCGGCCCGCCCGGGATCAATGGCTTCGGGCCAGCCAGTCGATACCGCTCAATATCGCCGAAGGTAATGGCAAGACCGCGGAAGCCGACCGAAGGCGTTATTTCGAAATCGCTCGTGGCTCCGCGTTTGAGTGCGCGGCAATTCAAGATGTGCTGGTTGTCGGCAAGGCGCTGGACAAGATGGAAAGCCGGAACCGCAAGGATGAACTCGACCGTATGGCCGCGATGCTCAGCCGTCTCGGCGGAAGAGGATACCAAGTTCGAGAGGATCAGGAAGTCTACAGCATCGATTTCGATCCCGATAGCGATTTCGATCCCGATTTCGATCCCGATAGCGAAGAAAACGAATCCCAACCTTAGCGTTAACAGGACCGGGGGTATGGATTTTGCGGTTAGAACAAATTAGCCGTGAACGCGATCCGTTCTTGACTTCATAAGGGATATAAATTATGAATAATTAGGTAAATTTAATGATGCAACAGACGAAGCCCCGCGATTGAACATGCCCGTTAAAATGATACGCACCCGTTCACTGGGCCGGTTGGCGTTCATTCTCCTTTTCCTGGCGCTTGCCGGGTGCCCGTCCAAAGATAGCTCTTTATCCCGTATTCTAAACCGCGGGGAAATCACCGTTATTACTGATAACAGCGCCCATGGCTACTATATCTATCGGGAGGAGTCCATGGGGTTTGAATATGATCTGGCCAAGGCATTCGCGGATTACATCGGGGTGGAGCTAAACGTGATCACCCCGGGCTGGAATGCCATGTTTACAGCCCTTAAATCCGATAAGGGCGACTTTATTGCCTCAAGCCTGACCCGGACCGAGAACCGGGAGGCCAGGGTCGATTTCTCACGGGAATATATGGCGGTCCAGCAGCAGGTGGTGGTGCGCAAAGGCAGTTCCGGCATCGATGAAATGGCGGACATAAACGGCCGCACCATCCATATCCGCAGCCATACGTCCTATCATGAGCGTCTTCGCGCACTAAAGGAGCGGGGGATTTCGCTGGCCATCAAACTCCATGAGAATATTCCCACCGAAGAATTCCTCAGGCAGGTCCAGGACCGGGAGATTGACTTAACCGTGGCCGATTCCAACATTATCCAGCTCAACCGCCGATACTATCCGGACATTTACCCGGCTTTTCCGATTTCCGAGAAACAATCCCTGGGATGGGCCGTCAAAACCGGAGACCGGGCGCTGCTTGAGAAAATCAATGCGTTCTTTGACCATATCAAAGAAACCGGCACGTATGCCAAAATATACAACCGCTATTATGCGGGCACTGAAATTTTTGACTACGTGGACATCAAAAAATTCCATCGCCGCCTGAAAACACGACTGCCCAAATACCAGGACACGATTGTCAATGTTTCGAAAAAATATAATTTTGACTGGCGCCTGATTGCCGCCCAGATCTATCAGGAATCCCATTTCGACCCGCAGGCCCAAAGCTATTCCGGCGCACTCGGCTTAATGCAGCTCACCGGGGTCACAGCAAATGAGATGGGGGTTTCTGATCGCCTGGATCCCGGCGCCAATATCCGGGGGGGCATTAAATACCTTCATGTCCTGTATCAGCGCTTTGACAAAATTCCGCCGCCGGAGCGCATCAAATTTGCGCTGGCCAGCTATAATGTCGGCTACGGACATGTGCGGGACGCCCAAAAGATCGCCCAAAAACAGAATTTACCGCCAACTTCATGGAAAACCATGGAGACCGTGCTGCCGCTTCTGCGGTATCCCAAATATTACCAGCAGACTCGATACGGCTATGCCCGGGGCACGGAACCGGTTCGCTATATCAAGCGAATCTATAAATACTATGATATCCTGCGAATGACAGACGGGGTGGGAGACACCCGGTTTACCGGTATTGCCGGACCGGATGCGGACGATAAAGAATTGTAGTTTGAATGCCATGGTAAAAACCTTTAGAAACTTCATCATTACTTACCGGCTGGCCCTTTTGGCCATGGTGCTCTGTTTGGGCGTCCTGTTTTATGTCCTTCATCGCGCTCCTTTTTCCAAAGCGGCTGAAACCAAGCATTCTAAAAAGACAGCGAGCCAGGGAAAAAAGGATATACCGGCTGTCCGGGAGATCTCCGAAAACTGGTTTGAAAGCCGGGAGTCGATCTATTTTGATATCCCGGCCCGGATTCTGATCAAACACCCGAAGAATAAAAATAATGTTCGGGAAATCATCAATACGGGCTGGGAGGAATTCGAGCGCATCGGGAAAATTTTTAACCCCTATGATCCGGACAGCGAGGTGGCAGCGATCAATCAGACCGCCAGCTCCGGAAACATCCGCGTATCCGGGGACATGTATGAGGCGCTGAAAATCTCCAAAAACCTTTTTATCAAAAGCCAGGGGCATTTCGACCCCACATTTCTTTCGATCAAAGAGCTCTGGCGGCATGCGGAGGAAACGCAAAATATCCCGTCAGAGCGGGAAATCCTTAAAGCCCTTGGGCACACCGGATTTGAAGACGTCCTTATAGACACCGGCCGAAGCGGCAATATAGGGCTTAATAATCCGGACATCCGATTTGACTTTGGCGGCATTGCCAAAGGGTATGCGGTTGACCGGGTACGAAGCGTCTTAAAAGAAAGCGGCGTCTCCCGCGGCCTGGTTCAACTCGGCGGCGAAATCGCCGCATTCGGCAAAAATAACGAAGATCCATGGCGCATCGGCATCCAGCATCCCCAAAATATGCAGGATGTCTGGGGGATCATCGCCCACGAGGGGGGCATCCGGGTGTCCACCAGCGGCAATTATCGCCAGCCGATTGTGATCCGGGGGCACAAATTTTATCACATTTTCAGCCCCAAAACCGGGAAACCGGTTTCAGAAAAAGTCCTGGGGGTTACCACCATCGGGATAGAGAAATCACACTCAAACGCTTTGATCGACGGCGCGGCCACGGCTATCACGGTAATGGGGACGGCCGATGGCCTTCAATTTGCCCGAAAACTGGGCATTGAGGCGCTTATCCTCACCCGGGATCGGGACAAGGAGATTGGCGAGCATATGACCCCGGGGTTTAAAAAATTTTACGAGCGGCAATAAGAATTATACCTAAATTTAAGTAAAAGATTTTGGCATTCCGGTTTTTCTTAGATATAATCGGTTTACTTGGCAACGATTATCCATAGGAGCCTTTCATGAGCCATATCAGGGATTGGGACTGGAACAGAGGCAAACGCGTCATCTCGGATATCCATCAGTGGCGGGAAACCTACGGCTGGGTGGAAGAGCCGCATGCCAGCCCGGACGGCGAATCCGTCGCCGCCATTGTAAAAGTCGATGAAATGGCGTTTTCCGTATGCGAAAACGGCAGCCCATGGGAAAGCAGCTTTGATAAAGTCTGGTTTCTGCGCTACGGGCCGGATAACCGGGCCGCCGCCCTGGTGTCGGATACCGCCATGTGGACGGTGGCTGTTTCCGGAACCCCCTGGGAAAACTGGTTCGAATTCGTATGGGACACCAAGTTCGGCCGTTTTGACGGCCACATCAGTGTTTCCGCCCAGAAGGATTTTGCCTATTTTGCCGTAACCGATGACACCCCCTGGGAAAACACTTTTTACACCATATCCCATTTAAAGGCAAGCCCCAGCGGCCGTTCCGCGGCGGCAACCGTTCAAACAAAGCCGATCAATGAGGCTGATATCGCAGCATTTCAGAAAGGCTGCTTTACGGTGGCGGTCAACGGGCAGCCCTGGACGCAGAATTTTTTAAATGCCTGGGAAATCGCCTTTGATGCCAAAGAAGAACACGTGGCCGCGGAGGTTCGGTTAAGCCTTGAGGATTACACCATCGTGGTGGACGGCATCCCGTGGAAGAGGCATTACGCCTCCGTATGGGAGCCTGTATTCAGCCCGACCGACGGCTCGGTGACCGCCCCGGTCCGGCTGGCGGACGGCTGGGCGCTTGCCCAAGACGGCGAAATCATATGGAAAAACCGATACTTTCAGCTATGGCACCATATCTACAGCATTGACGGCAGCCGGATTGCCGCCATCGTTTCCTCCAAATTCGGGCGATGGACGCTGGCCATAGATGACAAGCCCTGGAACCTGACCTTTAAAGACCTGGTGACCGATCCGGCGTTAAGCCCGGACGGCCGCCGCGCCGCCTGTGTCGGCAAGACCGACGGCAAATGGATGATTGCCGTTGACGGGACCGCCTGGAATGACACCTATGATATGGCCTGGCCCCCGATATTTTCACCGGACGGCAGAAATGTCGCCGCAAAGACGCAAAAAAACGGCATCTATCGGATGGTGGTCAACGGCCGGCCGATTCAAACGAATTATAAAACCCTGTGGAACCCGGTATTCAGCCCGGAAGGGGACAAGCTCCTAATCCGGGGCATTGAAACCGGTGCCAATGACGGCAAATATACCCGAACCGTCCTGTCATTAGCTGAAATCCTGGGATAAACGGAGGCGTTTCTATGCATGCCATCTATGAAATCATTAGCGGACCGATGGTCTGGCTGGCATTCGGCATTTTTATTTTGGGCAGCCTCTACCGGCTGTTTTCCATGGGCCGGCTGGCGCTTAAAAAGGATGCCGTAGTGTTCAGCTATATGAGCATCTATTATGCCCTGCGTTCCATTGTCCACTGGATCGTGCCGTTCGCCAGCGTCAACATGCGCAAGCATCCGGTCATGACCCTAGTGGCCTTTGTGTTCCATATCTGCCTGTTTGTCGTCCCGATTTTTCTCTTCGCCCATATTATCATGATCCATGAAGCCTGGCAGATAAACTGGGTTTATATCCCGAATCTGGCCGCGGATGTGATGACCCTGGCTGTGATCGGGGCCTGCATATTCTTTTTCTGCCGCCGGCTGATCCTTCCGGAAGTCCGTTATTTGACCACCTATTCGGATTTTTTGATCCTTGCCGGCGTGGCCGCCCCGTTTATTACCGGATTCTGGTCATTCCACCAGTATCCCGGCCATGTAGCCGCCGGAATACTCCATATCCTGTCCGGAGAAATCATACTGGTGATGATCCCGTTTACCCGGCTGAGCCATATGCTGTTTTTTCCGTTTACCCGCGGATATGCCGGCTCTGAATTTGGGGGGGTTAGAAATGCCAAAGACTGGTAAAACTCATAAAACGAGGAGCAGCCCGCATGAAAGCACCGGCTGAAAAGAGCTTCGAAGAAAAAAAGAAAATTCACGACAAGGGCATTGAAGAGGGGGCCGCGCAGCTCACCCAGGAAAAGGTCCACCAGGTGGTTCAGCAAATGCTCTCCGCCGAGGGGGGCGCCCGCCTTAAAGCCTATATCGAAACCTGTTCCCATTGCGGGCTGTGCAGCGAAGCCTGCCATTACTATCTCTCCAACGATAACAACCCGATCTATTCGCCGGCGGGTAAAGTCAAACAGACCATCGGTGAAATTGTTAAAAAAAAGGGCAAGGTATCGGTCGATTTTATTAAAGAGGCTTGCGAAATCAGCTTCACCGAATGCAACCTCTGCCGCCGCTGCGTCATGTACTGCCCCTTTGGCATCGATGTGGCCTATATGATGCTTTTCATGCGGCGCATCTGCCATAAGCTGGGCGTTGTGCCGCAATACATACAGGATACGGCCCACAGCCATTCCGCAACGCTCAATCAGATGTGGGTGAAAGAGGACGAATGGATCGATACCCTGCAGTGGCAGGAAGAAGAGGCCCAGGATGAGTTCCCGGATCTTCGGATTCCGATTGAAAAGGAAGGGGCGGATATATTCTATTCGGTCATCGGGCCGGAGCCCAAATTCCGGGCGCAGCTCATCTACCAGATGGCGGTGATCATGTACGCGTCCGGTGCTGACTGGACCATGCCGGCCACGCCCGGGTGGGATAACAGCGATATGTGCATGTATACCGGGGATGTGGAAATGGTGGCCCGGTTAAAGAAGGTCCATTTCGAGACCGCCATGCGGCTTAAAAACAAGCGCATCGTGATGGGCGAATGCGGGCACGCCTTCCGCTCGGTCCATGACGTGGGCAACCGCTTTCTGGGATGGAAAATGGCCCCGCTTCCGGTGGTGCACGCCATTGAGTTCTACTATGAACTCCTGCGCGACCGCAAAATCCGTATCAAAAACAAGCTTTCCCAGCCGGTCACCTTCCATGACCCCTGCAATATCGTCCGCGGCCGCGGACTGCACGAAATGGGCAGATACGTGATCAATGAAACCTGCAAAACATTTATCGAAATGCATCCCAACCGGGAACACAATTTCTGCTGTGCAGCAGGCGGCGGAGTGATCAACTGCGGGCCGCCTTTCCGGAACAAGCGCGTCACCGGCAACCGCGTCAAGGCGGATCAGCTGGCCGAGGCCAAGAAAAAAGGAGCGGAAATTGTAATCGCCCCCTGCCATAACTGTCACGGCGGGCTTGAGGACATCATCAAGCACTATGAACTGGGCATGGAATTGAAATTTTTGGGCGATATTCTCTACGAGGTTATGGAGAAGTAGGTATTGGGTTTTGGATATTAGGTATTGGGTATTGGGTTATAAAAATTTAACAGACCACAACACCTATCATCACCTAACACCTAATACCTAACACCTCTGAATCAAAGGAGTCGCGCATGGGCATGAGACAAGTACTGACGCTATTATCGATAATCGGGGGGATGCTCCTGCTTACCGGGATTGCCGCTTATTCACAAGGAGACATCCGTTTTGTAAAAGACAGCGCCTTTGATGATCCCATGCGTCCGCCCGTGAAGTTCCACCATGATGCGCACAATCAGAAGGCGGGCATCACTGAATGCAACGTTTGCCACCATATGTATGAGGATGGTGAAAAACTCGAATACGAGGCATCAATCGGCATGGAGTGCTCCCAATGTCATCTGTCTCAAAATGATAACTCCAAAATGGATTTGATTCGGGCCTATCACCTGCAATGCCGGGGATGCCACTTAAAGGAATCCGCCGGGCCGGTGCTTTGCGGGGAATGTCATCAGAAAACGGACCAATAAAATATTGCTGCCGGCCAAACAGGTGCCTCTATCCGCAAAAATAAAAATAAAACGGAGCTTTTCATGGCCAAAAAAATTCTAGTCATCGATGATGATCCATACACCGTCAGGTACTTGGAAACCCTGTTTCAGGACAATGGATATGAGACGTGCAGCGCGGCAAATGGCGTAGAAGGCCACGATGTGGTCAAAGCTGAAAAGCCGGATCTGATCACCCTGGATTTGGAGATGAGTCAGGAGTGGGGCACCCGGTTTTACCGGAAACTCTCCAAAGAACCGGAATTAAAGGATATCCCGATTATTGTGATCAGCGGCATGCCCAGCAGCCACCTGGCCATCAAAAAGGTGGCGGCGTATTTCAGCAAACCGTTTGATCCGGATGAAGTTCTGAAAAAAGTTAGAGAAATTATCGGGTAACAGGGTGGTTAATGGGTAAATTATTTAATACCCTCCGTGACCATCTGGCGACCAAGCTGATCGTCTCCGTCGGCATTGTACTGGCACTCTCCCTGAGCGCCTGGACCTGGTTCAACATCCAAAATCAGCGGGAAAAGTTGACCCACAACGTCACCCAGGATATTGACCGGCTGAGCAACACCATTAAACTCGGCACGCACTATGCCATGATGCTAAACTCCCGCCCGGATATCACCCAGATCATCAACAACATCGCCCAGCAAAAGGAAATCAAAGCGATCCGGATCTATAACAAATCCGGAGAAATCAAATTTTCCAACAAAT
Organism: Desulfobacterales bacterium; assembly: GCA_034520365.1. Taxonomy (NCBI): domain Bacteria; kingdom Pseudomonadati; phylum Thermodesulfobacteriota; class Desulfobacteria; order Desulfobacterales; species Desulfobacterales bacterium. The sequence goes on from JAXHNP010000003.1 coordinate 455,255, forward strand.
CCGAAGAAATCAACCGGGAAACGGCAATTACCGACGAGGCCTGCCACATATGCCACCGCAGAGATCCGCCCCGGCAGCATCTGACCCTGGATCAGCGCACGCGCATGGTTAAAAGATCAAATGGCCCCCGCCTGATGGGCATTGTGAGTCCGATCCGCAATGAGCCGGACTGCACCACCGCTGCCTGCCATTCCCATCGGGAGGAGCAGACGGTGCTCGGGGTATTGGATGTTGTGGTGTCGCTGGAAAATACGGATAAATTTATCCTCACGCTGGAAAAGTATACCATCGGTTTTACTGTCATCCTGTTTATAGCCATCGCGCTTATCATCTGGCTGCTTGTCATGCGATTTGTCAACCAGCCGATACAGAAGCTGATCCGCGGCACCCGCCTGATTGCAAAAGGCGACTACCACTCCAAGGTGAATATCCGGCAGTCCGATGAAATGGGCAAACTCGCCCAGGCGGTCAACCAAATGGCCAATGAAATCGACCGGAAGCAGGGGGAGGTCAACAAGCAGAAACAGGAGTATCAAAAGCTGTTTGAACAGGTACCCTGCTTTATTACCGTGGTGGACAGAAATTTTCGTCTGAACCAGTTTAACACGGAATTTGCGGAGCATTTTGAGCCCAAGTATAATGATTACTGCTATTTAGCCTATAAGGGCCGAAACAAGAAATGCGAACACTGCCCGGTGGAAAAAACCTTTAACGACGGAAAGCCCCATTTCGGCGAGGAAACCGGCATTGACAAATCCGGGGAAACCAAGCACTGGATTGTCCGGACCGCCCCGATTACCAATGAAAAAGGGGAGGTGATTGCCGCCATGGAGATGTGCCTGGACATCTCCCCCAGAAAACATCTGGAAGAGCAGTTAAAATCCTCGGAGGAAAAATACTATGCCATTTTCAACAACATCCCCAATCCGGTGTTTGTTTTGGATAACAATACGCTGGAGATTCTGGACTGCAATGAAAGCGCCGAGGCGCTTTACGGATATACCAAATCCGAACTGATCAGCCGGCCGTTTACCGCGCTGTTCAATGAAAACGAAGTCGAATATTACCAGGATAAAATCCACACCTCCGCGGTGATTAACAAGGTCAAACAATTCCATAAAAACGGGGATCGGCTCTATGTCAATATACGGGTCTCGCCTTCGGAATTTGCCGGCATTAAAGTCTATTTGATCACTACCAGCGACATCACCCAGCGGCTTGAAACCGAACAGCAATTGGTCCAGGCAAGCAAAATGGCCACCCTGGGGGAAATGGCCACAGGCATCGCCCATGAACTGAATCAGCCGCTTTCAGTCATTAAAACCGCCAGCGGATTTCTGTTGAAAAAGCAGCAGTCCGGGGCTGAACTGGCGGCTTCCACGTTTCAGTCCATGCTTGAAAAAATTGACAGCAACATTGACCGGGCCACCAAGATCATCAACCACATGCGCGACATTGCCCGCAAATCCGATCTGCAGCTTCAGCCCATGCAAATTCTGGATGTCATCACCAAAGCCTACGAGATGTTCCAGCAGCAGTTAAAACTCCGGGAAATATCGGTTGAATGGGACCTGCCGGAAGACCTGCCCACGATTAACGGTGATCCGGACCGGCTCGAACAGGTGTTTATCAATCTGTTTGTCAATGCCCGGGATGCCATCGAGGAAAAATGGGGGGGCACGGCGTATACCGAAGAAGACAAAAAAATCCGAATCACCGGCAGAACCGAAAACCGCTCGGTTATTATTGAATTCTCTGATACCGGCGCCGGCATCCCGAAGAACATGGCCGACCGCATCTTTGAACCCTTTTTCACCACCAAAGAGGCGGGCAAAGGCACGGGACTCGGGCTCTCCATCAGCTACGGCATCATCCGGGACTGCGGCGGCCATATTTCTGTTGTCCCGAGTGAGGCCGGCGCCCGATTTATTCTTAAATTTCTTGTAAGGCGAACAAATGAAGAATCCGCCGATTTTAATCGTTGATGATGAACCGGATATCCGGGAGGTTTTGGAAATCACCCTGACCGATACCGGCTACACAGTGTACACGGCTGAAAGCGGGGCAGCGGCAATGGATATTTTCCGCGAGGTGCAACCGCCGATCGTGCTGACAGACATCAAAATGCCCGGCATGGACGGGATCGAACTGCTGGAAAAAATCAAAAACGAAAACCCGGAAACCGAAGTGATTATGATCACCGGCCACGGGGATATGGATGTGGCGGTTAAAAGCCTTCACCATGACGCCACGGATTTTATTACCAAGCCCATTAACGACCATGCCATGGAAGCCGCGCTCAAAAAGGCCCGGGAGCGGATTGCGGTTCGGGAGAAAATGCGGGAGTATACGGAAAATCTGGAAAACCTGATCCTTGAAAAATCCAGAGCCCTCTCATCCTCAGAGCAGCCGTCTGAAGCAGAGGGGGATCGCTTCGGCCTTTCCGACAGCTCGGTGTTTGATGAACTGCCCTGCTTTATCGCCATTCTTAACCGGCAATTCTATTTTATTACCACAAACCGCTGGTTCAAGGACACTTTCAACAGCGAGATTTCCAGCCGGCGCTGCTATCAGATTTTAAAACAGGCGGAGGAGCCCTGCAAGGAATGCCCGGCCGCGGCCACATTCGGCGACGGCCAGCCCCATGAGGCCAAAGCGGATTATACCACCGCCGAGGGCCGGAAGTATCCCGTACTGGTCTGGACCTCGCCGATTCGAAATGCCGAGGGCGTTATCCACCGGGTGCTGGTCATGGCCACACCGATCGATCGGCTGACCGATCTGCAGGACCATTTAAGCTCCCTGGGGCTGATGGTGGGCTCGGTCTCCCACGGATTAAAGGGGTTGCTCACAGGCCTTGACGGCGGGATGTATATGCTGGACTCCGGGCTTGAAAAAGAGGATACTGCCCAGGCCAAAGAGGGCCTCCAGATGGTTAAATCCATGACCGAACGGATCCGCAACATGGTGTTAGACCTATTATTCTATGCCAAAAAGCGGGAATTAAAGACCCAGCCGGTTAATGTGGCGGATTTTGCAAAGGATGTGGCGGATGTGGTGGCCGCCAAGCTGGAATGGCAGCACATTGAATTTATACGGGATTTTCAGAACGCCGGCGGCGAATTTAACATTGACGCCGGGATGCTCCGCTCCGCGCTGGTCAATATCCTGGAAAACGCCATGGACGCCTGTCTGGCGGATAAGGAGCGGGCCTCAAAAACCACCTTTACGGCCGAAACGCGGGAAAATGAGGTAGTTTTTGAAATTGAAGACAACGGCATCGGCATGGATGAGGAGACCCAGAACAATATCTTTACCCTTTTCTATTCATCCAAAGGCAAACAGGGCACCGGCCTCGGCCTCTTTATCGCCAACAAGGTGGTCACCGAGCATGGCGGTGAAATCCGGGTGGAAAGCGAAAAAGGGGAAGGGTCAAAGTTTACTGTCACGATTCCCAAATAAAAAGGCCATCCCCCGACGACCGATGACCGCGAGGGATGGCCTATTGGTCAACAAATATTTAAAATGCTTCTAAGCAACTTCACGGGTATTAGGTTTTGGGTATTAGGTATTAGGTTAATGAAATCAAGAATTTATGGTCGGCACGGTGGCCGACCCTACGATGAATCGGGTTTTTCCCCATTCGTAGGGCGGGCCACCGTGCCCGCCTGAAAAATAGATAGAACAAATTTACCATGCCTCAGTGCCTTTAAAGTTATTTATAGGCTCGGTCCCGGGCGGCGGCCCGGGGGGAATACTTCTAAGCACTAAATAAAAGCGGATACACTGGAAAGGTTCATCTCGATGGAGAGGTTCCTGGGGTCGATGCCCATGGCAAGGCCCAGAAACTGGGGGAGATAAAGAATGGGGCGGTGAAGGTCCTGATGGGCGGATCGGGAGACCTGGTTCTGGTAGCCTTCGAGGTTCATCTGGCACATGGGGCAGACGGTTACGATGGCGTCCGCGCCGCTGGCGCCGGAAAGAATGGCGGCCACCATCTCCTGGGCGATCTCCGGCTGGATGTTCATCAGGGACGCCCCGCAGCATTTGGCCCCCATCCGCCAATCGTGGATGCTGGCCCCGGTGGCCAGAATCAGTGGTTCCATAGAGGTGGGATCTTCCGGGTCATCAAAAACCTTATAAGGTCTGAGGCACTGGCAGCCGTAGTAAAGGGCGACCCGGTATTGGTCCATACTTGATTGGAGGTAACCGGCCAAGCCCTCCGCGCCGATATCGGAAACCAGAACATCCAGCAGGTGCCGGACCCGTTTAGCGCTCTGGAGCTTCAGCCCCTCGGGTTCCAGTGCCTGGTTTACCCGTTTTAGTAAATCGGGATTTTTCCGCGTTTCTTCCGCCGCCCGCCTTAAATTGAGATAACAGGCACTGCAGGGGACCAGGATATCCTTTATTGACTCGTCCATGGATTCGGCAACGGCCAGATTCCGGGCCGGCAGCGCATAGGACAGCAGATCACTTTCCGCCTCGGCCGCGGAGGCGCCGCAGCAGGTCCAACCTTCGATTTCAATCAGTTCTATCCCTAAGGCCTGAAAAAGCGCCCGGGTGGAGCGGTCGTATTCAAGTGCCGTGCCCTCAAGCGAACAACCCGGATAATACAGGTATTTCATTTCGCTTTCTCCAGTTCTTCCACGCGCCGAAACATTCGGTCCAATGGATGCTCGGGCTTGCTTTTATCCGGAAATATTGAAATTTTGCCCTTCCGCAGCAGCCGGAGACCCAAGGGCGTAAATTTTAGGGGAATGGCGGGATTTTTCATTAAAATAAAGTAGCGGCGCATGAACTCCATTTCGTTTACCCGGCCGTGCCGGCGCACACTATCCAGAAAACTTCCGTAAAACCGGGCACTCGGCCGGTATTCGGCAATATTTTCATGGGCTGCAGCCCGTTTCAAGGCATGCATGGCTTCTGTCAGAGGGAGCCCCCGGGGGCATCGGAGTGTGCAGTAATAGCAGGCCGAGCATAGGGCAAAAGTTCGGCTGTGAAACACCTCTTCGGTGTTCCCTGTGAGCACCAGCCGCCAGAGCCTTCGCGGGGTGAAATCCATCAGATTCGCGTTTCTGCACGAGCCCGTGCAGGTCCCGCACTGGATGCAGGCCAGCAGCTCCTCGCGTATGGGCGCCAGAATGGCATCCGATATTTCATGGGGCTTTGCGCGCCTGGCTGTTTTCATTTATCCCGACCCCCCTTTTATAAGGATGCCATGGCGGCATCGATCACCTCAAACATCTCAAGCTCGGATCCGCTGGAAAGAATGGTGGCGCTATTCGGACAGACGGCCGCACACGCCCCGCAGCCCTGGCATTTAATGGCATGCACGACGATCTCCCCGGTTTCGGGATCAACTGCCCGGGCGCCATAGGGGCATGCCGAAATGCACAACTGACAGGCCGAGCAGAGCGCATGGCGGACCACGGCCACCCGCTGCCCGGCGTTTATCCGCTGGCGGGAAATCATGCGCACCGCCCGCATGGCCGCGGCCTCGGCAGATGCCATACTGTCATCAACGGCGCGCGGGGAAAGCGCCAGGCCGCAGGCAAACACCCCGGCCGCCAGGGACTCCACCGGCCGCCACTTAAAATCCGCTTCCTTGAAAAACCCCTGCTCGTCAATTTTGGCATCCAGTTCCGGCAGCAGCGCATCCGGCAATGCCGGGCGGATGCCGGTGGCGAGAAGCAGCAGATCCGCATCAATCTGAACGCTTTGCCCGAGAATGGGGTCCTCCGTCATAATCCGCACAGCGCCGCCCTCGCCTTCAGCCCCTTCGGGCAGCACAACCTCAGGCTTGGCATCTGTTGTGTATGGAAAAAAGATGATCCCCTGCTGCCTGGCCCGGGTATAATAGGTTTCGTAAAACCCGGGGGTCATCATATCCCGGTAAAGGACATAGACAGATATATCCGGATTTTCCTGCTTCAGGTAAAGGGCATGTTTTAATGCGGAGATACAGCAGATGCGGCTGCAGTAGTTCCGGGGCGCCTCCCGGCAGTCCACGCACTGGATCATGGCCACACATGAAAGATTTGCCGGATCGATGTCGCCTTGTGCGCGGGCGGTTTCAAACGCCTTCTGCGTCATCACGGCCGCACTTTTTCCGTGGCCGTAGCTCTCGGTTTCCGCCTCAACGCCGCCGGTGGCCAGGATGGTGACGCCATGGGAGACCGGGTTTTCATTCTCGCCGTCACTGATTTTGCTCTGGAACCGGCCCACCGTCCCCTTCGCATCCATCACCTCTGAATTCAGGTGCACGTTAATCAGGGAATGATCATTTACCCGGGCAATGGTGTTTTCAAGCAGCTCACGCACATCCGTCCCACTAATCATGTAGGTGAGCCAATTCAGGTTGCCGCCCAGGTTTTCCGTCTTTTCCACCAGATCCACCTGGAAGCCATGGTCGGCAATGGATAGCGCCGCGGTCATTCCGGCAATCCCGCCGCCGATTACCAGCGCTGACTGATAAACATCCACATGCGGCGAACCTGTCAAATCCGCCCGCTTTAGCCCGGAAATTGCCATTTTGAGGTTCCGGGCCACATAGCCGGTATTTACGGGCATCTGATCGGCGGCCGCGGAATCCGCGGCAAACCATTCGGCGAGATAAATATCCTTTATTTGCACGGCCGCTTCCGGCAGGCCCGCGGCATCGGCGATCTCTCCCCGCCGATGCGCATAGGCATTGGGCGAGCAGGTGGCCAAAAGGATCCGGTTTACGGTTTTGTCTTTTACTTCTTCCAAAAACGCCATCCAGCCATCATCCCTACAAAGCTGATCCAGTTCCAGGCACCTTGCAACCGCCGGCTCGGCTTGCATTTGCTCAAGCAGCGCCGCCATATCAATTATCTTGGGCAGGCGGCCGCCGCAGGTGCATAACACGACCAGAACACCCGGCATTTCCCGGCGGATATCACGGCTCTGGCGCTCAGCCGTTTCAACCGCTTCCAGGCTGCCGCCGCTCCGATGGATGGCCAGGGAGGCACCGCAGGCGGCTGACTGGGCGCGAATCACCGCGTCATTAATATCGGTTAACCCGGATACCGCACCGCCGAGAAAAACCCCGGGCTTTGCGGTTCGGGTAAGGGAAAACGGCCGGGGCGCGAGATACCCCCATTGATTAAGATCCAGCTCCAGCATCTCTGAGAACCTGCCCGCGCTATCCGCCGCCCGCTGGCCCACAGACAACACCACCAGATCAAACCCGCCTTCCCTGGCCCCTTCGGCATCCACATACCGGATCATAAGCTTTGGGCTATCATCATCCGTGGGGCTCACCGAGTGGACCCGGCAGCGCTGCAGCATGACCCCGGCATCCAGCGCCTCATCCAGATACTGCTGGAACGGCTTTTCAAACACCCGCATATCCATGTAAAAAATGACCGTTTCCACTTCCCCGCCGCTCATTTCACGGGCCAGCATCGCCTCCTTTAAAGCGGACATGCAGCAGATACTGGAGCAGAAATCAGAATCGGTCTGAAGGTCCCTTGAGCCCACGCACTGGATCCAGGCGATTTTTTTGACCGGCTGCCTATCCGACGGCCGCAGGAGCTGACCCCCAAAAGGACCGGTGCCGCTGATCAGCCGTTCAAACTCCAGGTGGGTGACCACATCCGGGTAAACCCCGTAACCGTAAACATCCTTTTCATCCGCCGGGTTAAAATAGCGGCAGCCGGCGGAGATGACCACCGCGCCCACGTCAAGGACGCGCTCGAGGCTTCCGTCGCTCTCTTCATAAAGCCGGTAGATCTGGGGCAGGAGCGATGTCTCCTCAAAGGGTTTCACCAGGTAGTCCACCGCGCCTATCTTCATGGACTCCACCGCGGTCTCGATGGTGGCGTAGGCTGTCATCATCACCACCCGGAGCTCCGGCTGCAGGGTCAAAGCCTCTTTCAGGACATCCACGCCTTCCATACCCGGCATTTTGATATCCAAAAGCATCAAATGAAACGTATCCGCCTTCAGCTTCTCCAGCGCCTCTTCACCGGATTCGGCCATGTCGGCAAAAAACCCTTCATCCGCCAGAAGCGCCCGCAGGGAATCCCGGACGATCAGCTCATCATCCACCACCAGGATTCTAAACTTCTCCCGGTCTGCGGTGGCCATACGGATCGCCCCGGTGGGACATACCGGCACGCATTCACCGCAGTGTGTGCATGCGGAAAGATCGATCACGTAAGTCCCGGGCAGCATCTGGGGGGCGGGCCGGTATATGGCTTTTCGGGTGGAAAGCCCCGCATTGAAATCATCTTTGACCTCGACCGGGCAGGCGGCCGCACAATCCCCGCAGCCCGCGCACCGCTTGGGGTTCACCAGCGTTGGGGGCTGGTGCAGGGTGGCGGAAAAATTTCCCGCTTCACCCGAAATATCCGTTACTTCGGCGGCAGTCAGCACCTCGATGTTGTCATGGAAAAGCCCGCGCCGCAGACATTGCTGAATGGCCTGATCCGGTTCCGCGGCCGGCAGCATTTTGCACATGCCGCAGCGGTTGGTCGGAAACTGGTGATCCAGCTGCTCAAGTATCCCGCCGATATGCGGGGCCTTGTCCACCAGGTAGACCTGGTAGCCGGTTTCCGCCAGATCAATGGCCGAGCGGATGCCGCTGATGCCGGCCCCAATAACAAGCGCTGATCCGGATTTCGATGCCATTATATGCCTCCGTTATTCCCCGATGCCCACAATTTCGGAAAACTCCTCTTCCTTGAACACCAGAAGCGGCGGCGCCTCCTCCGTGCTCCGGCCGGCCTCATAATCAAATGCCGCCTGGGTGCGATGCGAAACGGTCCGAAAAAGCTCGGTTAGGGGGATATCATTGGGGCATGCGTTGGAGCACTGCCCGCAGCCCACACATGCCGTGCTCATGTGCGTTAGCCGCGTTATGTGATAAAATACGGTGTCCGTCGGCATCTTGAGCGCCCCCTTGCGATCCGCCCACTGGAGGTATTGCATGGGATCATGCTCGAACACATCTGTTGTGAATACGCATTCCCGGCAGTAGCAGGCCGGACAGGCCACCCGGCAGTTATAGCAATTCACACAGTCCGCCAGGTAGGCGGCCAGTTTCTCAATGCTTGACACTGCCGCCGCGGTTTCTTCAAACACCTGATCCCGGGCGGCGATGCGCTCATCGATTAAATTTTGGACCACTTCGGCCCGATCCTTTGGCGCCTCGGCGGGGCTTGCGCCGATCTTTTCCAGAATCTCCCGGCCGCGCTCGGTTTTGGCCTGCAAGAAAAGCCCGACGGCCAGATCCACGCCGTAGAGTCCGATGATAATGTCAGCCGCCTCCGGCACCGGGTGCTCGCAGATCCGGCAGGCACTATTCATAACCGCCGGCTCCGGCGGATCGTTGCCGGAAAGCCTTGCCTTCTGGAAGACGTCACTTGAATTTTCCGGATTTTCCGCGGCAAACTTCGGATAGGAGCGATTGGTCAATGCCCCCAGACAGTCCATGCCTATCAGGATAACCGGCTCTTTCTCGCTCTGATGGAGCTTGATTAGTTCCACAAATGCCCTTATTTCGCAGGATCGCATCACAGCGGCGATATTTGCGTCCAGTCCTTTGCGCGTTAAGCGGGATAAGTTTTTGGCCGAATTCACTGTAAACGCGGGCGCCAGGGGATCGGCATCATCTAAAAACCCGGGCCGGGACACCAGGGCCGGCATTACCGTATCTTTGACAGGCAGCCGCCGGGGGACCAGCACCCCGCTGATCCCGTCCAGTTCAAGCACGGATTTTAAAAATCCCTGGATATCGGTAAGAAGCTCATCGCCTTGCCGGTCGATCTTGTACCAATCGCTCATGCCAACTCTCCATACCTATTCGGGTAAAACCTAGATCACCATTTGCTGTTTGCACGCATTCGGTCCGATTTGCTTGATTTGCGACACCATTTCCTTGATGGTATCGGCAAACTGGATGCCGTCGCTGGCCCCGATCCAGGTGAGCCGAAGGCGTTCCGGTTCAAAGCCGAACCCGGGAAGAATCTCCTTTAACAGCCGCATCCGCCGGCGGGCCTTGAAGTTGCCGTTGATATAATGGCAGTCCCCGGGATGACAGCCGCTCACCAGTACCGCGTCCGCCCCGTCCAGCAGCGCTTTGATGATATATTTGGGATCCACCATGCCGGTGCACATGACCCGGATCAGCCGGACATTCGGCGGATAGGTCAGCCGGGAAGTGCCGGCCAGGTCGGCTGCGGTATATGTGCACCAGTTACAGACGAATGCGATGATGGTGGGCTCAAATTCTTCTTCCATGGCTCCTCCCTTAAATTCATTGACCAACCGCATAAATGGCATTAAACAATCCGTCCAGCTCCGACATGAGCTGCTTTTCCTTAAAATGCCGGACCTGGGCCGCCCCGCTGGGACATATCGCTGCACAGCTGCCGCAGCCTTTACACACCGCCTCATTGACCACCGAGATTTTGCGCCGCCCGTCAAACTCGATCGCCGAATACGGACACAGCGCAATACACATCTGGCAGCCGGCGCACAAATCCGGATCAATCGAAGAGATGGCGGACGGAATCTGAACCTTTCCCCGGGTCGCAAGGGCGAGCGCTTTGGAGGCTGCGCCCGAGGCCTGGGCCACTGTATCCGGAATATCCTTGGGTCCCTGGCACGCCCCGGCGATGAATACCCCCCCGGTCGGGGTTTCCAGCGGGCCCAGCTTGGGATGCTCTTCCAGAAAAAAGCCGTCCGCTCCGACACTCATGCCGAATGTGCGGCTGACTTCCTGGGCGTCCGGCCGGGCTTCCATGGCCACGCACAGAATCACCATATCCACCGGCACCCGTATGGGGCGGCCGAGCAGGGTGTCTTCGGCGATTGCCACCAGTTTTCCCGTCTCTTCCGGGGTCCTTGCCTCATCAGTGATTTCAGCGACTTTTCCCCGGATAAAGGTCGTGCCCTCTTCCTGGCATTTCCGGTAAAACGCCTCGTAGCCTTTACCAAAACAGCGCTGATCAATGTAGAAATCATAGACCGGGGTATCATGGCCCACCTTGTCTTTGATCAGGTGGGTAAATTTCAAGGCATACATGCAGCAGACCCGGGAGCAGTACTCATGGTAGTTCACATCCCGGCTGCCGATGCAGTGCAGAATGGCGACACTCTCCGGCTTTTTGGTGAATTCGCCCTTTTCATCTTTTATCAGGATCTGACCGCCGGTGGGGCCGGTGGCGTTGCTTAGGCGCTCGAATTCAAGCCCCGTATAAACATTCGGATACTTGCCATACCCATAGGGCTTCATGGGGGTGGGGTCCATCAAATCATAGCCCGTGGCCACAATCAAACTGCCCACTTTGACCTCGCGAATTTCAGGGGCCATCTGATGATCGATGGCATTGGCCTGGCAGGCGTTAACGCACTGCATGCACTCGCAGCAGCCGCCGCAGTTTAAGCACCTGGCGGCCTCTTTCCGGGCATCGGCGTCCACAAGCCCCGCACTGACTTCGGAAAAGGACTGAATCCGCTCCGGCGCCGCTTGATGTGAAGGCGAACACCGGGATTCCGGCTTCAGGTTCTCGGGTATGGGCTTCCAGTCGCTCCCCGGCGCCGGCTCTTTGGCCAGTTCTTCGGCATAGGCTGCCAAATCCGCCCCTTGGATATAGCGGTCAATGGCGGCCACTGCCTTGTGGGCCTGGGCCACGGCCTCAATGACCGAGGCCGGCCCGGTCACCGCATCCCCGCTGGCAAATACATAGGGAATTGACGTCTGCAGCGTATTGGGATCAACGATCAGGGTGCCGCGCCGGGAAATCTCGATCTCCGTATCCTTCAGCTGATCCGCCAGCCCCGTGCTTTGCCCGATGGCCGGTATAACGAGATCACAGGAGATTTCAAATTCAGAGCCTTCCACCGGCACAGGCCGGCGCCGGCCGCTTTGATCCGGCTGGCCGAGTTCGGTCCGGATACATTGCAAGGCGCTTGCCCGGCCGCCCTGGCCCATTATTTGAACCGGCGCGGTGAGATAGTATATGCGCACGCCCTCGGCTTCAGCATCCGTTATTTCTTCCTCATAGGCGGGCATCTCGGCGCGCGATCGCCGATAGACCAGCGACACCGAATCCGCGCCCAGGCGCCTGGCAGACCGGGCTGCATCCACGGCCACGTTGCCGCCGCCGATCACCGCCACGGATTTGCCGGTCTCCGGGGCCTCCCCCAGGTTCGCCCGGCGCAGAAATTCAATGGCATCCATAACACCCGTCTCGGTGTCCTCGCCGGCAATCCCCATTTTCATGGGAAAATGGGCGCCGGTGCCCATGAACACCGCGGAAAAGCCCTCTTCTTTAAGGCTTTCGAATGTAAAATCCCGTCCCAGCCACTCTCCGCAGCGGGTCTGGATTCCGGTATTTAACAAAAAATCAATTTCGCGGTCCAGTACAGACGGCGGAAGCCGATAGTCCGGAATGCCCAGCCGCAGCATGCCGCCCAGCACCGCCTGGCCCTCGAAAATGGTAACCGGGTAGCCCTTCAGCCGCAGATAGTAGGCAGCGGTCAGCCCGGCCGGGCCGGCGCCGATCACCGCGATTTTCTCCGGCCGGTCTTCGATTTCCGGTACGGGCAATTCGGAAAGATCCACCTGGTCCGCGGCAAACCGTTTGAGTTCCCGAATGGATACCGCACTGTCCACCTCGGCCCGCCGGCAGACAGACTCGCACGGATGGGGGCATACCCGGCCGAGCACGCCGGGCAGGGGCAGGCGCTCCATGATCAGCTGCACGGCCTCACGGTATTTGCCCTGGCCAATTAACTGCACATAGCCCTGGACATTGATGCCCGCCGGGCAAGTCGTGGTGCAGGGCGCCCTGTCCTTTTTATCAATCACATAGGTAATGGGCACCGCCTGGGGAAATGAGCGGTAAATGGCTTTTCGCTCGGCAAGTCCTTCATCCCAGCCGCTTGGCATGGAAACCGGGCAGACGCTCATGCACTCGCCGCATCCGGTGCAGACACCTTCCACCACGTACCTGGGCTTTCGCCGCACGGTGACCGTGTAATTGCCGATATAGCCGCTGACCTCCTGAACCTCCGAATAGGAGAGGAGCTCAATGTTGTCGTTCTGGCCCACTTCCACCATCTTCGGGGTGCCGATGCAGGCGGCGCAGTCAAGCGTTGGAAAAGTTTTGTCGAACTGGAGCATATGGCCGCCGATGGTGGTATCCTTTTCCACCAGGTAGACCTTATGCCCGGCACTGCCAAGATCAAGGGCTGCCTGCATGCCGGCGATGCCCCCGCCGACCACCATGATATCCGGATGAACACCGACTTCCCGGGTTTCCAGGGGATAGTGGAACTGCACCCGGTTGACCGCGGCGGCGGCCAGGGTTTTCGCCTTTCGGGTCGCGACATCCGCGTCTTCGGTTACCCAGGAGACCTGCTCGCGCACCGAGGCCATCTGAAAATAATAGGGATTAAGCCCGGCCCGGCGGCAGGCGCCCTGAAAGGTTTTCTCGTGAAGGCGGGGGGAGCAGGAGGCCACGACCACGCGGTTTAAGCCGTGTTCCCGGATATCGGTTTCAATGAGTTCCTGGCCGGGGTCCGAGCACATGAACTTGTAATCCCGGGACACCGTGACATTTTTTAAATGGCTGACATACTCGGCAACCTCTTCGACCCGGACTTTGGAGGCAATGTTGATGCCGCAGTGGCAGATATAGAAACCGACGCTAAGGGGCATTGAACCCTCCTGGCAGAGAGGATGAAGGGGCTGGCGGAACCTGTCCGGTCGATCTGCGCGATAGAGGTGGTATGGAGGTGATGAGCACCGTATGGGTTGTCAAAAGCGGCCAACCCCGCTGTTTTAATTATGATAATTTTAAGCATATGCCATAAATTCCCATGGGTCAAGAACAGATCCGCGCCCAGAACAGATCCGCGCCCTATTGATTTTCCGCCGCAGGCAGCTCCAGGGTAAAGCAGGCGCCCCCGGCAGGTTCATTGGCCGCGGAGATACTGCCCTCATGATGCTTTACAATACCGTAGACCGTGGATAAACCAAGGCCGACACCGTAGCCCGCATTCTTGGTGGAAAAAAAGGGTTCAAAAATTCGGGGCAGATCCGACTCCTTAATCCCCGGGCCCGAATCCCGGACCCGGATAACCACCCTATCGCCCGCCTGGCCGGCCCCGGCTGAAATCTCAAGCTTTCCGCCGTCCGGCATGGCATCCACGGCATTGAATATCAGATTGATGATGCACTGCTGGAGCTGGTTGAAATCTCCGTAAATGGGGGGGAGATCGTCTGCAATGGAAACCCGGCAGTCGATATGCTGAAGTTTTAATTTATGCTGGGAAAGCAGCACGCAGCGATTCAACAGCTCTGATGCCTGGATATTTAAAAAAACCGGCTGGGATGTCCGGGCAAATGAAAGCAGGCTGGAGACAATTTTAGAGCACCGGCTGGTCTCGCTTTCAACCAGAGCGAGGTGTTGCTGAAACTGTTCATGGGTTTTGCCGGAAACCGGCCCCCGATCCAGGATCCGCTTCATCAGGTGCATGTAGTTTAGCATCCCGGAGAGCGGATTATTGATTTCATGGACAATGCTTGCGGCCAGACGACCCAGGGACATCATTTTATCCTGATGCAGAATCCGGCCCTGATCGGCCAGTTCCTGCTCAAGCCGCCGGATTTCGCGAAGATCGCGAAAAAAGCAGACCAAACCGGCGATCTTTGCCTCTTCAAACATCCGGGTGGCAGACACCTGCATGGGGACCCGCTCGCCTGATTTTGCCGCCAATTCGGTTTCAAAGAGAAACAGCCGATCCCTGCCGCCATAGCCGGGGCCGTCCAGGGCATCAAAAAAGAGCTGATAATTATCGGACGGTAAAACATCCGCGAGGGTTAATGCCTTAAAATCGGTTTCCCGGCTGTAGCCCAGCATCTGCTGGAGGCTTTGATTAAAAATGATGACCTGCCCGGTTTCATCGCAGCCAAGGATGCCGTCCATTGAATATTCGATCAGCTTGTCCCGGAAGGCATGGCTGTCAATCAGCTCCTGTAGCGTTTTAGCGTTCTGCTGCTCTAAAAGCGCCGTATATTCGCGGATTTCTTTTTTGGACAGGTACCGGTCTTTGGCGCGATTTAAGGCGACATCCAGGGCGGTTTCATTGATGGGCTTGGTGATAAAATCCGAGGCATCCAGCTGAAGGGCGCGGATCGCCACCTCCATATCGCTGAAGGCGGTGATCACGATCACCTCCATATCCGCGTATCGACGCTTTATCTCTTCCAGCACCCCTATCCCGTCAATACCCGGCATCCGGATATCCGTGATCACAATATGGGGCGGGCGGGCTTCGCAGCGGGCCAGTCCGGCCTCTCCATCCTCAGCGGTTTCCACCTGAAATCCGGCGTCTTCGAGAACCATCCGCAGAATATCCCGAATATCCGCCTCGTCATCAATAACCAGAATCCGCCATTCAGGGGACTGATCGGTGCTTGGGGACATGGGGCCTTCTCTCCTGATTTGCATTCGCCATGGCTATGCGCAAGGGACAAGGTTTAAGGTGTAAGGTATAAGGTATAAGGTGTAAGGTGTAGGGTGCAGGGTGCAGGAGTTCGCAGTTAAATTCCAAATTTCAATATTTCCTCAACCCCCTCAGTGCCTCAGTGCCTTAATGCCTTACACAAAACCATGTATACATATCTATGTTTGCTACAAGATACCCTGTTTGTAAATAAAAAATACCGTTTACAGCTATTGACAGTGTTATTTATTTTTAGTAATCAATGTAAGGTCTGATTTTCCATAATCCATTGGCATTTCTGAAATTATGACGCCTTGTCCATATAAGTCTCATCACCGGAGGGAATATGCAGCTCAAAAATAAACTCGCGGCCGGGAAATTTGTTCTGCTTGCTGAAATTGAACCGCCAAAAGGTGTGGATGTCACCCATATGCTAAACAGCGCGGGGAAAGCAAAAGAGGAGGTCAGCGCCTTTGTCATCCCGGAAATGAGCAATGCCGTGATGCGGATGAGCGCCCTGGGGGCGGCCATGATGGTTCAAACCAAACGCATGGAGACCATCATGCAGGTCTCATGCCGGGACCGAAACCGGATTGCCCTCCAGGCCGACCTTCTGGCTGCCTATGCCTGCGGTATCCAGAACATTATGGCGGTCACCGGCGAAGACCCCAGCTACGGGGATCATCATCAGGCAGCAGCCGTCTATGATATTGATATTGATCAGCTTTTGGGCGCCATTGCCGCATTGCAGACGGGAAAAGATATGGCCGGCATTGAACTTGACGGAAAGCCCTCATTTTTTGTCGGCGCTTTTGCCAATGCCGGGCTTTCCGGAAGCGAACTGGACCGGGAAATCGACGCGGTGAAAGGCAAAATCGATGCCGGTGTCCGGTTCCTGATCACCCCGCCGCTTTTTGACACCGAATCGATCCAGCCCTTTATCGAAAAACTGGACCGCCCGGACGTGTTTATTATTCCCACGGTCTTGCTCTTAAAATCCGTGGGCATGGCCCGCTATATGGCCCGCAACATGTCAAATGTCCATATTCCGGATGAGATGATCAAACGGATCCAGAAGGCGCCGGATAAAGCCCGGGAGTGCACGCGTATTGCCGCTGAAACGATAAGGGCGCTTAAATCCAAAGGATTCAGCGGCGCCTTGATCGCGACCATCGGCTGGGAAGATAAACTTCCGGAGATCATATCCGGAATTAAATAAGCGTTCCCGCAAAAGGGCCGCCAGAAAAATGGATGGCAAAACAATCTGCCGTCAAATAAAGCAGGAGTATCATTAATGACACAGCATTCGTCAAGCGAGCAATCCCCCCAACCCGTCGGATCTGTAATGGTGGTCGGCGGCGGCATCGCCGGCATGCAGTCCGCCATTGATCTGGCCAATTCCGGATATTACGTTTATCTGCTGGAAAAATCATCCGCCATCGGCGGCATGATGTCCCAGCTCGATAAGACATTTCCGACAAACGACTGTGCCATGTGAGTGATCTCGCCGAAACTGGTCGAGGTCGGCCGGCACTTAAACATTGAGCTTAAAACCGGAACGGAAATCATGGGACTGGAAGGCGAACCGGGCCATTTCAAGGCCCGAATCCGCCAGGAGCCCAGATATATCGACACATCAAAATGTACCTCCTGCGGGGAGTGCACCAAGGTCTGCCCCATTGAGGTTTCCAATGAATACGATCAGGGGCTGTCCACCCGCAAGGCCATTTACAAGAAATACGCCCAGGCCATTCCCGGGGCATATGCCATCAGCAAACGGGGCACTGCCCCGTGCAAGGCCACCTGCCCCGCCCATGTGAGCATTCAGGGCTATATCGCACTCATCAATGAAGAAAAATACGAGGAGGCGCTGAAACTCTTTAAGCAGGATCACCCGTTTCCCGGCATCTGCGGCCGGGTCTGCCATCACCCCTGCGAAGGCGTCTGCACCCGGAGCGACTATGATGAGCCGCTCGCCATCCGGGAGCTCCACCGCTTTCTGGCGGACTGGGAGAACAAGCAGGACAACCTTTACGTGCCGGAGATCCCTGAAGAGCGGACGGAAAAGATCGCGGTGATCGGTTCCGGCCCGGCCGGGCTTTCCGCCGCCTATTTTCTGCGGCGCCAGGGCTATTCGGTCACGGTTTTTGAAAAACTGCCCACCGCGGGCGGCATGATGGCCGTGGGTATTCCGGAATACCGTCTGCCAGGGGATATCCTGGCAAACGAGATCAAAGTGATCGAGGACATGGGGGTTGCCATTCAAACCGGGGTTTCCTTTGGTGAGGACATCACCCTTGACAGCCTGAAGGCGGATGGGTATTCCGCCGTATTCCTGGGCATCGGCCTGCACGGCGGCCGGAGCTTAGGCATTGAAAACGAGGATGCCGAAGGGGTCCTGCAGGGGGTTGATTTTCTGCGCGATGCGGCTATGGGCAAAGAAACGCCCCTCGGAAACGACGTCCTGGTGATCGGCGGCGGTAACGTGGCCATTGACGTGGCGCTTACCGCCAAACGAAAGGGCGCGGAGAACGTCAAGATGGTCTGCCTGGAGCGCCGTGAGGAGATGCCGGCCTGGGAGCATGAAATTGAGGACGCCCTGGAAGGTGAAATCGAGATTGTCAACAGTTTCGGGCCCAAATCCTTTTTTATTGACAAGAATAACCGGTTTTCCGGCATTGAATTTAAAACCTGCACAGCCGTGTTTGACGAAAACGACCGGTTTTCACCCCAATATGACGAGGATGCCTGCCAGTCCTTTTTCGGGGATACGGTGATCATCGCCATCGGGCAGAAAGCGGAACTCTCCGGCATTACCGAGCAAAACATCCCCCTTTCAAAACCCGGCGGCTTAGAAGCCGATCCGGTGACCCTTCAAACGCCCATTGAATGGGTATTTGCCGGCGGGGATGCGTTCTACGGGCCCAAGTCCGTTGTTGACGCCGTAGCCTGCGGCCGGGAGGCGGCTGAGAGCATTCACCGCTACATCAACGGCCTGGACCTTCACGAGAACCGGGAGAAAGACTGGACCTACGAGAAGCCGGATGTGATCGGCGAACCCCATAAGCCGCGCGTGCCGGTCCGCTGCCTGGACCCGGAAGCCCGGGAGTGCAATTTCCTGGAAGTCTCCTTCGGCTACGATGCGTCCGAGGCGCAAACCGAGGCTGACCGGTGCCTGAAATGCGGCATCTGCTCGGAGTGCTACCAGTGCGTGGATGCCTGCCTGGCCGAGGCCATTGATCACAGCCAGACGGTTCTGGAAGAAGATCTGGACGTGGGATCTGTGATACTGTGCCCGGGAAACGATGTGTTTGATCCCTCTGCCCTTGAGGATATCTACCACTACCAGAGCAGTCCCAATGTTGTCACCAGCCTTGAATTCGAGCGGTTCCTGAGCGCTTCGGGACCCACCATGGGCCATCTGGTCAGGCCTTCGGACCACACGGAGCCCAAGCGCATCGCGTGGCTCCAGTGTATCGGCTCACGCGACACCAACCGCTGCGGCAACGGCTACTGCTCATCGGTCTGCTGCATGTATGCGGTTAAAGAATCCATGATCGCCAAGGAACATTCCAAGGCGGAACTGGATGCGGTGATCTTTAATATGGATATCCGGACCTTTGGCAAGGATTATGAAAAATACTACCTAAGGGCCAAGGATGAGGCGGGCGTGCGGTTTGAAAAGGCACGGGTCCATACCATTGATGAAATCGGGGATTCGGGTAATCTGAGGCTCCGATATGCCAGGGAAAACGGGGAACTGGCGGAAGAAGAATTCGATATGGTGGTGCTCTCCGTCGGGCTCCAGGTTTCCGAATCCACTATTGAAAATGCGCGGCGCTTAGGCGTTGAACTGGATCGGTACAATTTTGCGGTGACCTCCCCGTTTGAGCCGGTCTCCACCAGCCGGCCGGGCGTGTTCGCCTGCGGGGTTTTTCAGGGGCCCAAGGACATCCCGAGCTCGGTGACCGAGGCCAGTGCGGCGGCCTGTGCGGCGGGCAGAAACCTTGCCGAGGGACGGTTTTCAAAAACCAAAACGGTTGAAATACCTGAAGAAATTGACGTTTCCGGCGAGGCGCCGCGCATCGGGGTCTTCGTCTGCGACTGCGGCATCAACATTGCCGGCGTGGTGGATGTGCCGGCCGTTCGGGAATATGCGGAAAGCCTGCCCAATGTGGTCTATGCCGGGGAGAACCTTTTTACCTGCAGCCAGGATGCCCAGGATCAGATGAAGGAGACCCTCAAGGAATATAATATCAACCGCGTGGTGGTCTCCTCCTGCACACCGAAGACCCATGAGCCGATTTTCATGGACACGTTGGAAAAATGCGGCATCAACAAGTATCTCTTTGAAATGGCCAACATCCGGAACCAGGACTCTTGGGTCCATGCGAATGACCCGGAAAAAGCCACCCAAAAGGCCAAGGAACTGGTACGCATGTCCGTCGCCCGGGCCGCATCACTAATGCCCCTCAAGGAGCGGCAGATCCCGGTGACCCGCCGGGGTATGGTGATCGGCGGCGGGGTCGCCGGCATGAATGCCGCCTTAGGCATTGCGGACCAGGGCTATGAGGTGGTGCTGGTGGAAAAAGAGGCGGAACTGGGCGGACTTGCCAACCGGCTGACCCAAACCATCGAAGGCGCGGACATCCCGGCCTATATTGCGGATTTAAGCCAGCGGGTCAAAAATCATCAAAATATCCAGGTGCTCACCAACTCCCTGATCGTCGATTTCTCAGGCTTCAAGGGCAACTTTAAGACAGAAGTTCTGGTGGGGCCGGGTATGTATGAGCGAAAAATCGACCACGGCGCTCTGATCCTGGCCACCGGCGCAGACGAATATCAGCCCGGGGAATACCTTTACGGTGAGAACCCGCATGTGCTGACCCAGATTGAGCTGGGGGCAAAGCTTGAGGAAGAGGGGGCCGCCGATAACCTCGATCAGGTGGTGATGATCCAGTGCGTGGGCTCAAGAAACGAGGAAAACCCCAACTGCTCGCGCATCTGCTGCCAGAGTGCGATTAAAAACGCCATTCATATCAAAAAATTAAATCCCGATACCCAGGTCTACATCCTTTACCGGGATATCCGGACCTACGGGCTGCTGGAAGATTATTATACCGAGGCCAGAAAACTGGGGGTGATCTTCTCCCGGTTCGACCCGGAAAATCCGCCCCAGGTGACATCCCTGGATAATGGCGTATCGGTGACTTTCCATGACCATATCCTGGACCGGGAGCTTACCGTGGATGCCGATATGCTGGCCCTGAGCACCGGCATGCGGGCGGCGGACACGGAAGAACTCGCCTCGATCATGAAGCTTGGCAAAAACCCGGAGAACTATTTTATTGAGGCCCATGTCAAGCTAAGACCTGTGGACCTGGGGACCGAAGGCATTTTCGTCTGCGGCACGGCCCACAGCCCCAAACTGATTTCCGAATCCATTTCCCAGGCATATGCCGCCGCCGCCCGGGCCACCACCTTCCTCGCCCAGCCGCACTTGACACTGTCCGCGGTCACGGCCAGGGTGGATCCGGATAAATGCGCGGCCTGCCTGATATGCGTGCGTACCTGCCCCTACGGGGTACCGCGCATCAATGAGGAAGGCGTCAGCGAAATTGACGACGCCCTTTGCCAGGGCTGCGGCGCCTGCGCTGCGGAATGCCCGGCCAAAGCCATTGAGCTCTCCTGGTACGAAGACCAGCAGCTCCTTACCAAAGTTGATGCATTACTGGAGGATATCCTATGACCGAAGATTTTGAACCCACTATCGTGGCCTTCTGCTGCAACTACTGAGGATATTCGGCTGCGGACCTGGCAGGTTCGATGCGACTGAATTATCCCACCAGCATCCGGATTATCCGGGTGCCCTGCACCGGTAAGGTGGATGTGATTCACATCCTGCGCGCCCTTGAAAAAGGCGCTGACGGCGTGGCCGTGGTTGGCTGCATGGAGGGGGACTGCCACTTTAAAACAGGCAATTTCAGGGCCAGAAAACGTGTGGAGCAGGCCCAGAAATTGCTCGATATTGTCGGGACCGGCGGTGAACGGGTGCAGATGTACAACCTCTCCTCCGGCGAGGGGCCCCTGTTTGCCCGATATGCCGAAGAGATGTATGAAAATGTTAAGGCCCTGGGGCCGAATCCGATCAAAAAACATAAGCGTAAAAAAGATGCTGCATAAAATATAAATAGTGAGGTCAATCCATGATTGTCGCGGATAAAAAACCGATTGAAGAAATTATTGAACAAATCAAGGACTGCGGAAAAACCTTGATCCTGGGCTGCAATGAGTGCGTTACGGTCTGTGAGGCCGGCGGCAAAAAAGAGGTCGGGGTTCTGGCCTCCGCCCTGCGTATGTATTTCCTAAACCAGGGCCAAGAGGTAAAAATTGATGAAATCACGCTGGAGCGGCAGTGCGACCATGAATACCTGGAAGAAATCCGGGATGCGGCGGATCAATATGACGCCATTGTTTCTCTGGCTTGCGGGGTCGGGGTTCAGTTTATGGCCGAAAAATATCATTCCCAGCGCATCTACCCCGGCGTCAATACTTGTTTTCTTGGCGCTACCGAACAGCGGGGCCTCTGGACCGAGCGCTGCCAGGCCTGCGGCACCTGCATTCTGGCCTATACCGCAGGGATTTGCCCGATTTCCCGCTGCGCCAAACGGCTTTTAAACGGCCCCTGCGGCGGCTCCTCAGACGGCAAATGCGAAATCAATAAAGAACTGGACTGTGCCTGGCAGCTGATCATTGATCGATTGAAGGCGTTGGGCAGACTTGAAGATTATGAAAAACTTTTTGAAATAAAGGACTGGTCGACAGACAGGGCCGGCGGGCCCCGCAAAGTGGTCAGGGAGGATGTACAAATATGAGCGATACAGCGCGGAGCAAACTACAGCGGATCCTATCACAAGGCCATCTGGCCGTCACCTCGGAATGCGGACCGCCCCGCGGCAGTGATCCGGAAGCCATCAAAAAAAAGGCGGAAATGATTAAGGACCACGTGGACGCGGTCAATATAACGGACAACCAGACTTCTGTCACCCGGCTCTGCAGCCTGGCGGCCTGCATCCATTTGAAACTTATGGGCGTTGAGCCGGTGCTGCAGATGGTCACCCGGGACCGAAACCGGATCTCGATACAAAGCGATATTTTAGGGGCGGCTTCTTTTGATATCCCGAATATGCTCTGCCTGTCCGGCGACCACCAGAGCTTCGGTGACAGCGCCCAGGGCCAGAATGTCCATGACCTGGACTCCATGCAGTTACTCCAGACGGTCCGCCAAATGCGCGACGAGGGAAAATTTCTGGGCGGCGCCGAGATTAAGCGGCCGCCGAACATGTTTGTCGGAGCGGCGGCCAACCCGTTTGCCGATCCCTTTGAAATCCGGGTGCCGCGGCTGGCAAAAAAAGTTGCGGCCGGGGCGGAATTTATTCAGACCCAGTGCATCTACAATCTGGATAAGTTCGAAAAATGGATGAAGGGTGTGGTCGACCGGGGGCTTCATGAAAAAGTGTATATTCTGGCCGGTGTGACCCCGTTTAAATCCGCAGGCATGGCCAAGTTCATGAAAAACCGGGTGCCGGGCATGGATGTGCCCGATGATGTGGTCAAACGCATGGCCGATACCCCCAAGGAGAAGCAGGCTGAAGAAGGCATTAACATCTGCATCGAGAGCATTGAGCGTTTAAAAGGCGTTGAAGGGGTCCGCGGCTTTCATATTATGGCCATTGAGTGGGAGGAGAAGGTGCCGGAAATCGTTGAGCGCGCCGGATTGCACCCCCGACCACAAATTGATTGATTCATTGCCCGAGATTATATAGAATATACTCAAAACATATAACCAGCAGCCCGAGGTATCCATCCCCGACATCTGGCGCGAAAAGGAGGGAAAAGATGTCCGATAAAAAAAGAATTCTTGTTGTTGATGATGAACCGGATTTTGTCTCGATTGTGAAAAAGAACCTCGAAAAAGCGGGCTTTGACGTGGAAGTGGCCTATGACGGCGTGGAAGGTATGGAAAAAGTTCAGGCAAACCCGCCGGATGCGATTGTTCTGGATGTGATGATGCCTGAAAAAGACGGATATAAGGTTTGCTCGGAGCTCAAACGGGATGAGAAATATGCCGATATACCGATTCTGCTGCTGACGGCCGTGGCGGATCATGTCTCCTCCACCCGTTACTCCCACTATGACGGCATGAGCACCGAAGCCGATGACTACCTCCCCAAACCGGCATCAGCCGAGGATATTCTGGATTCTGTTCAAAGCCTGCTGAATATGAGCTGATCATATCATGCCGGCGATTCACAAATGCACCAGTAATAAATCGCTGCCGCTGGAGACACAGCCGATCAGGGTGACCCAGCGGCGTTATCTTTTTTATGAATGGATCTAACAGCGCCGTTCTGCCCCCTTATCAGCCTATGCCCACGCCAACCAACCAATTTCACCGCGTGTTTTGTATCATCAGCGATGAACGGGTCTTTGCCTCTAAATCGCCGGCGGTATTTAACCGGGTAATGACCAAGGCCGGGATCAACGGGACCTATGTGCCTTTTCAAGTGAGCCCCAAATCCCTCGGGGACGCCGTTCGAAGCCTTAGAACGCTAAATATTACCGGCGCCAATATTGCCGTTCCGTATAAGGAGGCGGTGATCCCCTATGTGGACGTGCTCTCCGAGAGCGCCAATATTATCGGGGCGGTAAATACCATTGCCATGGCCGGCGATCAACTGAAAGGCTATAACACCAATGCCATCGGCATCATGGATGCTCTGGAGGATCTCGATTTTAACCCGGCCGGCAAAAAGGCGTTAATCCTGGGCGCCGGGGGCGCGGCCAGGGCGGTGGCCTTTGTGCTCAACTGGCTGAAGGCGGAAACCATATACATTGCCGGCAGAAATGCCCCCAAAACCCGAAATGTGGCCAGCCGCGTGCGCGGGGTACCGCTTTCTTTAGAAGATCTGGCCACTGATGAGTTCCCGGCCCAGATCCTGGTCAATGCCACCACGGTCTCCAGTACGGCGGAATCCCCTGAAATGGCCGATCTTGCCCAAAAGCTGAATATCTCGGGCGGAGAACTAATCTTTGACCTAAACTATGGCCGGCAGCCAAATATCTGGCAAGCTCTGGCCGAAAGCCGGGGCCTTCGTTTTATGGACGGCCTGCCTACCCTGATCCATCAGGCCCGTAACAGCCTGGCCCTCTGGACCAACATTGATGTGAGTGTCGAGGATTTTAGAAATGCACTGACGGATTAGCCGCGTCCGCATCCGTCTCGGCCGGTGTTTCCAAAGGCAGGTATACGGTAAAAGTGGAACCGCTCCCCGGCTCGCTGTCAATCTCGATTTTTCCGCCCATACTGTCCACCAGCCCTTTCACAATGGGCAACCCAAGTCCGGTGCCCGTGATTTGGCGGGTGTGTTTATCCTTCACCCGGTAGAATCGCTCGAAAATTTTGTCCTGATGCCGCTTTTCAATGCCAAAGCCGGTGTCCGAAACCGCCACCCTGATCTGTTTGTCCACGGTTTCCACCGTAAGGGTGATTTCCCCGCCTGAGGGCGTGTAATTGATGGCATTGGTGGCCAAATTACCGAAAATGCTCTCCAGGGCCATGGGATCCGCCGTTATCTCCGGAATGGGCGAATTTCCCGTATTAAATGTCAGGGTCTGGCCTTTGCCGTCTGCCCGGCTCTTCATGAAATCAACAATGCTCGAGAGAAGTTCCGTAATCCGGACCGGCTTTTTATTTTCCGTCAGCGAACCGGCCTCGATTCGGGATAAATCGAGCAAATCGCCGATTAATGAAATCAGGGCATTGGTTTTTTCCTTGGCCCTTTCAATGAGGTCCTGGCCAACCTCGGACTCCTCTGAGGTCATGTCTTTTAACACGGTGGCCAGCTGCTCGTGAATGGTGGACAATGGCGAGCGGAGTTCATGGGAGACTTTGGCCACAAACTCGGATTTTAGCTGATCGAGCATTTTAAGGCTTGTAATATTGGACAGGGTAACCACCGCGCCGATGCACTCGTTTTTTTCATTCATAACCGACCGGCCCCGGGCCAGCAGGTATTTATTATCCCCCACGCATAGCTCATAGCCCGGGACCTCGCCATCCAGACTGTATTCGCCGATGGAAAGCTGCCGCACAAACTGGCAGAACCCGTCATCTGTCACGCAGGCATCAATTGACTCGCCCGCTTCCGGATCTTTTTCGAGTTCCAGGCTTTGCAGAAAGGCCGGGTTTTTTAACACCACCTCGCCGTCCGGATTGGTAACCACCACCCCGATGGGCAGGGATTCGATGATGGTCCGGGTCCGGCTTTTCTCCCGGTCCAGATCCATCAAGGTCCGCGCCCGTTCCGCCTGCAGCGCTTCGGCTTCCCGGGAAAGCCTGATTTTCTCGATGGCCCGGTTGACCACGATCTTTAGATGATCCGGCTCAAAGGGCTTGGGGATAAAATCATAGGCCCCCTGCTTCATGGCATTGATGGCGGTTTCAATGGTGGCATAGCCGGTGATAATGATCACCACCACCCGATCGTCAATTTCGCGAATCCGCTGGTGAAGCTCCATGCCATCCATGCCGGGCATTTTCAAATCCAGAATGGCAATTGAAACGGGCTCGGTCTTTAAAATATCAAGGGCCTCCTCCCCGTTTTTGGCGGTTAAAACCTTATTGCCCACCCGGGAGAGGACCCGGTCCACACCTTCCCGGATGCTTCGCTCATCATCGACCACCAGAATATTATATTGATCCGCTGAATCAGCCAATTTTGTCCTCACTCTCCTCCATTTCCGCTACCGGGAGTTCAATATGAAACGTAGCCCCCCCGCCAGCCTCGCTTTCCGCCCAAACCGTGCCGCCATGACTTTCAAGAATCCCGTAGACCATGCTCAAGCCCAGGCCGGTTCCTTTTCCCTGGTCTTTGGTGGTATAAAAAGGTTCAAAAATATGGGGCAGAACATCTTCGGGAATCCCCGGCCCGGTATCCGCGATTGAGACGCGAACCGTTTGGTCTTGTGCAAAATACCAGGTTTGGATGCTCAAAATGCCGCTGCCTTCCATGGCATCCGCGGCATTTAGCACAATGTTCATGATCACGTGATTTAACTGCTGAACATCACCGCTCACAGGGGGTAAATTCTCGGCAAGGGATTCCTCGATTTTAATGTTGTGAAAAATCGATTGATTTTCCAGCAGAAATATGGTGCGGGAGACAATCTCATTAATATCCTGGGGCTGCATTTCCTGACTGGTCTGGCGGGCGAACTCGAGCAGTTCCTTGACCGTCTCCTTCGCCCGTTCCGAATCATCCAGCACGCGTTTTAAGTCTTCCATGGCCTCAGCGGGCAGGTCGTATTCCTCCATTACCAGTTTGGTATAAAGGATGATGCCGCTTAAGGGATTGTTCAGCTGATGGGCCACGCCTGCCGCCATTTTGCCGAGGGAGGCCATTTTCTCCGCCTGGAGGAGCTGCACCTGGGTTTTTTCCAGTTCCTTCTGCATTCGGATTTCATCCCGGCGGTCATGGAAAAACCCGATGGTGGCCACCTGCTCCCCATTGGCATCATAGACGATGGAGGCGTTCAGACTGATGGGGATGGTTTCGCCATTTTTATGCTGACCGTTGATGCGGTAGGATTTTAACTTTCCGACCCCGCCGTACTCCTCGCTCAAAAGCATCTGCATCACCTCCCGGGCCCCGTCGCCGGGATAGACATCCCGGATGGTGATTTCATTTAGCGCCTCTTCCCTCGTATACCCCGTAATTTGTTCCGCCGCCTCATTAAATATCAGTATCCGGCCCTTGATGTCCGCCGCGATGACCGCATCTACCGCACTGTTAAGAAGGTTTCTCAAAAAGGCATTGGATTCAAGCCGTTTTTGCTCCATATGCTTTAATGCCGGCAGGTCAAAATCCAGCATGACCATGAATTCCACCTCATCCCCCTGGATAACGGGATAGGAAAACAAACACAGGTTCTCATCAAAATTAAACGAATTGTCCATATGATCATATCGAAGCGATGCTTCACCTGTGTGCCTTACTTCATCCGCCGGACAATGGAAACAGGGACGATCCCAGTCGAGCAGGGCTTTATAACAGGTCCGGCCGATCAAAGACGCGCGCGGATTGGCCTGCAGGGCGGTTGCGTTGGCCGCCAAAATCGTGTGATCCGTGGAAATAATGATAATCTTTCGGTTGAACGCATCAATGGCGTCCAGCAGATATTTTTTCTCTTCTTCCGTGCGATTGGCCACCATATTAAAGTCCGGAATGCTAAAGGGTTAAGGGATATGTAGAGAAAGTACCTGATGAAACACTGTTAGTCAAGGAGAACCCTGTGCATGAAAGCCCCATCAAGGCATGCCCGGCGTCTGCCCACCGGCAGTGCCGGCAAGGAACCCGGCGCCGGCATATTTATGTTGCAAGGACTTTTAAAGACATGATATCCCGGTTGGCAATATCTCATGATTAGACAGGCCATGATATCCAAAAAATGCAGAAATCTTTATTTGCCCTATATAATGCGGGATGGCGGCTGGCCAGACCGCTTCTTAAACTAACCCCCCGTCTGAAAGACGGATATGCCGAACGTATGCTTAATCCGGCCCCGTCCGGCCCGGTGGATATCTGGATTCAGGCCGCATCGGCCGGTGAAGCCTATCTGGCCGAGACCCTGATAAAGGCGCTGCCCGGCATCCGGCCGTTGGACATACGGGTCAGCACCAATACGCGGCAGGGCATGGAAATTCTGGAAAAAACGATTCCGCTCATCCGCGAAAAACGGCCGGAACTAAATATCCGGGCCGGCTATTTCCCCTTTGACCAGCCGGCCATTATGGATGCGGCTGTCCGGCAAATCGATCCGAAGGCTATGGTGCTGCTGGAGACCGAATTGTGGCCGGGGCTTTTATACGCATTGCACAAACACGACAGCCAAATCCTTATCATCAATGCCCGGATGACCCCGAAGAGATTGAAGCGCTATCTGATGATTCCCGACTTGTGGCGCGCATTGGCCCCGGATCGGGTGCTCGCCATCTCCCGGGCGGATGCGGACCGATTCGCCGGACTCTTCGGCCGGGAGATTGTTGATGTTATGCCGAACCTCAAGTTTGACCGGGTCCAACTGGATGAACCATCCGATGAGAAATCCGCTGACCTATCCCATCTGCTTCCCGCCAATGCCCCATTTCTGGTATTGGGCTCTATCCGGCAGGAAGAAGAGGCGGATATCATAAAAATAATCGACGAACTGAGCCGGCGGTTCCCGGATCTGGTGATCGGCATTTTCCCCCGCCACATGCACCGGCTTTCGGCATGGGTGCAATACCTGAAAAAACTGCAAAGGCCCTGGGTTCGCCGGTCCTCCCTTGGCACTGAGGCGGCCGAACCCGGCACGATTATCCTATGGGATGCGTTTGGGGAATTAAATGCCGCCTATGCCAGGGCCACGGCTGTTTTTGTGGGCGGAAGCCTTGCGCCGCTGGGCGGCCAGAACTTTCTGGAGCCTTTGATCCATGGCGTGGTTCCGGTGATTGGGCCGTCCTGGGAAAATTTTGCCTGGATCGGGCCAAGTGTTTTTACGCAGGGCCTGGTGCATAAAACGCCGCACCGGCAGGCGGCTGCCAACGCATTGATGCGGCTGGTGGCCCATCCCCCGCCCAAAGATAAACTCCGGGCCATGGCCGCAGATTATATCAAAACGCGACAGGGCGGCAGTGAACAGGCCGGCCGGGTGATCATGCAAACCCTTAAAAACGATTCACGGAGCCATTAGAAAATGACAGAAAAACCGGCCGGCTACGGTATTATCCCGGCAAGGTATGACTCCAGCCGATTTCCGGGCAAACCCCTGGCGGATATCTGCGGAAAGCCCATGTTCTGGCATGTCTATTCGCGGGCAAAAAAATGCCCTGATATCACGGATGTCTATCTGGCAACAGATGATGAACGGATTGCCGGGGCGGCTGAAAATTTGGGGGTGCCGGTGGTGCTCACCCGCCCGGATCATCCCAGCGGAACAGATCGGGTGTATGAGGCGGCAACAAAATTAAACATTCCGGCCGGGGATGTGGTAATCAACATCCAGGGGGATGAGCCGGTTTTGAACCCCTTGATGCTTGCCGAACTGATCCGGCCCTTTGAAGATTCCAAAGTCTTTGTTACCACCCCGGCCCGCGAGAT
Source organism: Desulfobacterales bacterium (assembly GCA_034520365.1). Classification (NCBI taxonomy): domain Bacteria; kingdom Pseudomonadati; phylum Thermodesulfobacteriota; class Desulfobacteria; order Desulfobacterales; species Desulfobacterales bacterium. The sequence goes on from JAXHNP010000003.1 coordinate 484,939, forward strand.
GACCCCGGAAGCCGCCGAAAGTCCGGATCGGGTCAAGGTTGTGTTCTCCCATGCCAACGACGCCCTTTATTTTTCCCGGGCCCGCATCCCGTTTCCCCGGGAAGGGGGACAGGCCCGATTTTACGGCCATATCGGCATGTATGCCTTTCGCATGGCGGCCCTGGAAAAATTCGTCGCCCTTCCACCCGGCCGGCTGGAAAGCATTGAAAAGCTTGAGCAGCTGCGGCTGCTTGAAAACAATATTCCGATTCGGATCGTGATAACTGAATACGAGAGTCTAAGTGTGGACCGGCCTGAAGATTTGGAATCGGTCATCCGTCACCTGACAAAACTTTCGGCGTAAACCGCTAAAACGCCCTTTTAAGGAGAGCATATGGCATTTCATCAGGTTAATGAGTTCTTTAACAGCCGAAAGGTGCGAAAAACTTTTCTAAAACTCAGATACCCGCTGTTTCTGGTGCTGCTGGGGCTTCTGCTCACCCAGCTCAAACCCCAATGGTTTATCCCCGGGCTGATTGTATCCATACTTGGCGAAATCATTCAGGTGTGGTGTTTTTCAACCATTAAGACCCAGAAGCAGCTGACCCGGATCGGGCCTTATATGTTTGTCAGGAACCCCATGTATATCGGCCGGTTTTTTCTTATCTTCGGCATCCTGATGATGACCGGCAATATCTGGATATTGATCGCCTACACCATCCTTTACTATTTCTACATGGTCAACCGCGTCCGGCGGGAAGAAAAAAAGCTTAGTGAAATATTCGGGGCAGACTATGAAAAATACTGCCAGACCGTGAACCGCTATATACCCAGCCTAAAAGCCGTTAACCCGCAGAAACTGCTGTCCGTGTCATCCATGAGTTTTTTCCAGAACAATGCCCATTGGAACATCCTGCTGGTCCTGATCTGCTATATTATTTTATTTTGCGCAACCTTTGTCTGGCCGATCGGCTGATTGGACAGGACAAAACGGTCAATCAGGACCGTGGGGCTTTGCGGGTGCCCAGCGGATAGCCCCGGAGCACCCATAGAAACCGTTTTTTACCAAATTCCGTAAGCCTCTGCTTCCGCGCTGCATCCATGGTTTCGGGTTTTTTGAGCTGCCACAGCTTATAGACACCGGATAAATCGATTTCTTTCAAAAGGCTATGAAAATTCCGGGGGATCCGGTCCAGATTCAGACTGGACTGAAAATCAAGGAGCGCCGGCCGGACGCCATCGGTGATTAACACATTGCGCCGGTTTCTGATATCCAGATGCACCATATTCCGTTCATGCATCGCCTCCACCACCCGCTCAAGCTGCTTGAAAAAGGCCGCATCAATCATTTCGGCCGGGGTGTCCCGAAGCGTGCTGCCGGGGATGTAGTGATACCCAAGGGCATAGGCATCCATCATAAATGGGGATTCCGGAATTCCCGGAATCCCGGACAGGGTATAGAGGGCGCGGAATTCCCGCTGGATTAAAAATCGTCCCCATGTTTTGCGAACCATCGGGGTGCATGGCAGAAAATCCTTGACCACCCACGCCCTGTCTTTTGTCTGATACAGATAAAGGTCCGCATTGGCCCATCTGCCCTTGCGCAGCACGCTGCACCCGTCTGTGGCTAAATCCTCTCGAATCAAGGGCTGATTCATGATGCATCCGTTTGACGAATAACAAGCCGGGAATTCAGAGAATTATTGATAAACCCCCACAATGCATCCCGGTCAGGTCCAAAATCCATATAAATGCCGATAACCACGAGAGCCACCGGCGCTTCCAAACCGTTTTGAAGCCGGGCATAGTCTTTTTGGGTGGTAAGCAGATAATCCACCGACAGATCCGCGGCGCACCTTACAATCCGATGCCAGTCTGATTCAGTGTAATAATAATGATCCGGAAATTCCAAAAAGTCAACCAGGCTGCCGGCCATTTCCGCGATCATCCGCTGAAACTCCGTGCTTCTGGCAATCCCGGAGAATCCCAATACCCTGGCAGAACGCAGAAATCGAAAATCCGCTGACTCGGCCGGATGGTACATATCAGTCGTCAGATCGCGCCCCGCTTTGACGATGCCGTATACATACGGCCGATTGACGGACCGGAATACCGGGATGCGGGGAGCTATCTGAGATATTTCCGCTTCAAGCAAGGGTGCCGGCCGCACCGACCGGGTCAGCACCACGGCATCGGCCCGGGCCAATGCCGCCATGGGCTCCCGCAAAATCCCCCGCGGCAGCAGATATCCGTTTCCAAACCCCACGGCGGCATCCACCAATACCAGATCCATATTTCGGCCCAGCCGTCGATGCTGAAACGCATCATCCAGGATAATGACATCCGGAGAAAACCGGGCGATTGCGAATTTCCCCATGGCATAACGGTCCGCTCCCACAAGAAACGGCACATGCCTTAGCTGGTTGGCCATCATAAACGGCTCATCCCCGGCATCGACCGGTCCCAGCAGAACATTTCTGCCATCACTGACAACCCCGCCGGTTTTTTCGCTTTTCCCTTTGTATCCCCGGCTGATGACCGCCGGGGAGTACCCGGCCTGAACCAATATCTCCGTCAGATAGAGAGTCATGGGGGTTTTGCCGCTGCCGCCCGCCGTCAGGTTGCCCACGGATATGACCGGGCGGGGCAGCCGGTGCTGCCTCAGCCTGCCATTATCATAACCTTTATTGCGAATGCGCATAATGCCGCCATAGATGCGGGATAAAAGCCATAAGGTCTTCTCCAAAGCACTCCGGTTACCCGCGGCTGAGTTCTGCATGCAGGCCTGCACCCGCTGCTGGATTCGCATAAAAATCTGAGGACTGCTTTGGCTACTCAAGGTTTAACACCATCAATCCGGCAATGCAGAAAAAAATCAAATTGGCCATCCAGGCGGCAAGCCACGGCGGGAGAAGCCCTCCGTAGCCAAGCGACAAACAGAGGCTGTAAAGGGACCAATAGACGAATGCGGTCACAACCCCGTAGGCAAAACTGATCGCCATACCCTCCCGGGTTTTTCCCCTTAAGGCAAGGGCTGAACCGATTAAGCACATGATCAGACAGATAGCCGGAAACGCGGTTTTGGCATAGAGATCCACTTTGGATTTGGTGGCATCATAGCCCTCCCGCTCAACTTTCTGAATATAGCGATGCAGCCGGTTAAACCCCATTTCCTCGGCGCTTCTGGCCACCCGCTTTAAATCCGCCGGCGAAAAATTGAGGGCCGCTTTTTTCTCGTCAAAAAAAGAGACATCAGAAGTCTGCTCTGCTGTTTCAAAATACTGGATCATGCCGGAATAAAAAATCCACTGCCCATCCCGGTATTCCCCCCGCTTGGCATCAATCCGCCGGGTCATATGGAATTCTGAATCGAAAACCATCATGGATACCCCGTAAATCACGTTTGCCGCCGGATGGAAATGCTGAATATTGGTAATTCCCCGGTGATGACGCAGCCATATATTTTTTCGCTGTGATGCGACCATCGCCCGGCTGCCGGGTGCTTTTTCCTTCTCCAGTTGATGCGTCCGGGCAATGGTTGCGGGGACAACAGCCTCGGAAAAAATAAAAAGCCCCCCGCTGAATAAGAGTCCGATTACCACAACAGGCAGCAGCAGATACTTCAGGCTCACCCCGGAACTCTTTAAGGCGACGATTTCATTGTGTTTTGACATCAAACCGAATGTCACCAGCACCCCCAGCAATACGGCCACCGGCGTGATCTGGGAGATGATCAGAGGCAGCTTATAGCCGAAATAGAGCACCATCTCCAGCGGCCGCAGATCCGCCGCCATCAGATTGTCCACCTTTCCGAAAACATCAATGGAGAGGTAGATGGCAATCACCATGATCAGGACAACACCGAAAAATTTAAAGAACATCCGGCTGATATAGCGATGGATGATGGTCATGGGCATCCGGATACCTCTTATTTTTCCCGGGAATACTTGATAAAAATGCCGATCAAGCGGTTTTTGACGCTGCGGATCGCTTGCCCCAGCCAGATCGGTTGGTCTTTGGCGGCTTTGACAAGCAGATACACACCGCATCCGCCCATAACGACATTCGGGACCCACATTCCGATAACAGGCGGATAGATGCCCGCCTCGCCCATCACCATTCCGGCGGATAGCAGCAGGTAATAAATTAAGAAAGCAAACAATCCGATGCCCAGCCCGGCCGACCGGCGGGATGAGGCGGAGCGCACCCCAAGGGGCACGGCCAAAAGCGCCAATGCAATACTGGCGGCGGGGATGGAAAACTTTTTATGAAACTCCAGCAAGACGGAATAATAGCGGGGGGACGAGGATTGATGGCTCTTTAGATAAGCGGTGAGCTCAGAAAGGCTCATCTCTTTTTCGTCTTTTCTGCCGCCTTTAATATCCGAGACCATGCTCTTAAAATTCAGCTGCAGATCATAGGTATCAAACCGAATGGTATGGGCGGATCGTTCATCCAGATCCACCCGATTGATCATGCCTTCATAAAGCCGCAGCACAAAGCTGTATTCTTCCGCCCCGCTGAAGATATGGCCCTTTGGGGCCACCACTGTGCTGCTCATACCCGCCTTGCGCTGGTCCTCAATAAAAACATCCTCAAGCATCCGGTTCTTTAAATCGACCTGGTTCACGTAAAAGGTCACATCGTCAAAACTGTCGTTAAACTGTTTTTCCTTCAGGCCAATATTGAAATTCGAGCGGGCCGCATCCAGGGCCAGCATTTTATGGGCATGGCTGCCCCAGGGCATCCCGTAAACGGCCATAAAAGCGGTTAAGATGGCGCAGAAAACGCCAAACACCAAAACCGGCGGCAGCAGCTGGTAGAGGCTCACCCCCCCGGCTTTTAATGCGGTGATTTCATTGTCGCCGGACATTCGCAAAAAACTCAGCAGAACGCTCATCATCACGGCCATGGGAATAATATAGACCAGAAAATACGGCATGGAATAGATCAGCATGAGGCCAAACGTCATGATCCCCACCTGGTAGTTGACGATGAGGTTGGTGATCTCAAGAATCTGCTGCATCAGAAAAATAAAGGAAAAAAACACCAGGCTGAGGACAAAGGGCGGGATCAGCTCTTTTATCAGATATCTATGGATTATCGTATTAAATCTCATGAGGGGTATGCCACCCTATGCCATTGCCCCTTTTGAAGAGGCATCGGCCGGGGCTTCGGCAAACTGCATTCTGTAGAGGTTGTAATACTCTCCTTTGCGGGCAAGCAAGTCCGAATGGGTTCCCTCTTCAACGACTTTCCCGCCCGCCAGGACAATAATACGATGGGCATAATGGACGGTTGACAGGCGGTGCGCAATCACAAAGGAGGTTCGGCCTTGCATCAGATTTTCCAGGGCCTTCTGAACCAGCCGCTCCGATTCGGTATCCAGCGATGCGGTGGCCTCATCCAGAATCAAAACCGGGGCGTCCTTTAGTAAGGCCCGGGCGATGCACATCCGCTGCTTTTCCCCGCCGGAGAGCCGGCTGCCGAGTTCTCCGATATTGGTATCCAGTCCATTGGGCAGAGATCTTATAAAATTAAGAATATAGGCCGCCTCAGCCGCCGCCTCAATGTCGCGATCCGATGCCGCTGTATTGCCGTAGGCGATATTGGCCCGGATGGTATCATTAAACAAAATAGGCTCCTGGGTCACAATGGCAATTTCTCGGCGAAGATTTTTAATAGATATATTGCGGATATCTATGCCGTCAATTTTAACAGCCCCGGCGGTCACATCATGGAACCGGGGGATCAGATTGACCAGGGTGGTTTTACCCGCGCCGCTGGCCCCGACAAGGGCCAGAATTTCGCCCGGAGAAACCGTTAAGTTGATGTCCTGCAAGACCGGAGCCTCGCCGTTATAGGCGAATGAGACGTTTTCAAATGCGATCCGGTGAGATTGCCGCCGCAGTTCTTTTGGCACCGCCGGCTCCTGAATATCCGGTTCGGTTTCCAGGATTTCAAAAATCCGGTCGGCTGCGGCAAGCCCCTGCTGCATGGTATTATTGAGTTTACTCAGCTTTTTGACGGGGGGGTAAAGGAGCATGACAGCCGTCATAAAAGAAAAAAAGGTCCCCGGTGTGGAAGTCCCGTTAATCACGCCGTAGCCGCCATACCAGATCACCAGCGCGATGCCGACGCCGCCGAAGGCCTCCATGACCGGCGAGGTCAGCGCCCGGGCCCGAATCGATTTAATTTCAAACCGAAAAACCTTCTGATTTTTTGCATAAAAATTTTGTTTTTCGTAAGGCTCCATGCCGAATGCCTTGACAATTTTATTGCCGGCAAAGGTTTCATGCAGGAATGCATTTAAATCGCCCATGGATTCCTGACTGCGGGTGGAAAACCGCCGAACCCGGCGGCCGAACTTGACCACCGGAAAAAAGGCGCCGGGCAGCACAAAAATGGCGATTAATGCGAGCTGCCAGTCCCGATAGAAGATAACCCCGACCAAGCCTATGATGGTGAATACATCCCGCAGCGCCCCGGTGATCGCCCCGGAGACCATATTTTTGATAATGTTGACATCATAGGTGATCCGCGACATCAGTCCGCCGGTTTTCTGGGACTGAAAAAACGATATGGGCAGGTCGATGATCCGGTCATACAGGCTGTCGCGAAGCTGTTTGATGACCGTTTCGCCCACATAATGCATTAAAAACTCCTGCCCGTACATGCCGGCCCCGCGCAACAGATAAATAATGATAATCAGCGCGGGCATGAGCTTTAACATGAACTCGTTTTTATTGAGAAAAACATCATCTAACACGGGCTTGACGATAAATGCGGTGGCCGAGGTGGTGGCGGCCACCACCACCATGCAGATCATGGCCAGAATCAGCTTGGCCCACTGATCCTTTAGATAGGCAAGCAGCTGCTGGTTTCGTTTCCGGATGACCTGTTTTCGATTTTTATCTGCCAATTCAGTGCCCAAGGGGTTATCCAATCAGTCAAGCATATTCAATGCGATATCCGCGGTTCGCTCGGCAGCGCCGGGGGTGCCCAGGCGATGGCGCACGGTTTTCAATTTCTGCCGGATCTTCTGCATCCGCTCCGGGCGGCTTAAAATATCGCCTGCCTCCCGGGCGATAGCCGCCGGGCTGGCCGCCTCCTGGATAAGTTCGGGCACAACCCGCTCATCGGCAATAATGTTGACCAGACCAATGTGATTGACATTGACCAGCGCCCGGCCCAGGCTGTAACTGATGGCCGAAATCCGGTAGATAATGATCATGGGAACACCGAAAATGGCGGTTTCCAGAGTCACGGTGCCTGAGGCGGCCAGAACAAGGCTGCTGTTTTCAAATACCCGACGCACCGATCCGCCCACTTGCTCGATACCTACATTTTTCCTGTAAGGATCAATTATTTGAGACATCCATTGCCGGTCAATTCCCGGGGCAATGGAAATCAAAAACCGGATATCCGGGAAAGCCTCCCTGATCCGGGTGGCAGCAGCCAGCATGACGGGGAGATTTTTTTCGATTTCACTGCGCCGGGACCCCGGCAGGATGCCAATGGCCCGGGCTTTTTGGCCGTCGATTTCAAATGCGGTATCATGCTCGGTGTAATAATCCAACAGCGGATGCCCCACAAACGTCGCCGCTACATTATGCTTTTGATAAAAATCCTGTTCAAACGGCAGGATTACGGCCATCTGATCCACATACCGCCGGATCTTTTCAATGCGCCCGGCGCGCCAGGCCCAAAGCTGGGGGCTGATATAGTAAAGCACGGAAAGTCCCTGCTTTTTGGCAAGTTTGGCGATATGCAGATTAAAATCCGGAAAATCAATCAGAATCACCAGATCGGGCCGCCTGCGCTTAAATATTTTCTTAATCGCCGAAATACCGGCGAACACCCTGGGGAGTTTGGATATGACCTCGGTAATACCAACCACCGAAATCTCATGGGCCTCCATCAAAAGCTCGACCCCCTGGGCTTTCAGCCGCTCACCGCCGATGCCGCAGAAATATATATGCGGATCTCTTTGCCGCATGGCGCCAACCAGATGCGCCCCGTGAAAATCCCCGGAGGTCTCCCCGGCAACAATCAGCACACATTTCTCTCTTTCAGGTACGGTCATAGCCAATCATCCCATGAACCGGCGGCTGGACTCCCGGATTTGGCGGGTAATACTTAGCGCAAGATTCAATGCCTCCCGGCCCATACGGCCGGAAACTTCCGGTTCACTCCGCGTGCTGACCGCATCCAAAAACGAAAGGATTTCATCGCGCAGGGCATCGCCCTGCTCAAAGCTCAACTCTTCCATCTGCATCCCCGGTACCGGCGCGCTTTCCCCGTCTTCACCGGGCCAGATATGCATAATTGATCGGTTGGCAAAATCCAGGGATAAATATCCGTCCCTTTGGAAAACCCGGATTTTGCGTTCGCTTTTACTTGAAATCCGGCTGGCCGTGACATTGGCCACCGCCCCGTTTTCAAACTCCAGGTGCGCGTTGGCGATATCCACGTGACCGGATACCACCGGCGCGCCCATGGCATGGGAATAGGCGATTTCCGAGCGGACAAAGGTTAATATGATATCGATATCATGGATCATCAGATCCAGCACGACGCTTACATCCGTTCCCCGGGGCTGATAGAGACTCAACCGGTTGGACTCAATAAAAATGGGCTGTTTAACGATATCCTTGACCGCTTTCACCGCGGGATTGAACCGCTCCAGATGGCCGACCTGCAGGATAAGACCCTTTTTTGCGGCAATCTCAACCAGCTCATCCGCCTCGGCGATGGTGGTGGTCATCGGCTTTTCAAGCAGCACATCAACGCCGTTTTCCAGAAATACCTTGGCGATTTGATAATGATAGGGGGTGGGAACAACGATGCTCACCGCATCCACCCGGCCCAGAAGCTCCCGGTAATCGGTCATCGCCCGGGTATCATGCTTGTTTGCAATGCTATCAGCCTGCTCCGGGTCTGTATCCACAACCCCGACCAGCTCCGCGTGTTCGGCGGCAGCGAATTTTTCTGCGTGAAATTTGCCGAGGTACCCGACGCCGACCACCCCGGCCCGAATTTTATCCATTATTTAAATCCCTTAACTAATAATTGACTGATAATTACAGGAAATAGAAGCACCTATGCGCCCGGCGCATCCGGACGATTTAAGGCGACGATTGAAATCTTGTTCCGGTTGGCCAGGGCAACCATATCGGATTGATCAAAAACCAGTGATTTGCCGGCGTCAATGACCAGCACCGACACGCCGGCCGCACTCATGGTTCGGATGGTCTCCGAGCCCACCGCTGGTACGTCAAAGCGAAAATCCTGGATCGGCTTGCATACCTTGACCACCACGGCATTGCCGTTGGCCAGTCCGCCGCCGCGGCGAATGGTGCTGTCCGTGCCGTCAACCGCCTCAACCGCCAAAACGGAGCCGTTGGCCACCACCACGCATTGGCCGATATCAAGCTTGCCGATGGCTTTTGCCATCTTCCAGCCCAGCTCGATATCCGGCTGCTCATCCTTTGTCGGGGCGCGCCGGGTCCAGCAACCCTCCTGCGCAAGCAATTCCGGGAGCAGAAAGGTCGACGGCCGAATGTAGATACCCTCATCCTCAAGCGCCTTGGCAAACAGCCGCAGCACCCGGTCATCATGGGAGTTTTTCCGCATGCCGGCATAAAGCGAGATGGCCTTGAGATCCGGACGAATCTCGGCAATGGAGCCGGGCTTTTTAATCGCCCCGATCATGAGCGCATCGGTTATCTGGTGGCTCTTGAAAAACTTTAGCAGCCGCTTGATCTGACCGATATAGATTATTTCCAGCGCCTCAACCCGGTCGGCGAGCGCGGGATCGGTCTCGTCGTGATAGCCCACCGCATATACCCGGTAGCCTTTTTCCCTGGCTTTATCTGAAAAAATCAGCGGAAACGGTCCGCTTCCGGCGATCAGACCAATGCGCTGCCCCATTGCGATTAACTACCTTGTAATGCCCCGTTGGGTGGACTTGATGAAGTGAACCAAATTTAAGACTTCAGGGGTATTTTCAACCTCGGCCAGTACGCGCTCCACTGCCTCATTGACCGTCAGCCCGATCCGGAAAATAATCCGGTAGGCCTTTTTCAAACTGGACAAAGTATTTTCTGAAAATCCGTGACGTTTCAGCCCCACTTTATTCAGCCCGTGGAGCATGGCGCGATCGCCGGCGGCAATCACATAGGGCGGGATATCCTTGACCACCGCGGATTTTCCGCCGATATAGCCGTAATCCCCGATCCTCACAAACTGGTGGATCGCCACCAAACCGCCGACGATCACATAGTCGCCGATGGTGATGTGGCCGGCAAGTGTCGCATTATTGGCGAGAATCACCCCTCTGCCGGTTTTGCAGTCATGGGCGATATGGGTGTAGGCCATTAAAAAATTATCCTCGCCCACCTCGGTCACCCCGCCGCCGAATTCCGTGCCCCGGTTTAATGTGGCAAACTCCCGGATAATGGTATTTCGCCCGATTTTGAGATAGGTCTTCTCGCCCTTGAATTTGACCGCCTGCGGCACCGTCCCTATGGAGGCATACTGGAATATCTGGCACCCCGGCGCAATTTCAACATAGGGGTCAATGGTGACATGCGGGCCGATCACACAGTTGGCGCCGATGGATACGTTGTCCCGGATAATGGCGAATGGTCCAACCTCTACTGTTTCATCAATTTCCGCCCCCGAATCCACAATTGCCGTCGGATGTATCATTGGTCTCCTCCGATTACCGCCATAAGGTTCGCCTGTGCAACCTGATGGTCTTCGACATCGGTTTTGCCGGCCATCTTGATCACATTTGACCGGTGCCTCATGATTTCAATCGTAAATATCAATTGATCGCCCGGCAATACCGGCTTTCTAAACCTTGCCCCGTCAATGCCGGCAAAACAAATCTGATCCTTATCAATTTCGGGCAGGGTTTCATATAAAAGCAGTGCCCCGCTCTGGACCATCCCCTCGACCACCAGCACACCGGGCATTATCGGTTTGTCCGGGAAGTGCCCCTGAAAAAAGGGCTCATTGATGGATACATTCTTTAGTGCGACAATCCGCTGGTTGGGAGTCACCTCCAGGACCCGATCCACGAGAATAAACGGGTACCGGTGGGGAAGCACGGAGAGAATTTTCCGGATATCATATGCTGGGATCATTTCATGAAGCCCTGCGCCAATCGGTTAAATCACCTGTTGTCATTTTGTCCGGTATCATCGCTGCCGGTGAGATTTTTGACAGCCGCCTCAAGCTTTTCAATCCGTTTTTTGAGATCCGGCAATCGCGGAATGATCCGGTGGACTTTGAGCCACTGCCGGTGCGGCATCTCCGGCGTACCGGAGACCACCCGGCCCGCCTCCACAGATCGCGTGACCCCGGCCTGGGGCCCGATGGTGGCAAAATCGCCGATTTGGATATGCCCGCCCACCCCGGCCTGCCCGGCCAGGGTCACATTTTTTCCCACGGTGGCGCTGCCGGCGATCCCGACCTGGGCGACGATCAGGGAATTTTCCCCGATGGTTACATTATGGCCGATATGGACCTGGTTATCGGTTTTTACCCCCTGCCTGATCCAGGTGCGGCCGAAGGTCGCCCGGTCAATGGTATTGCAGGCCCCGATTTCCGCATCATCGTCAATCTGAACAATACCCACCTGCGGAATTTTAAAATGCCGCTCCCCGTCCGGGACAAAGCCGTAGCCGTCACTGCCGATCACCGTTCCGGAATGAATAATCACCCGGCAGCCGATACAGCAGTTAGCATAGATCACTACATTCGGATAGACTTCTGTGTCATCCCCGATCCGTACACCATCTCCCACCACGACCCCGGGATGGATCCAGACCCGGTCACCGATCGCTGCTTTGTCGCCGATGACCGCTGCCGGGCCTATGGAGACATCCCGGCCGCACTGAAAATTATCCCCGATACAGGCCCTTGGGCTGATGCCGGCGGCCGGCCGGGTTTTCGGATAAAACCAGTGCAATGCCCGGGCAAACGCCAGACGCGGTGAATCGGAATAGACCAGATTGGCTGAAACACAATAAGTGTCCCCGCGCGGAACAATAACCGCGGCAGCGGCTGAATCATCAATTTTTTTGAGGGTTTTGGCGTTTTCCGCAAACGTGATCTCATGAGGCCCGGCCGCATCAAAGGGCGCGATGCCGCGGATCACTTGGCGGCCATTGCCGGCCAGCTCCCCGCCGATGATATCCACCAGATCGGCTAGCGCAATCTCCATGTCAAATAACCTCCGGCGGGCTTATAAAAAAGGCCATCCCATAGTTTTTGGCAAAGCCCCGAATTTATCACGAGTCCGAATATGTGGCGTTATATTTTTCAATCAGCCTGTCTGTTATGTCAATGGAGTTAGGATAATAAATGGCCGCGCTTTTTTCGATGATCAGCAGATACCCCTCCTCCTTTCCGATCTCCTCGGCCAATGAAAAGATCTCGGTCTGAAGCTTCTCAAGCAGCTTGGTCTCAAGCTCCCGCAGCTCGGATTGATACTTTTTCTGCTTGGATTGAAAATCATACTTTTTAATATCCAGTTCCCGCTGTTTTTCCTCGCGCTTTTTCCGGCTCATCACCATGGACTCGCGGTCTAGCTGCTCCCGCAGCTTTTCGATTTCAGTGCCGAGTTCCCGGATATCACTTTCCATTTCACGCCCCTTTTTCTGGAGCTGCGCCTGGATGTCTTTACCCGCCTCGGATTCCGTAAGAATCCGCTGAAAATCCACAATGCCGATCTTTGCCACATCCGCTCCCCATGCCGGGACTGCGCACACAGCCGCCACTGCTATACATGCAAAAACGGAGACAATCACTCGCTTCATATTTCCCCCTTATTTTCAAAGTATTCCACTAATACCTAATACCTAACACCTAATACCTTTCTATATCAAAAACTGCCGCCAATGGAAAACTCCCATCGTCCGCTGTCCTCGCCCTCCCGGCGGTCCAGAATATGGCCGCGCTCCAGGCGAAGCGGTCCCATGGGCGAATACCAGCGGATCCCGTATCCCCAGCTCTCCCGCATGTCATCGAATTTGATCGGGCCGTCGGCATAGGCGTTTCCCGTATCATAGAACACCAGCCCGACCAGCCCCTGCTCCATCAGTAACGGCACGAGGTACTCCACATTGAACTGAACATATTTATCCCCGCCGAACTCGATGCCGTCCTCATTTTCCGGACTCACATCCCGCCAGTCAAATCCGCGCAGGGAATTGATACCGCCCAGATAGAACCGTTCATAGTCCGGCAGAATCTTGCCCGTATTCCGGGTGATATACCCGGTTTCCCCATGCAGAAATCCCACGGTCTTCCAAAACAGCGGGAAATACCAGCCGGTTTCCGCGGTAATTTTGGTAAATCCAATATTCCCGCCAAGACCGGCATATTCCAGGGTCAGCCGGTGCTTTGATCCTTCGGTGGGATTAAATTGCCGGTTCCGGGAATCATAGACCAGACTGGTGGATACGCTGCTTTCAACAAACTCGCCCTCTTCGATGATGGGCTTGTAGACTTCGGTTACATTATCAATGGTGCTCACATCATAGGCGTATTGAATATAGGCCCGGGTATAGTCAAACACCTCATACCCGAACCGGAGGGCGCCGCCCCGGCTGTCCCGGTCATACTCATCATAGTCGCGCTCCCATTTATTGGCTTCGATGGTCATGGAAAGCGGGATATCAAACAGCCAGGGCTCCGTAAACCGGGCATCAAACTGCTGGGAGGAGCCGCCCGCCTGTACCCTGAAATCCAGGTGCTGGCCCCGGCCGAACAAATTGCGCTCTGAGATGGAGGTCATGACATACAAGCCGTCGATGCCGCTGTAGCCGCCGCCAAAACTGAAGGTGCCGGTGGGTTTTTCCTCCACCGCAATGTTTAGAATCATCTGATCGTCCGCGCTTCCATCCTGCCGCCGCACTTTGACATCCTTGAAATAATCCAGCCGGTACAAATCCCGGATACTTTTCTTAAGCCCGGAGCCGTCATATTTTTCGCCTTCATAGACCTCAAGCTCCCGGCGGATGACTTTATCCCGGGTCTTGGTATTGCCCTCAATGACGATACGTTCAAAATAAACCGGCTCATTCTTCTGGATATGAAATACGATATCAATCGCCCGGGCCTCTTCCGGCTTTTTGATCTCCGGCGCAATATCGGCGCGGGCATACCCCTCATCCGAATAGATATCAGAAAGGGTCATCACATCCTGGCGAATGGCCTGCCGGTTGAAATATTTTTCCTCAGGGGAGGCCAGTTTTTCGTGCAGACTTTCCGCCGGCTGAATCAAGTCCCCGGAAAGACGAATTTCGCCCATCTCAAACCGTTTGCCCTCTTGGATTTTAATTATAATCTCAATCCAGTCATCCTCGTAGATGATTTCCGGCTCCCCGATACGGGCTTCGGCATAGCCGTTATTATGGTAAAAATCAGACAGCTTCATCCTGTCCTGGTTCAGGGTCTCCGTATCCAGATCCCCTGAGCCGGTAAGCCAGGAAAAAAATCCTTTTTCCGATGTCTTGATTTTCTTTTTAAGGGTCTTGTCATCAAAGTCCTGGTTGCCTTCAAAACGGATCTCCCGAATCCGAAGCTTCTTGCCCTCTTCGATTTTAAATTCCAGGTTGGCCTGGTTGTGGTCAAGGGATTCGACCGCATACGTGACTTTGACATTATGGTAGTTTTTGTCCTGATAGAGGGTCTCGATCTGCTTAATATTGCGTTTAATACGAAAAATATTGAGGATCGAGCCGGTGGTGATATCAATATTATCCTTGATTTCCTGATCATCATAAACGCGGTTGCCGGAAATCTCAATCAGCTTTATGGTCGGCTTTTCCTTGACCCGGAAAATGACAATCTTGCCCTCCGGCCCGGATTCGCTTTCCACCCGGATATCATCGAAATAGCCCATGGAAAATATGGCTTCAAGGTCCCGGGACAACTGCTCCGTATCATAGGGATCCCCGGGGCGGGTCTCAACCACCCGCAGAATGGCATCGTCTTCGATCCGTTGATTGCCCTTGACCTGGACCTCAGAGACCGTCTCCGCCGCTTGTACAATATGGGTTGCAAAAACCAGACAGCCGAAAACCGCCAGCATCAAACCAATAAGTTGCCTTTGCATCAAACCTCACTTTAAATCCACCAGTTTGCCTTCAGAAAGCGTTAACTGGCGACGCATATAATCCGCTAAGTAAAGATTGTGGGTGACCACCACAATCGTCATGCCGAACTCTTCATTTAATTCAAGCAGCAGATCATGGATCTGCCGGCTGTTTTTTTTATCCAGGTTGCCGGTGGGTTCATCAGCCAGAAGTATTTCGGGCTTTAACACCAGGGCCCGGGCCAGGGCCACCCGCTGCTGCTCGCCGCCGGACAACTGGGATACCCGATGATGCAGCCGATGCGAAAGCCCCACACGCGAAAGAATCGACTCCGCCACCCCCTGGACTTCGCTTCTTTTCAAGCGCTTAATCAATCCGGGCATCATGACATTTTCAAGGGCGGTAAATTCTTCCAGCAGATAATGGAACTGGAACACAAATCCCATGATGCTGTTGCGGAAGGCGGCCAGACGTGTGCTGTCAAACCCGCTGATATCGGTTCCGTTATAAATGATCGCCCCCTCATCCGGGGGCTCAAGGGTGCCCAACACATGCAGAAAGGTGGATTTTCCAATACCGGATTCCCCTAAAATGGCAATGGTTTCCCCCGCATGGATGTCAAAGGACAAATTGTTTAAAATCTCGATAACCGCACCGCTGCTTTGAAACTGCTTGGATATCCCCTGCAGCCGGATTAGGGGAGCGCCTGTTTCAGGCGCTTTGTCTTGAAAATTTTGGCGCCGCTTGCCGTTTTTATCCATATCGCAGGGCCTCCACCGGATTTAACTGCGAGGCTTTATAAGCCGGATAAATGGTGGAAAGAAAACAAATCGCCATTGCCGCCGCCACAATGACCAGCACATCGAGAAATTCCAGCTCTATGGGCAGGGTGGTAAAATAGTAGACATCGCCGGGCAGTTCAATAAACTTGTAATGCTTTAAAAGAATGCAGCCGGCGATGCCAAGCACCGTCCCCAGCGCCGTTCCGATCGTCCCGATCACCGTGCCCTTGAAAACAAAAATTTTCCGAATGCTGCGATGGGTCGCGCCCATGGCCTTTAATATGGCGATATCCCGGGTTTTGCCCATCACCATCATGATCAGGGTGCTGGCAATATTAAAGGCCGCCACCAGGATAATAAGGGTCAGAATGATGAACATGGCCTTTTTCTCAAGTTTTAACGCAGAGAAAAAGTTGCGGTTCATCTGCATCCAGTCGGTCGTCCAAAAGGGGTATCCCAATTGTTCGGAAATCTGACTGGAAACCTGATCCGCAGCGTATATATCCTTGATCCGCAATCCAACGCCGGTGGCCGCATCCCCGATTTTCAGCAAATCCTGGGCGGTCTGAATGTGAATATAGGCAAGGGAGGCGTCATACTCATAAAAACCGGACTCGAAAACGCCGGTCACTTCAAAGCGTTTCATCGTCGGCATATGCCCGATGGGCGACATCATGCCGCGGGGGGATATCAAATACACCATGTCCCCCTTGCTGACGCCAAGTTTTGCAGCAAGTTCCTGGCCCAAAATGATCCCCGGCACCTGGACCTCATCCCCTGCGCTCTGCTGCGGGGTGAGTTTCTGTTTAAGCGCTTTTCGGTCATAGCCTTTTATCGGGTTGCCTTTTGCTGATGGGTCAAGCCCCCGTAAAATGGCGCCGGACAACCCCCCCGGCGCCCGAAGCATGACTTGCGTATAAACAAACGGGGCGGCGGATGTGATTTCCGGGATTTGCTCAAGTTCTTTTATGATATTCTGATAATTATCAATCGGCCCATTATGCTTGCGAACAATAACATGGGATTCAACCCCCAATATCTGTTTTTTAAAATAGGATTCCGCGCCGGACATCACCGCAATGACGATAATCAGCGCCATAACCCCGACGGTAACGCCGGCGACCGAGAGAAAAGTAATAAAAGAGATAAACGCCTGTTTCTGCCGGGATCTGAGATACCTGGCGCCTATGAAGTATTCAAAAGCCATGGATAAGCGTCACCGGAATCAGCCCTTGTCCGAGGGGCGCATATGAGGGAACAGGATGACATCACGGATCGATGCGCTATTGGTCAGCAGCATGGCCAGCCGATCAATGCCCACCCCTTCACCGGCGGTCGGCGGCATGCCGTACTCCAGAGCCTGAATATAATCTTCATCCAGCATGGGCGGATCATCATCTGCTTCGGACTTATTCTTCAGCTGCCGCCAAAATCGCTCCTTTTGATCCACCGGGTCGTTTAATTCAGAAAACCCGTTGGCAATTTCGCGGCCCGCGATAAACAGTTCAAATCGATCCGTGATATCCGGATTCTCTTTATTTCGGCGGGAAAGCGGGGAGACTTCCACCGGATAGCCGGTAATAAATGTCGGCTGCTTAAGCTTCGGCTCAACCAGCGCATCAAAGACCTTGGTCATCAGCTTGCCGTGTCCGATGGTTTGGCCGGCGTGATCGGGTTTTATTGAAATCCCCTGTTCTTGTGCGAATGCCTTGAGCTTATCGGGGTCTTGTATCGTTTCGGACGGCACCCCGCCGATTGAATAAATCGCCGCCTCAAGGGTCAGGCGCTGCCAGGGGCTGTTAAAATCGATTATTTCATCCTGATATGCCACTTTCAAATCGCCGCAGACAGCCATGGCAGCCGCCTTAACCATTTCTTCCGTCAAACTCATCAAGTCCTCATAAGTGGCATAGGCCTGGTAAAACTCCAGCATGGTGAACTCGGGATTGTGCTGTGTGGAGATCCCCTCATTCCGAAAATTGCGATTGATTTCAAAGACCCGCTCAAATCCGCCGGCAACCAGGCGTTTCAGGTAAAGCTCCGGAGCGATGCGCAGATATAGATCCATGCCCAGCGCATTGTGATGGGTCTTAAACGGCCTTGCATCCGCCCCCCCCGGAATCGGCTGCATCATCGGGGTTTCCGCCTCCAGATAATCGCGCTCGATTAAAAACTGGCGAATAGTTTTGATCAACAAGCTGCGCTTGACAAAAACCTCCCGCACCTCCGGGTTCATGATCAGATCCAGGTAGCGCTGCCGATATCTTTTCTCCGGGTCCTTTAAGCCATGGAACTTCTCCGGCATCGGCCGCAGGGACTTGGAAAGCAGTCTGATTTCATCCGCCAGAAGGGTCCACTCGCCGGTCTTTGTCTGAAACATTGTTCCGGCGAGCCCGATGAAATCCCCCACATCAAACTGTTTAAATAATGCATATGCCTCCTCGCCCACTTTGTCCTGACGCACATAGGCCTGCAGCTGTCCGGTCCGGTCCCGGAATCGGATAAACGCGGATTTGCCGAATCGATTGACCGCCATGATGCGGCCGGCCGAATGCAAACTTGCGGTTTCTTTTCCCATCTGATCCGGATCCGCATCGATCATTGCCAGAATATCCCGAACCGTATGGGAGACCCGAAAATCATTCGGATATAGTTCAATTCCATTCGCTTCCAGCGAGCGGGCCTTTTCATGCCGTTTTTCAATAATATCTTTTGTCTGTTCCATTACAGCCGCATACCTTGTCAATTTCACGCGGTAATTAAATAGCGCCTGACCGCTTTCCAGCCACCGTTTCTCGTTAACCGGCTTGCTATCCCATTTCCCGTTGCCTGTCAAGATTTTGTTGGACAGGGGTGGGGGGTCAATTAATTGGAAAAAAAGTTAATTTCTATTTAGAAGGTTCGTTTGGCGGGGAGGAGACGCGGGCCAGCGGCAGCTTGACGGTAAATGTGCTGCCCTGCTCCGGCTTGCTCTGCACATCAATCAACCCGTCATATGAGGTTAGAATCCGCTGGACGATGGAAAGACCCAGCCCGGTGCCCTTGGCCTTTCCGGTAAAAAACGGATCAAAAATCGACTGCTGAATCTCTTCAGACATGCCGCACCCATTATCTGAAATAACCATACAGGCATATCGGGACGCCTGGGCATACAGGACAACATCGATGCGGCCCGACTTGCCCGTGGCTTCCATGGCATTTAAGAGCAAGTTCCAGACAACCTGCCGGAAGTGCTCCGGATCGATTTCAACCGGGATGTCCGCATCAATGCGTTTGCGAATGTCAGGCCGCTGCTGCGGGTTGCTTGTCTCAAACTGCTTGACAATCTCTCTGAGTTCACGATCCAGGAAAATAAGTTTTTTATTTCCCGGCTGGGGACGTGCAAACATTAAAAATTCATTGACCAATGAACTGATCCGGTCGGACTCCCTTAACACGATATCCATCAAGCGGGCATGGTCCCCGTTGTGTAAGGCTTCATCCTTTAGCACCTGGATGGCCCCGCTCATTGACGCCAGCGGATTTTTGATTTCATGGGCCAGCCCGGCAGCCATTTCTCCAATCGCGGCAAGCTTCTCCACCCGCTTGACCTGTGCCTCCATTGCCCATAGATCACGCTTTGCCCGCTTTTCCTGCTCTGAGAGGTAACCGGCCAGAAAAGCCACGGCAAAACAGGCGATGATGGTCATTAACAGCCTGAATATGACATAATTCCAGTCGTAATTGGCCATCATAAAATTCGGCCCCGCATCAAAGGGATGAATAAGGCCGTAATATTCGAGATCCACCATCACTCCGTACAGGAGACTGCAAAAAACAGCGGTTACCATGCCGCCGTTTCGGAACAGGATCATACTGGCATAAATGATCACCAAAAGATAAAGGAAGGAAAATATGCTGGAAAAACTGCCGGTCAGAAAAATAATGCCGGTCACCAGCAGGGTATCAATGATGATTTGGGCATAGCCCAACAGCACCAGCCGGCGGGTATATTGGAGAATGATCCGATACAGGAGGGATAACAGGATGGCCAGGCCGGCGATGGTGTTTAAAAAAAACAGGGGCGGGGTGAAAAAGGTCTGCTGCTCCCGTATACCGGCAAATGTTGCTGAAGCCAGAAGCACCAGGGCAAAGAGCACCCGGAAGAAAATCAACCACTTGAGCTTGCGGTAAAGGTCGAATTCAGGGGTATTTTTTTTAAAAATCATTCAACAGCGGATTTTTTTATAGATTCCCCGCCATCTTAAATATCGGCAGATACATGGAAACCACAAGTCCGCCTATTACAATGCCCAAGAAAACCAGCATAAACGGCTCAATCAACGCGGTCATATTTTCAACCGCCTGGTCAACCTCTTCTTCGTAAAAATCGGCAATCTTTTCCATCATCGCATCAATGGCGCCGGTGGACTCGCCCACCGCAATCATCTGGCAGACCATGGGCGGGAAAACACCGGTTTCCGCCAATGGATCGGCAATTGTCTGGCCTTCCGCGATACCGGAGCGCACGTGGTAGACCGCCTTTTCGATGGATTTATTGCCTGCCGTCCGGGCCACAATATCCAGCGCCTCCAGTATCGCCACCCCGCTGGCCAGCATGGTGCCCATGGTTCGGGTAAACCGGGCAACCGCGGATTTTCTGATCAAAATGCCGAGAACCGGCATTTTCAACATCAAATCATCGACAATGGCCTGGCCTTTCTCGGTTTTATAAAACCTTCGGAAGGCATACACAAACAACACGATACCAATGATAATATACAATATATTGTTCTGAACGAATTCACTCATCGCAATGACGATCTGCGTCGGCGCCGGAAGGGCCCCGCCCATGGTCGCAAACATTTCCTCAAATACCGGAATAACAAAAACGAGAATGACCGCCACCACAACAATCGCAATAATGATCGTCACAATCGGATACGTCATGGCCCCTTTAATCTGAGATTTTAATTTGGCGGCTTTCTCCATATAAGCCGACAAACGCCGCAGGATCACATCCAGAATACCGCCGGCCTCGCCCGCCGCCACCATATTCACAAACAGGGCGTCAAACTGGTTCGGATATTTTTTCAGGGCCTCTGCCAGGGTCTGCCCGCTTTCAACAGACCCCTTGATGTCTTTTAACATCTTTTTAAATGTGGGGTTTTCCTGCTGGGCCTGCAGGATATCCAGGCACTGAATGATCGGTAACCCGGCATCGATCATGGTGGAAAACTGCCGGCAGAATATAATAACATCCTGCTCCTTTACCTTGGGCTGGAGAAAGGAAACATTCTCGAAAAGGTCTTTTGGCTTTTTCTTGACCTTATCCGGCGTTATGCCCTGCCGCTGGAGCCGGGTGCGCACTTCCTGTTCATTGGAAGCCTCCATTTCCCCTTTTGTAGCCGCGTTATTTCTGCCACGGCCCTGCCATTGATAAACCGGCATGCACTTACCCCCTATCTATGATTAATGAGAATGGATAGCAGCAATTGAATGACACAAGCATCCTTACTTAAAAGGCCATACGGAATGTGATTCCGTCCCGTCAGCGGGACAAAATCCTACACGGATCTATTTTGTGTCTATCATAAATACTCCTTGATTACAAATAATTTCAAATCCCATGTCAAATCCTATTATTTTGATGAAATCGCTTGAACCTGTTTGCATAAGCCATATTTTTTCTGCTAATGAAGAATTCCAAATACTTGTTTTTCAGCCGGAAAGGAAGCCGAGCAAGGGCAGCCCATGAACCACACACAAGATGGATTAACAGTGATCACCACCCATTTGAACGCGGATTTTGACGCGGTGGGCTCTATGCTGGCCGCCCAGAAATTATATCCCCATTCGGTGGTGGTCTTTCCCGGATTCCATGAAAAATCCTCCAGACATTTCTTTGTCGATGCCATGGCCTATCTCTTTAATATGACGGATGCCAAATCCATTGCGGACGCTCAAATCAAAAGGCTTGTTGTTGTGGACACCAAGCAGGCATCCCGCATCGGGGATTTAAGCCACCTGCTGGATCGAAAGGACATAGAAGTTCATGTGTTTGATCACCATCCGGCGTTGAAAAATGACATCAAGGCGGATTATGAAGTCTGCCGTTTGACCGGGGCCAATGTAACGCTTCTGACTGAAATACTTCGTGAACAAAATCTTGATATCCTCGCGGATGAAGCCACCATCATGTGCCTGGGCATTTTTGAGGACACGGGGTCTTTCACATTTCCGTCCACCACACCGGAAGATTTTGCGGCGGCCGGCTATCTGGTGTCAAAGGGGGCCAACCTGACCACCATTGCCAACCTGACGGCCAAAGAGATGGATCCGGGCCAGATCGCCCTGTTAAATGACCTGATCCACGCCGAGGTGCATCATCATATCAATGGGGTTGATGTGGCCATCAGCACGGTCTCCTGCGAAGAGTATATCCATGATCTGGCCTTTCTGGTCCAGAAAATACTCAAGATCGAAAATTTAAACGCCATCTTTGCCATCGCCCAGATGAAAAACAAAATATATTTGGCTGCCAGAAGCCGAGCGCCGGAAGTGGATGTGGGGGCCATTGTAATGGAGATGGGGGGCGGAGGCCACAGTTTTGCCGCTGCGGCCACGATAAAAGACAAAACCCTGGTTCAGACGGAACAGAAGCTTTTAGAAATCCTTAGAAGAAAGGTAAAGTCCAGGCAACGGGCCCAGGACATCATGTCCACCCCGCCCATCCAGGCGCCGCCGGATATCTCCTGCGCCCGGGCGCGAAACCTCCTCTCCCGGTATAATATCAATGCGCTCATGGTGGTCCGGGAAAGCGATGAGTCGCCGCAATTACAGGGGTTTATCACGCGGCCGGTGATTGAGAAGGCGCTTCACCACAAACTGGACACCATCCCGATCAGCGAATATATGACCACCGAATTTGCCGTTGTCGCCCTTGATGCGGACGTTTTCGAAATCCAGGAAAAAATTATCGAAAGCAACCAGCGGGTACTCCCGGTCATGGAAGACAATCAGCTTGTCGGGGTCATCACCCGAACGGACCTGCTGAACACGCTTTTTCATGAATCCCAGGAGAAACTGATTCAGCCCCACGATCCCCTGAAAGAGTCACCGCCTCCCCGGACCAAGCGAATTGTCGGGTTTATGAAGGAACGGCTTTCGGAGCGGCTCTATGAACGGCTCGCCAATATCGGGCATGTGGCTAAAGAGCTTGGCTTTAATGCCTATGTGGTGGGCGGCTTCGTCCGCGACCTTTTTTTGTATCGCCATAATGAGGATGTGGACATCGTCATCGAGGGAAACGGGATTGAATTCGCCAGGGAATTTGCCAAACGATCTGGGGCGCGAATTAACGCATACGCCAAATTCGGCACCGCCGTGGTCATATTTCCGGACGGGTTTAAAATCGATGTGGCCTCTGCCCGGATGGAGTACTATAAATTTCCGGCGGCATTGCCGACGGTTGAAATGAGCTCCATCAAACTCGATCTTTTCCGGCGGGATTTTACCATCAACACCCTGGCGGTTTTTTTAAATCCCGAAAAATTCGGCAAACTGATCGATTTTTTCGGCGGCCAGCGCGACATCAAGGAAAAAGCCGTCCGGATTCTGCATAATCTAAGCTTTGTCGAAGATCCCACCCGGGTCTTTCGCGCCATAAAATTTGAACAGCGTTTCGGATTTACCATCGGTAAACTCACCTCCGGGTTGATCGAAAACGCGGTCCGCATGGATTTTTTCAGGCGCCTTTCCGGACGGCGCGTATTCTCGGAGCTCTGCCAGATTTTAAAGGAAGATGCCCCGCTTCCCGCCCTGTCCCGGTTACATGATTACAACCTGTTGACCGTCATAGATCCGGGCATTCAATTCAATAAATCAATGGTGGCCCGGTTGAATGCCGCGCGCAAGGCCATTTCCTGGTTTGAGCTTCTCTATACCGAAGAGGATTACATGCGCTGGGCGATCTATTTTCTCATCCTGCTCAGGCATAAGGATGAGCCCACATCATCGCACATCTGCCAGCGGTTCGAACTGGGGCCGAAGCATCAAAAAATCTTTATCAAAGAACGGCTTGCCGCAGAAGACTGCATCCACCGCCTGCACCGGGAACCGCCCCCCGCCAAAAGCGAGTTATACTGGATGCTCAAAGAGTTCCGCATCGAATTGATATTGTACATGATGGCCCTGACCGACCACGAGACCATCAAAAAAATGATTTCCCATTACGTTACCGATCTCCGGGAGGTGCGCCTGTCAGTGGGCGGAAAAGACCTTAAAGCCCTGGGCGTCCCGCCGTCTCCGGTATACAGCAAAATCTTAAATGCCGTCCTTGAAGCCAAGTTAGACGGCAAAGCCCAGACAAAGGACGAGGAGCTCGCCCTGTTGAGGAAATATGCTATCGAATATTAATCCAATCCAATTGATCATTGTTTTTCTGCCGCTTTTGTTCGCCATCACGATTCACGAAGTGGCGCACGGCTATGTGGCGCTGCGGTTCGGGGATATGACCGCCAAATTCGCCGGCCGCCTTACCCTGAATCCGGTTAAGCACCTGGATCCGTTCGGATCGGTGCTGCTGCCGCTTTTGCTTAAATTTTCCGGCTCTCCGGTCATATTCGGCTATGCCAAGCCGGTGCCGGTGGACTTCAGAAACCTCCGAAACATTCGGATCGGCACCCTATGCGTCGCGGCTGCCGGGGTGGTCGCCAACTTTATAGCAGCCCTTGGCTGCGCGGCCATTCTTCAGGGCATCCGCCTGTTTCCCGGGTTTTTGACATCCTCCGCATCCTCGCCCATTGGTACCCTCCTGATCCAGCTTCTGGCCTATAGCGTGATGATTAACCTGGTACTGGGCATTTTCAATCTGATTCCGGTGCCGCCGCTTGACGGCGGGCGCATCCTGAGTATGCTGCTGCCGCAAAAATACAGCCGGCAGTTCCAGACCATTGAGCCCTTCGGCATCCTCATTCTGATTGTTCTGCTAATGACGAATTCTCTTGATCTGTTTATATCTTTTTTTATATCCCCGTTGATGAACTGGATGCTTCAAGGCTATATATAATGGAAACAGGAGATTTTTAATGACTGCAAAAAAACGGATTGTCAGCGGCATGCGGCCAACCGGCGCCCTTCATCTCGGAAACCTCCATGGGGCGCTTAACAACTGGATCAGCATGCAGGATAAATTTGACTGCTTCTTTTTTATCGCTGACTGGCATGCATTAACCAGCGATTATGAAAATCCGGGGCATATCAAAGAGTTCAGCCGGAACATGATGATTGACTGGCTCGCGGCCGGGCTTTCACCGGATAAAAGCACGCTTTTTGTGCAATCCCATATCAAATCCCATGCAGAGCTGTTCCTGCTGCTCTCCATGATTACCCCGGTGCCCTGGCTGGAGCGAAACCCCACATACAAGGAACAGATTGCGGAGCTGAAAAACAAGGACTTGTCCACCTTCGGTTTCCTGGGGTATCCGATTCTTCAGGCGGCGGATATTATTATCTATAAGGCCGAAGGTGTGCCGGTGGGCATCGATCAGGCCCCGCACATAGAGATTACCCGGGAAATCGCCCGGCGGTTTAATTACTTTTATGGCCATGTCTTTCCGGAGCCGGAGACGATTCTCACCGAATCCGCCAAAATCCTGGGCACGGACCGCCGGAAGATGAGCAAAAGCTATGACAACGCCATTTTTATCTCTGACACGCCAGAGGCCATCCGAAAAAAAGTGGCGACCATGATCACCGACCCCCAGCGCATCAAAAAAAGCGACCCGGGGGATCCGGATGTATGCAACGTGTTTTCATTTCACCAGATGTATTCAGCAGCGGATATGATATCGGAGGTCAACAAAGACTGCCGGAGTGCGGCGATCGGATGTGTTGCGTGCAAGCAGAAAATGGCGGAAAATCTGATTGCCGCCCTGGCCCCGATCCGGGAGAAGACCGAATACTATAAGCAGCGGCCGGATCTGGTCGAAGACATTATCGCCCGGGGTAATGAAAAAGCCGCAGCCGAGGCGCAGCGGACCATGGAGGGCGTACGGGAGGCCCTGAAAATCTAAAAATGAACAATGAACCCTATAAAATAAAACTCCAGGACATTTTTGAGGGGCCCATGGACCTGCTCGTCCATCTGATTAAAAAAAATGAGGTGGACATCTATGACATCCCGATTGCGTTTATTACCGACCAATTTCTTGCCTACCTGGAATGGATGAAATCCCTGGATGTCGATATTGCCGGGGATTTTCTGGTCATGGCCGCCACCCTGACGCACCTGAAGTCCCGGATGCTGCTTCCTTCCCGCCATGTCGACGCGGATACGGAGGAGGAAGACGACCCCCGGAAGGAGCTTACCGGTCCGCTGCTTGAATACATGCAGATGAAATCCGTGGCGGAAAAACTGGCCGCCCAGCCCATGCTGGACGAGGACGTCTTCACCCGGAGCGTCGAAAAATCGGATCTTATGCCCGATCCCCATGAGGAAACCATTCAGGCGGATCTTATCAGTCTTTTCAATGCCTACCGCTCCCTTTTAGATAAAATGGCGGATCAGACGGAGCTTCATATCACCTTTGAAAAAATTTCCGTAAAAGAAAAAATGACGGAAATTTTTGACCGGATCAAAGAAAAAGGGGCGCTTGCCTTTGATGGGCTGTTATCGGAAAACCCCGATCGAAAGGAGATCATCGTCACATTCCTGGCCATCCTTGAAATCGTCAAACTAAACATGGTCCGCCTGATGCAGAACGACCCATACAGCAGCTTACGGCTTATTTACCGGGAATCCCCTGATGCAAAGCTCATCGACTAATCCGGCGGCGGATAACCCGGATACGGCTTCACTCCAATCGATCATAGAAAGCCTCCTGTTTGTCTCAGAAGGGCCGTTGAGCGTGGATCAAATCAAAAAGGCGGTGCCCGAAACCGGCACCGAGCAGATAAAAGCTGCACTGACAGCCCTGAAAGAGGAATTTGAAAACAGAAACGGCGGGTTCGCGCTCCATGAGGTGGCCGGGGGCTTCCAGTTCAGAACCCGCCCTGAGTCCAAGCCATACATCCAGCGACTGTTTCAGCCCTCCCCGGCCAGACTCAGTAAGGCCGCCCTGGAGACCCTGGCGATTATCGCCTACCGGCAGCCGGTGATGCGCAGTGAGATCGAGCACATCCGGGGCGTTAATTCAGGAAACACCATCCGCCTGCTGCTGGACCGCAAACTCATCCGGATTCTGGGAAGACGGGAAATTCCCGGTCGCCCCATGGTTTACGCCACCACGCAAAAATTCCTTGAAACATTTGATTTAAAAGACTTAAAGGATCTTCCCACCCCCAGGGAAATCGATGACCTCCAGACGCCCGCCAAACCCAACGAACAGGCCCTGCCGTTTAAGCCCGATGCCAATGATCCGGCCGATACTGACACCAACTCCGAAAATAATTCTTGACTTGATAATGAATGAGCCATTATTTTTGGGGACACATAAGGGCGGTTAACTCAGTGGGAGAGTGCTACCTTCACACGGTAGAAGTCACTGGTTCAAATCCAGTACCGCCTACCAGGAAATATAAGGCTTATGGGGCTGGTCCCTCATAAGCCTTTTTTTATGACGGCTTCGCAAAAAGTCCAATATCTTTGTTGCGCTGCATTCCTCGGGATTTGCGCGCCGCGATCTTGAACTTTTTTCTTTGCCGTCCCAGAATCGACATTTTACGAGTCCATCTTTTTATGGCTGCAAAAATAGTTTCACCGTCCAACTTTACAACTTCCTGATTCAATGTTAATTTTATTTTTTAATCAGGCCAAAATTGAGTAATTTTCAATACAGGCCGGGGTATTGTACGCCGATTTGAACCCGAATGAAAACAGGAGTCATCCATGGATTACATCAAAATCCGACTGGCAGATGATTTTGATCGTTTAGGGGCAAAATTCCAAAAAACCATCAACGACATGTTTCACTCGATGGGCCCTATGTACTCGTTTTCCAAAAATACATGGTATCCGCCGCTGGATATCTTTGAAACGCAAACTGAAATCATTGTGATTGCCGAAATGGCCGGGGTTAATAAAGAGGATCTGGAGCTTGAGATAAACTCGCGGGCCATCCGCATGGCCGGCCGAAGAATCGGCGTGCCGCCGGCGGAAAACGGCAAATACCGTCTGGCTGAAATTCAGTACGGCAATTTTGAGCGCGTACTCTATCTGCCGGCTGCGATTGATACGGATTCAGTTAATGCCATATACAAAAAAGGGCTGCTCTATATTCGGGTCAACAAGTTGACCCAGAAGTCCCGGCATAACGTCCCCATCAATGATGAATGAACCGTTTTTGAAAAAGCCTGAATAACGGTGCGCCCGCTTAGCCCGCTTCACGGCATGAGAGGGCTTTACATGCTTATCCAAGAGTTAACATATGTGAGTTCTGGAGGCAGCAAATGACACAAGACGCTGAGCAGCAAGGATATTCACCAGAAAAAATACCGGACATAATTCCCGTAATCCCTTTGTATGATGTTGTTTTATTTCCGAAAATGGTGCTTCCGCTGATTGTCATGCAGGAGTCCTCAATTCAGCTGATCGACGAGGCCATGTCCAAGGACCGGATCATCGGCGCCATCACCTCAAACGTAAAGGAAGCCAAGTCCGAATATCAGCCGGAAGACCTTTATACATACGGCACCAGCGCCGTAATCCTTAAAATGGCCAAAGCCGAGGATAACAAGGCGCAGCTGATTCTGCAGGGATTGGGTCGGTTTCAAATCGATGAATACACCCAGCATAATCCCTATTTCAAGGCCCGGATTGCCTCCCTGATGCCGGAATGGGAAAAAGACAAGGAAACAGAAGCCCTGATGGCGAACCTGACCAATCAGTATGCGCGGGTCGTTGAGCTTTCCTCCGGGCTGACCCAGGAGCTGATCACCATGGCCAAATCCCTGGAAGAACCGGATACCCTGGCGGATATGGTCACCTCCACCATCAATTCCACCACCCAGGAAAAACAGAAGATCCTCGAAATTTTAGATGTCAAGGAGAGGCTCAAAAAGGTGACCCAGCTGGTCAACTACCAGCTGGAAATCCTTGAAATCGGCAATAAAATTCAGTCCCAGGTCAAGGGGGATATGGAAAAACAGCAGCGCGAGTACTATCTTCGCCAGCAGCTGAAAGCCATCAAGGAGGAACTCGGGGAAACCGACGAAACCACCGCCGAGATGGAAGAGTACCGCGAAAAAATCCAGGAAAAAAATCTGCCCGAGGCCGCAGCCAAGGAGGCGGAACGGGAGCTGAACCGATTGTCCCGGATGCATCCCTCGTCCGCGGAATACACCGTGGCCTTGACCTATCTGGACTGGCTGATCGCCCTTCCCTGGAACGAACAGACAGAGGACCACTTAGACCTTGACAAAGCCCGAAAAATCCTGGACCGGGATCACTACGGCCTGGAAAAAGCCAAAAAGCGAATCCTTGAATATCTCGCGGTCCGAAAATTAAATCCGAATATCAAGGGACCGATCCTCTGCTTTGTGGGCCCGCCGGGCACCGGCAAAACCTCTTTGGGCCACTCCATCGCCCGGGCGCTGGGCCGCAAATTCATCCGCATTTCCCTGGGCGGTGTCCGGGACGAGGCGGAAATCAGGGGGCACCGGCGGACTTACGTAGGTGCCATGCCGGGCCGTATTATTCAGGGCCTGCGCCGCGCCGGTACCAAAAACCCGGTATTCATGCTCGATGAAATCGACAAGGTAGGCAGTGATTTCCGGGGCGACCCCTCTTCCGCATTGCTTGAGGTGCTGGACCCGGAGCAGAACAATACGTTTGAGGACCATTACCTGGATGTCCCCTATGATCTGTCCTCAGTGATGTTTATCACCACAGCAAATATTCTGGACACGATCCCGCCGGCCCTTCGCGACCGGATGGAGGTCCTGCGCCTGTCCGGCTATCCCGTGGAGGATAAGATAAAAATCGCCTCCAGATATCTGGTCCCCCGGCAGCGGGAGGCCAACGGATTGAAATCCGATCAGATTCATTTCACCCGGGGCGCCATCAAACAGATTATCACCGGGTATACCCGTGAGGCGGGGCTTAGAAATCTGGAACGGGAAATCGCCACGGTCTGCCGCGGCGTGGCCAGCCAGGTCGCCTCCGGGGAGGCGGAATATGTTAAAATTGATGTCAAAAATATTCCGGATTATCTGGGCCCGGTCCAATTTACCCAGGAGGAAATGAAAAAACGCGTTTCCACCCCCGGTGTGGTCATGGGCCTTGCCTGGACCGAGGCGGGCGGGGATATCCTGTTTATTGAGGCCACGGCCATGAAAGGCAAAGGCAACCTCACGCTTACCGGGCAGCTGGGCGAGGTCATGAAAGAGTCCGCCCAGGCGGCCTTAAGCTACCTGCGAAGCAATGCCAAATCCCTGGGCATTGATGAAACCTATTTTCAGGAATATGATCTGCACATTCACATTCCGGCAGGCGCCATTCCCAAAGACGGCCCCTCCGCGGGCGTTACCCTGCTGACGGCGCTTGCCTCGATTTTAACCAACACCACTACTTATAAGGATCTGGCCATGACCGGTGAGATCACCCTGCGCGGCCAGGTCATGCCGGTTGGCGGGATTAAGGAAAAGGTGCTGGCCGCCCACCGGGCGGGCATCAAAAGCATCATCCTGCCCAAATGGAATGAAAAAGACCTGGAGGATGTGCCGGAGAATGTCAAAAGCGCGATTCAGTTCCATTTTGTGGAAAAGATGCGCAATGTGCTCAAAATTGCCCTGAACAAATAGTCAATGATTCCGAATGGCTCGATATGCTTAAACATTCGGTATTCTTAGACCGCGATGGCGTCATTAACCGGGATTCCCCGGATTATATCAAATCCTGGGCGGAATTCGAATTCATCCCCGGAAGCCTGGACGCCATTAGGGACTTAACCCGCGCGGGCTGCCCCATTTTCATCATTTCCAACCAGTCCGCGGTGGGCAGAAAATATATGGACCAAGCGGAACTGGACCGCATCACCCAAAACATGGCCCGGCGTATTTTAGAGCACAGCGGGCGGTTAACCGATATTTTTTACTGCCCCCATCAGCCGGCGGATCACTGTGCCTGCAGAAAACCCAAGCCCGGCTTGATTTTTAAGGCCTGCGAACGATACGGCATTGACCTTTCTACCGCGGTCATGGTGGGCGACAGCCCGAAGGATATCCAATGCGCCAGAAATGCCGGCTGCGGCGCCGCCGTTCTGGTAAAGACCGGGTGTCATAAAATTGATCCGGAAGCGCTTCGCCAAAACAATCACCAGCCGGATTACATTGCAGCAGATCTGCGAGAGGCGGCCGCATGGATCATTCAGCGCCTGCCGGATAATTCTTTTTCCCTATGAGCAAACTCGACGGCCGGATTCATCACATCACCTATCACAATGCCGAAAACCGCTTTACGGTGGCACGGCTTATCTTGGATCAATCCCGGACGCCGGTCACCGTGGTCGGCCCCATGCCTTCGCCTGTGGCCGGAGAAAATGTCCGGCTCACCGGCCATTGGACCACACACCCCAGATACGGAGAGCAGTTTCGCATTGAAACCATAGAATCGCGGCTTCCCGCCACCATCGAGGGCATCAAAGATTACCTCACCGCCGGTGTGATAAAAGGCATCGGCCGGGCCACTGCGGAAAGCATTGTTAAAACATTCGGGACCGACACCTTTAACATCATTGAGACCGCGCCGGAAAAATTAACGGCGGTCGAGGGGATCGGCGCGGCCAAGGCCAACGCCATATACGAACAATGGCAGGCCATGCAGGCATTCCGCCAAATCATGGCCTATCTCGAACAAAACGGGGTAAGCGGCGTGTATGCCGAAAAAATATTCAATCTTTACGGCCCCGCTGCCATAGACATCATCCGGGAATCACCCTATCGGCTTTGCGAGGATATCCGCGGAATCGGATTTGCCATTGCGGACCGTATCGCCATCAGCGAAGGCATAGCCCCGGAAACACCGGAGCGGGCAACAGCCTGCGTGCGCCACCTGCTGCAGGAGGCCGCGGGCAAGGGCCATGTGTTTCTGCTTGAGGACGACCTTTTGGACCACGCCCAGCGGCTTTTTGAAATCGAAAGGGAAGATATCCGGGCGGCCATCCATGCGCTGACAGATGCAGATGAAGTGGTGGTCGACGCCCTTCCGGAAGCAGAAGCCAGCCGGCGGATTTATCCGAAAGGTTTATTTGAGGCAGAAGCCGCCATTGCCGCCCGAGTATCCGCCCTGCTCGCTTTACCGGTGGCGCCTTTACCAATGACCGCGGATCAGCTGCTCGAGCGCATTCTCTCCTCGCTTCTGGTTGAGCTGACCCCGGAGCAGCGCAATGCCCTTGAAACAATTCTGACCCATCGCGTGGTCATTATTACCGGCGGGCCGGGCACCGGCAAGACCACCCTGATCCGCGCGATTTCCGCGGTTTTCAGGCAGCTCGGCAAGCGGATCTGTTTGGCCGCGCCCACCGGCCGGGCAGCCAGGCGCCTCTCTGAGATGAGCCATATCCCCGCCCATACGATCCACAAACTCCTGGAATATAATTTAGCGGACAACTTTTTCGGCCGCGATCAGGATAAGCCGATTGATGCGGATGCCATCATCATTGATGAAGCCTCCATGGTGGATGCGCCGCTCATGCATCACCTTTTAAACGCGGTCTCCCTTTCCAGCCGGCTCATCATTGTGGGGGATGCGTTTCAGCTCCCGCCTGTTGGCCCCGGCAATATTCTGGCGGATCTCATCAATTCCGGGATCCTCCCGGTCTGCCAGCTGACCGAAATTTTTCGGCAGGCCGCGGAAAGCCGGATTACCTTAAACGCCCATCGGGTGAGAAACGGGGAGTTCCCGGAATTCCCGGAAAACGACCCGTTTGATGCGGCAGCCACCGAAAACGGGGATTTTTTCTTTCTGGCAGAACAGGATCCAGAGGCCATTGCAAACACCATCTGCCGTCTTTGTACCGAGGTGTTGCCCAAGTCCTTTGGCATTGATCCGCTAAAATCCATTCAGGTGCTCTCGCCTATGCATAAGGGCGTGGCGGGCACCATCAACTTAAACCAGAAGCTCCAGGCCGCTTTGAATACCGGAAACCCTCCGATCCCCGGTACCGGCTTCCGGACCGGAGACAAGGTCATGAATCTTAGAAACAATTACCAGAAAGAGGTGTATAACGGGGATATCGGCACGATTATAGGCGCCTCGCCCGCCAATTCAGAATTAACCATCGATTTTTACGGCCGGCAGGTTGAATACGCCATGGATGAGACCGGAGACTTAACCCTCGGCTATGCCATCTCGGTGCACAAATCCCAGGGCTCAGAATATCCCGTGGTCATCCTTCCCCTGATTACCCGCCACTATATCATGCTCCAGCGCAATCTTCTCTATACCGCCATTACCCGGGCGCAATCCCTGGTCTTTCTGCTGGGCAGCCAAAAGGCCCTGTCCATCGCCCTTGGCAACAACAAGCCGGAAATGCGCCTGTCCGGCTTAAGGGAGCGGCTAAGCGCGCTCGCAGCGAAATGACCGGATTTTTGCTGACCGGATTTTTGCTTGAATCCCCGAAAAAATTCATATATATTAACCACTTTTCAAAAAGCAAAATAAATATAAAGGGTTATGCCTGTCCCGGAATTTAACATAATGGAGAACCATGCCATGCGAATTCTTATCGGCGTTTTTGTCAGCCTGCTCATCGTTGCCGCACCGGCAGGCGCCGCAACCAAATACGTGGATGACCTCCACCAAATAACCGTGCGAAAGGGCCCCGGCATCAAGTACCGGGTTATGGAAACCGTATCCTCAGGCACCAAATTTGAGGCCCTTAAAACCGAGAACGGCTGGACACGGGTCCGGCTTTCAGACAACCGGGAAGGCTGGGTGATCAGCCGCTATTTAACCGATGCCGTACCGGACAGCAAAAAGTATGAAACCCTTAAGGCCAAATACGATCCGCTGGAAAAACAGGTCAAGGAACTTCAAGCGGAAAACAGCACCCTGCGCTCAGACAATCAGCTTCTTTCCCAGAAGATTGCCCAGACCCAGGATAAGCTGGCAGAAATCCGCACCGAGTACGAGGCGCTGAAGGAAGCCTCAGCAGATGTATTAAAACTCAAAAACGAAAACGAGAGCCTCGCCCGCCAGATTGAAGAAAAAAATCAAAAAATTGCATCCCTTGAAGCTAAAATATCCGACGCCTTTCTCTCTGAAGCCCTCAAATGGTTTCTGATCGGCGCAGGCGTTTTGCTTGTGGGGATCATTCTTGGCGCCAGCGGCAAACGTAAACGATCATCCCTGTTATAAAAGAATCGGCTCATGGAATACCATTCTGACTTTCTGGTTATCGGCTCCGGCTTAGCCGGCCTGCTTTTCGCCATCAAGACCGCGGATCATGGCCGGGTCCATCTCATCACAAAAAGAAATATGCAGGAGAGCAACACCGCTTACGCGCAGGGCGGGATTGCCTCTGTTTTCGGCCAGGAGGACTCCTTTGACCTGCATATTTCAGATACCCTGGCCTCCGGCGACGGCCTGTGCCATGAGGACGTGGTGCAAATGGTGGTCAGGCAGGCGCCTGAACGGATCCGGGAGCTGATCAATCTGGGGGTTGAATTTAACCGGGACAACTCCCAGGCCAGCGGGCTGCACCTGGATTTGAGCCGGGAGGGCGGGCATTCGCAGAACCGGATCGTCCATGCAGCGGATCTCACGGGTCTTGCGGTTGAAAAGGCGCTGATCGAAAAGGCCAAACAGCACCCCAACATCCGCATATTTGAAAACCATATCGCCATTGACCTCATTACCCGCTCCACCCGGTTAAAACGGGGGCTCATCATCACCACCCATGAGGACTACTGCTATGGTGCCTACGTGCTGGATCGCTTTTCCCTGGAAATTCATACATTCTGTGCCAAAAATGTGGTGCTGGCCACCGGCGGGGCCGGAAAAGTCTATTCGTATACGAGCAACCCGGATATCGCCTCCGGCGACGGCATCGCCATGGCCTACCGGGCGGGCGCCATCGTGGCCAACCTGGAATTCGTCCAGTTTCACCCCACCTGCCTGTTTCATCCGGCGGCCAAAAACTTTCTGATCTCCGAGGCGGTGCGGGGCGAAGGCGGCGTTCTGTTAAATGCGTCAGGGGATCGCTTCATGGAGAAATACACCCCGCTAAAGGAACTGGCCTGCAGGGATGTGGTGGCCCGGGCCATTGACTCGGAATTAAAGAAACGGGGGGATGACTCGGTTTTTCTGGATATCTCCCATAAGCCGGCGGATTACATTCAAAGCCGGTTTCCCAACCTTTATCAAAAATGCCTGAAATTCGGTATTGACATGACCACGGAGCCCATTCCGGTGGTGCCGGCGGCGCATTACATGTGTGGCGGGGTGGTGACCGATATTTACGGGCGAACAAACATCCAGCAGCTTTTTGCCATTGGAGAGACCGGCTGCACCGGCCTTCACGGCGCCAATCGCCTGGCCAGCAACTCCCTTCTAGAGGCCCTGATATACGCCAATCAGGCCGCACTGAAAACGGTTGAAGAACTGGATTCTATTGAATACGAAACGCTGCCCGAAATCCCGCCCTGGGATGATCTGGGCACCCTCGACAGTGACGAAGCCATTATGGTCTCCCATACCTGGGATGAAATCCGGCGATTCATGTGGAATTACGTGGGGATCGTCCGCTCCGACAAACGCCTGGCCAGGGCGCAGCGGCGCATTGAAATGGTGCAGTCAGAAATTGAGGAGTATTACTGGAATTTTAAAGTCACCCCGGACATGATCGAGCTCAGAAATATCGCCCTGGTGGCCGAGCTCATCATCCGCTGCGCCAAACACCGGAAGGAGAGCCGGGGGTTGCATTATAACATCGCCTATCCGGAAAAAAACGACCTGCGCTGGAAAAAAGATACGGTGCTGCGCAGGCCGTTCGTCAGCTAACTTGCCCTTGACGGCTTCGCAAAAAGTCCAATATCTTTGTTGCGCTGCATCCCTCGGAATTTCACGTACGAGTCAGTATAGCTCGACATCATTTTCCTTGTATCTGCGGCAAACTTGAAAATCGCTCAATTTAGGTTCTACATTTTTGCGATCATCCGAAGAGGGAGAATTTTAAGCAGCGGACCGACCGCGGCCCATGGATAGGCCGGCACGCAGGCGGATTTGACCCGCTTCTCAATCAGCCGGCAAATAATGGCCGCCCCTTTTTCCACGGATATCAGAAAGGGGCGGCTGGGCAGCATTTGATTGAGCGGAGTGTCAATATAGCCCGGATACAGGACGGTGACATCGATATTTCTCTTAAGGCATTCCGCCCGGACCGCCTCCAGATAGATGGCCAGCCCGGCCTTTGACGCACTGTATGAAGAGCTTCGGGGAAAACCGCGCAGGGCGGCGATCGAACTCGTCCCCACCACGTGGCCGCCGCCCTGAGCCAAAAAAAGACTGATCGCGGCGTCCACCGTGGCCATGGCACCGATCAGATTAACCTCAATTGTCTTACGGGCCTTTTCAAAATCGCCGCTTCCTACCTTTTCCCCCAGCCCGATGCCGGCATTGGCAAAGACGATATCCAGGCGGCCGAAAAAATCCCCGATTTCGGATACCGTATTGAACACCGCACCATGATCGGTCACATCCAGGGCCCGCGAAATGATTTGCGGGGGATGATGTCGGGCCCTAATATCTTCTCCGATCTCATCAACAAGATGCTGCCGCGGCGCCGTCAGGGCCACGGCGTAGCCTTTTCGCCCCATTTCATGGGCAACGGCCTTACCAATACCGGAAGAAGCCCCGGTGATCAGAATCGACTTTTGCATGATTTCAACGTCCTATGCATCTCTTATTCTGCTTTATACTCAATGTTTGCGAATACACGACTCATCATCATCATAATAGGTTATCCTAAAACATCAACAAGTAAAACAAAAACATCTGATTATGCTGGAGGCCGCATTTGCCGCAGGCGTTATCTGCGACAAATTGATTTGCAAAGATTCACACCTAATAAAAAATTATATAAACTCAATGGATTATTTTCAATCCTGAATCATGCTTGAGTATTTTAAGGAATTAAGGAATTAAGGAACCCGCAGTTTGACAAAGCAAGAAAATTTTAGTAAATAAATTTATTTGAAACCCTTAGTTTCCAAAAATTTACGGACAACTCAAAAATTTATTTTTTGTCCGCGAACTATTTTTTTGTTTTTTTTTCGAAACACGTTATTTTTAAATACAGCTAAAATTGAATGATATCTGGAAAATATGGAGCAGACTCCCGGCAGCAGAGAAGTTTTGGTTTTCCATGGACGGCTGCACGACCGAACGGGTTGGATGCGCACCTCTTCAACACTAAGTAACCAAGAATTCACTTAGAGGATAGAAATTATGGCAACTAATGGGAACAATGCGCAAGAGCGGCTGCGGGTGGAGAACGCCTTTAAAATTTTTGGCGGCGATCCCCAACCCGCATTTGAGCTCATTAAGCAAGGGAAAAAAAAGGATGAGATCTATAAACAGACCGGCCTGACCATCGGGGTCCACGATGCGAGCTTCGAAGTCTATGCCGGTGAAGTCTTTGTGATCATGGGGCTTTCCGGCTCCGGCAAATCCACCCTGGTGCGGCTGTTAAACCGGCTGATTGAGCCGACCTCCGGAAAAATTATTGTCGAGGGCCAGGATATCACCCAAATGGACAAAAATGAACTCATCCAGATGCGGCGGGATTACATGAGCATGGTATTTCAATCCTTTGCACTCATGCCCCATTTAACGGTGCTTGAAAATGCCGCTTTTGGCCTGGAGGTAATGAAAATCCCTGAAAAAAAAAGAAAAGACCGGGCCATGGATGCCCTCGAACAGGTGGGTTTAAGCCATGTGGCAAACAGTTATCCGAGCGCATTGTCCGGCGGCATGCAGCAGCGCGTAGGGCTTGCCCGGGGCCTTGCTGTGGATCCGGATATCATGCTGATGGATGAGGCGTTTTCAGCGCTTGACCCCTTGATCCGGACAGAAATGCAGGATGAACTACTGAAACTGCAGGAAGGCAGCGAACGGACGGTGGTTTTTATCTCCCATGACCTGGATGAAGCCATGCGCATCGGTGATCGGATCGCGATTATGGAGTCCGGCCGGATTGTCCAGATCGGTCCGCCTGAAGAAATTATGAGAAACCCGGCAGATGACTATGTCCGGGCATTCTTCAGGGGCGTTGACCCCACCAATGTTTACAAAGCGGGCGACATCGCCACGACGACCCAGGTCACTTTACCGCTGCATAAAGCCGGCCTCCGGGCGGTCCGCCAGCGGCTGAATGAATTTGACCGCGAATATGCCTATGTACTCCGCAAAAACCGGGAATACGTTGGCGTCGTATCACTCACCAAAATCCAGGCAGCCCTAAAAGACGAATCCATCAATTCAGAAGATATTTCCCCGGCCTTCTTAGAGGGGATCGAGCCGGCCAATGATGATGCGACCCTGCAGGAACTTCTGCCGAAACTGACCTCCTATGAATGCCCCGTGCCGATCGTTAACACGGAAAACAAATATGTCGGCACGATATCCAGATACCTGTTCCTGCAGACACTAACCCGGGAGGCGGCGGAGGATGAAACCGGGAGTTCGTATACCGGGTCAGCGGCTGCAGCGAATGAGACGGAACCCGCGCCCCAGTCCCAGGAAACCGCGGACGCCGAGAGCTAATCCACAAAAAGTAAGCCATTAGGAGGCATAGATGTTTGATATATTTAAATACACCATTCCACTCGACGATTGGATTGAATTAGCGGTCGAGTGGCTTGTGGGCAATTTCAGACCCCAGTTCCAGGCCATCAAAATACCCATTGAAGTTATGTTAAACGGCATCAATGATTTGTTATTGTGGGTGCCTGCAGAAATCATTCTGCTGGCGTTTCTGGTCATCGGGTGGAAAACAGCCGGCTGGAAAGTCGGCATATTCAGCATCGCCGCCATGGCATTTATCGGGTTTACCGGCCTGTGGGATGAAACCATGACCACACTGGCCATGGTGATCTCAGCCGTTGTCGTGGATGTTTTAATCGGGGTGCCCCTGGGCATCATATCGTCCCGCAGCAACAAGTTTGAAGCGGTTTTACGGCCGGTTTTGGACGCCATGCAGACCACCCCCGCCTTCGTCTATCTGGTACCGGTTGTCATGCTGTTCTCCATCGGCACCGTGGCCGGGGTTATCGCCACCATCATTTTCTCCATGCCGCCCATTATCCGGCTCACCAACCTGGGCATCCGTCAGGTCCACCCGGAACTGATCGAGGCCACTTACGCATTCGGTGCCACCAAGCGGCAGGTGCTGTGGAAAGTTCAGATCCCGCTGGCCTTGACGACCATCATGGCCGGCTTGAACCAGACGATTATGCTCTCGCTTTCCATGGTCGTCATTGCCTCCCTGATCGGGGCCGGCGGCCTTGGTGTGCCGGTTTTTGAAGGCTTGAACAGTTTGCAGGTCGGCCTCGCCGGTATCGGCGGTTTAGGCATTGTGCTGATGGCCATGGTCTTGGACCGCATCACCCAGGCGATGGGCTCTACCCAGGATCAGGAATAATTCCTGCCTGGCATTAATAAAGCAATTAACAACCAAAAAGGAGGTTTTACATGAGACGCATTTTAACACGAACCGGATTGGCTTTACTGATTTTCGCCGCCTGCCTGATGGCATTTCCCGGGGGCTCCGTTGCCGAGGATCTGCCCGGCAAAGGCAAAAAGGTTGAACCGGGAGCCGCCACATGGACCACGGGATTTTTCCTGGAAGCGCTTTATTCCAGAGCCTGTGAGCAGCTTGGCTATGATGTCGAAGAGGCTAAAAAGCTCGGGGCGCCCATCTTCTACCGGTCCCTGGCAGAGGGCGATCTGGATTTCTGGGCTAACGGCTGGTTCCCGCTGCATGCCGAGTTTCTGCCCAGAAACTGGTCGGAAAGAATCGATATGGCCGGCACCGTCGTAAGGGCCGGCGCGGTCCAGGGCTACCTGGTATCCAAGGAGCATGTCGAGGAATACGACATTAAATCCCTGGATGACTTTAAACGCGAAGAGGTCAAGGAAGCATTCGACGCCAACGGCGACGGAAAAGCCGACCTGGTGGCCTGCCCGCCCGGCTGGGGTTGCGAAAAAACCATCAAGTTCCACATGAACACCTATGACCTGTGGGACCACGTCAATCTCATCAAGGCCGGTTACAGCGCCAGCATGGCGGACGCGATTGCCCGGTATAACGAGGGCGAGCCCGTCTTCTTCTATACCTGGACGCCGAACTGGACGGTTTATAAGCTGAAACCCGGCGAAGACGTGATGTGGATCAATGTGCCTGAAATCGTGCCCAAAGAGGGTCAGAAAGGCCTTGAAGAGGATATGGTTGCCAAGGGCCTGACCGGCACGGTTACCGACCCCTGCAAGATGGGATTTGTGGCAAATGATATCCGGGTGGTTGCCAACAAGAAATTCATCAACAACAACCCGGCCATTAAAACCATGTTTTCCCTGATGTCCGTTCCGTTCAGCGATATCGCCGAACAGAACAATAAGATGTTCGAGGGCCAGGACAAGCAGGAAGACATCGAGCGGCATGTGGATGAATGGATTGAAAAAAACCAGGGCAAGTGGGATGCCTGGATCGAGGCGGCCAAAGCCACTGCCAAATAAGCGAAAACCGAAGCCAGGGGGTGTAAAAACCCTTGCAATTTGCTTTAATTTCAAGTAAAAGCTGAAATCTTAAGAAACAACCGGGTTAACCCCCCACAGGATCGCCAAATCCTCTGGGGGGTTAATCTGCAAATGGAGGGGACCCCTCCATGAAGAAAGCCAGGGGGGCTTTTAATATTTGAATGAGGATAATTAAGGAAAAACGTTTTAAGGAGAAAGGAGAACGACTGATGAAGAAATTAGGATTAGGTGTATTATTTTTAGCCGCTTTTTTAATGTGCGTGCCGGCATCCGGCAGCGCCATGTCAGCCGAAGAGTTCGCCAGAATGTATGATCAGCTGGAAAAGATCGACATCGGCGGCGCCCTGCGCGTTCAGTATAATTACAAAGACTGGGATGACGCACAGGATGAAAAGGTCGGGGATTTTGGTTTTGACACGTTTCGGTTGAACCTGGACGGTGAAATCGGTGACATGATCATGTCCGCTGAATACCGGTTCTATCCGCAATACAACTTTCATGCGCCCCATCATGGTTGGGTTGGTTACAACTTCAACGAAAACTGGCAGGGCCAGATCGGCGTCCACCAGGTCCCCTTCGGGATTCAGCCCTATGCCTCCCATAACTTCTGGTTTACCGGCGCCTACTACAACGGGTTCGAAGATGACTATGACATGGGTATCAAGGCGCTGTATAATAATGGGCCGTGGGACTGGGCATTTGCCTTTTATAAAAATGAAGAATTCGGGGCCTCAGATCCCGGCCGGTACTCCATTGACGTCCTGAATACCGGCAACGGCAATGAAGAAACCAATCAGGGCAACATCCGATGCGCCTATACGTTTACCCATGATGAGAACAACAGCACGGAATTCGGACTTTCCGGCCAGTATGGCCAGCTTTATAACACCCAGACTGAAGATACGGGCGACGGCTATGCCGGCGCCGCTCACATTGTCGGAAATTACGGCAACTGGAATATTCAGCT
Organism: Desulfobacterales bacterium; assembly: GCA_034520365.1. NCBI lineage: Bacteria > Pseudomonadati > Thermodesulfobacteriota > Desulfobacteria > Desulfobacterales > Desulfobacterales bacterium. The sequence continues at coordinate 526,516 of JAXHNP010000003.1, forward strand.
GGAAGGCATCCAGTATGAATATGATCCGGAAAATCCGGAAGGCGCCAATGACGATGTGATAACAGTAGGCGGTTACAGCTTTACATGGGGAGCCCCCACGGAGGCCACCATGGGCATTGCCAACGTTGCCTATACGCTGCCGGTCGATGTCGGCCCCATCAGCAGCCTGACTTTCTACTCCGACAACACGGTCATTGAACCGGATAATGACGACTGGAATACGACATGGCAGAACGTCGTCGGCTGCCTGGTGGCTGCTGGCCCGGTCTATACTTACATTGATGTCATTTCAGCTGAAAACATGACCTTCATGGGCGGCTCCATGGTGGATAATCTGGACGGCTGGCAGGCATCAAACAACCGCAACACCCGGTTAAACATCAACGTCGGCTACTACTTCTAATAGCCAAACCAAGAACTTACCTTCTCAACGCCCGGATCTTTAACGGTCCGGGCGTTTTTTTATCTCCTGCGAGCAAAACCGCGTGAATTGTTATCTTATCAACTTGTTACAGACATCCACAGCGCCTCCAATTGTTTCCGCCAGGTCGTATCGATTAATTCAGGACCGGCGCTGACGGTCGGCAGGTCACCAGCAAGCATCAATGCCCGCCGCAGCCGCACCCGCAATCACCGCCGCAGGCCGTGGTACCGGCCAGTGCCCGGACCACCTCCCGTTGATCCGCCTCTTGAACATCAGTTAGCTCGATGGTTAAATAAAAACGCGCCTGATCGATCGGCATCTTGCCCATATTGGAAAGCAGATGGCCGAATGTCTCAATGACCCGCGCTCGCTCCACCCGGTATTGAATGCGATCCCCAGGGGATTTATCCGCAAGCGCGTATTCAAAGGGCGTCAGGCCCTCGGGGGCGATGCCGTAAATAAACTCACAGGACTCTGCCGGACTGATCAGATCATCACTACCTTCTGCGGTACCGGCGGTGTATTTCAGGGTTATCTTTTTCATTGGCTCGACACTTTTATTTTGCGCATGCATTAGCAACCTCTTTTTAAAAATTTTTTGAATTTAAATAAAAAATATATATCTTGTTTCAAAGAGTGCAAGTATTGTCCGAATACGAGGAGAGGAGAATCTGATGAAATGTCCGCTATGCCGGTACCAGCGTTTTTATCTAAAAGACCCGGATGATGAGTATGAAACCTATGGATTCAGCTGTGAGTCCGGAGATATATGCTTTGATCCGGATCTCAATGAGTCAGAAATCCCGGAATTAACCGATGAAACCCCTATCTATTGCGATAACTGCGCATGGAACGGAACCCTAAACCAGATTAAACCCTGAAAGGAGAGATGATGAAAAAATACGAATGCCCGTGCGGCTATGTTTATGACCCGGATGAAGGTGATGCGGAAAGCAATATTTCGGCGGGAACAAAGTTCGAGGATCTGCCGGAAGACTGGGTCTGTCCCAAGTGCTTTGCCGAACAGGAGTACTTTGAAGAACTCGATTAGTTTTAAAATTCATAATTCCAGATAAGATCTGCCCCGGCCGTCTGCTCTTCGTCAATCTGGGTTTCGATGCTGAAGTGCCGGTTGATCTCATAGTCAACTTCCAGCCGGCGGGGGCTTTCTTCTGAAAACCCCTGACGGTAGGTGACAAATACTTTGGGGGTGACGTATTTGCCCATGGCCACCGACCCCTGACGAAGATCCCCGCTGCCGGTGCTGATGTTTAAATAATCAATATACAGGACATCCCCCAGCAACTGCCGGAGCTCATCTGCAGCGAGCTGGCCGGTAATGCTCAGCGCGGCCTGCTCCGCTTTAAAACTTTCCTCGGATGAAAGCTCGGCGCTAGGCCGGCCAAAGGCGAGATAAGAAATGATATCCACCTGCTCCATGGCCGGGATGCTCTCGAACTCAAGGTTTAACTGCTGAAACGTCCCGCTTAAATGGATAATAATGGTGACGTCCTGTATTTCCGTCTCCGCCTGAAACCGGACAGGCGGATTAACGGTTTCCTGACCGATAAAGTTGATCTCGCCCTGGGTGATCTCAAACAGCTTGCCGCGGAATCGGTATGTCCCCCGGACCACATTTAAAGGCCCGTAAATCAGAAACTGCCCGCCGGGCTCTTTTTTCAGGTCAATATTCCCGGCAATTTCCACGATCTGATCCTTGCCGCGGAACCACATTTTACCGGGAATGATAACTGAAATATCAGCGGCCAGCGGATCAATCAGCTTAAGCCGGGCCGGGCTCTTATCCGGAATCCGGAGCATCCCGTTTTCGGCTTTAGGCAGCTCAATCACCCGAATCTCCGAGGGCTGCTTTTCCAGAAACAAATCCAAATCCACGCGTCCCTGGGTGATTTTCACCTCGCCGCTCAGCTCAGGCTTTGAGAGGCTGCCGGCAAGATGAAGATCCGGGCGCACCCTGACATCCGCCCCTCTGCGGTAGGGCACGTAAAAATCCCGGCCGGCTATATGAACATCAAAATTGCCCAGGGAAAAGCCCTCCAGCCCGGCCTGTCCGTTTATTTTAAGACTGCCCTCCCTATCCCCGGCAATGCGGGCATCAGAAATGATGACGCGTTCCGGGGAGAACCGGAGCTGCGCCTCAAGCGTTTCATAGGTGAGGCCCTGATCACTGAAATTCAGATACCCGTCTGTCAGATCCAGCCGGCCGGATATTTTCGGCTGGATCGGGCTGCCCAGAATATCTGCCTGCCCGGAAAGCGTGCCGTCAAACCCGGCCTCGGAATGTTTCAGCATGGGGATATCAGACAGCTTAAGCCCGGAAAGCGTCGCATGAAGGTCCACCAGGCTTTGCCGGGGATTGAATTTAAATGGGATTAAAGAGATCTCTGTTTGAATGCGGCCTTTGGTGCTAAAAAGTTCCTGATCATTTTGAAACCCGGTAAACGCCAGGTTGGCTTTTCCGCTGCGATAATCGACGGATCCGGCGATCTCGGATACTTTTATCCCGTAACAGTCACAGTGTTTAAGGGATAGCTCCGCATCCAGTGCCGGCTCATCTGTTGTACCATTTACTTTGATCCGGCCGGAAAGCATGCCGCCAAGCGCCTCCTGCAAACCCCAGACGCCCATGATCCGGCTTAAATCAAGATTCATCAGCCCGAATTCAAGGGCCATGTCCCCGGTTCCGGACAAAGGCAGTGCCCCGGCCACATCCACGCTGGCCTGCCCGGAATTTAAATGCATATCCCCGATCTCGAGACGGTCCCGGTTGATGCGGATAAAAATCGGCCGGTCATTTACCAAAGCCGGCTGATCAAACGCGGAAAGCGCCATTTGATGGATAGTCACCTGCTTTTCCGGTGCCAGCCACTTAGCCACCCTCGCATTTAACACCATCTTTTCACCACCCGGCCCCGTCCCTTCAAGCTCGATTACCGCCGCATCCAGGGTTAAACTCTTTTTCAGATGAAGGGCCGGGAACCGGGCGCCGTCAATTCTAAGCCCTTCCACATCAACCGTGTCCGAGAGATGAAACTGATCCATCCCCCCCTGCCAAACCCCGTTAACCCGGCACTTATCCGCCCTGATGAAATCCTTCCAGCCAATGCGCCGCCCGTTCGCCGTAAACGTGATATCCGGGGCCGCCCACGGGCCATCAATACTTGCCGTCAAATCAAGGCTTCCGGATAAATGGGGATCCGCCATCTCAAACGGCAATACGGAAGCGAGCTTTTCTAAACTTGGAACCCGCACGGCCGTCTCAAGCCGGCAGGCGCGGTCTTTTAGAAAGATCCGGCCCCGGCCGTCAAATTCACCGGCATCCGCCTCAACCGACAGGTGATCCACAGTGATTTGATGCGGCTCCAAAAGGGCTGAGACACGGCCCTGTGTAACGGCCGCATCGTAGATAACAGAGGGCTGTATGTCAGCGCTTACCCGGACAAAACTTTCTGCCAGGGAAAATGTTTGGGGCAGAAAGGCATAGGCTTTAAATTTTAAGTTGAGTTCTGTCGCCAAATCCGGCAGTGATTGCGGGAAAATGGCGGCCGGCCTGAGCGCCTGCAGGGTGCCTGTTATGTCAAACCGCTTGTCTTTTTCTGCATCCAAAAGCCCGGTGATATTGCCGGTGCCGGAGATATCCCCATAGGGGGTTTGGGCGGAAACCTGAGAGATCATCAGATCGCCGCCCAGAAACTTCGCCCTGATCTCCGCCTGGTCGATGGGTCTGTCAAAAACTTCCGCGCTGTCAACCGCCATATCCAACCGGCCCTTGCGGCTTGCCTGGCCGAGGTGGCTGCCCTTAAAAACAAAGGCCGCATCAATAGTGCCGGGCACCTGCTTTAATTCGAGAAACGGAAATTTTGCCGGATTAAACCGGCGCATGGTGCCGGTTATATCCATCCCGGTGTCTTTAAAGCTTTCCAGATTCAAGCGGCCGCTACTTTTGATTTCACTTTCTGAATAGCGAAGCAGCAGATCATGGGAAAGGTCTCCCGGGAGTCCGGAAAACTGCAGCCGACCGGAAAATTTGCCTTGTTCCGCCGAATCAGCGGCAAACAGCCGGCTTAGCTCAGCCACCGCCAGACTTCCAAAATCCGCAGCCACATCGTATCTCGGGCCATTCGGAACAAACCGGATACGGCTGTCAATCCGTATCTCGGATTGGCGGGTTTCAACCCGGCCGTTTTTAACTTTGATATCCGCATTCTGATAATCATAATCCACCCGCATTGAACTTTTGATCACGGAAATACGGGGCGCTGCCATATCAAATGCCAGATGACCGATATCTGCCTGTATGGTTTTGCCGATTTTGAGATCGGTTCGGCACTCAGCGGATCGAAACTTGCGGAACCGCCCGTTTGAATCATTTAACGGGGCAATGGTTAATGTGGCATTGGTCAGGACCAGGTCCCGGATATTAATGGATAAATCATTCGACCCGCTGTCATCCGGGCTGTCTGCATTATTTTTCCTGGGCGTAAACGCCCATAGATTCCAGTGACGCTCATTAAACTGACGGATATCCGCGCTTAATCCGTCAACCGCCAGATGATTGACCCGAAAAACCCCGGCAAGCAGCATGGGCAGGCTGTAGGCAGCCTCAATCCGATCGATCGAAAAGACCGCGGTTTCAGAAACAGGGTCCACAAACCGAACATCATGCAGCGTCAGCCCGGCAAGGGGGTTACCGCTTAATTTGCCGATATGAAACCGGACCTTAAGCCTTGACTCAACCGCATTTTTAATGCCCTGCTCCACCCGGCTCAAAACCAGCGGCGACTGCAGTAAAAGCAGGCCGCAGACAATCAGGGCCAGTAAACCGCCGGTAACCACCATCCAGGGCCTAAGTTTTCGTTTTGTCTGTTCTTTGTTCAACTAAGCCTCTTCCATGATATCTCAAGATTACTTGCTGCTTATAGCATCTATTGTTGGGTTTCGTTCCTCAACCCAACCTACAATTGGATTCCGCAGCTGTCATTTCGAGGAACGACAGTGACGAGAAATCTTTAAAAATTATTTAATTACAAGATTTCTCGCTGGCGCTCGAAATGACAACCGAGCCGATTTTTACTCTTAAGTAAACGACATTGAGTTTAGAGTAAGAGTAAAATTAAGAGCAAGATTAAGAGTAAGACGGATTTGCTTAACCTCTCGTGTCAAGAACCCTATACCTTACACCCTACACCCTACACCCTACACCTTATACCTTATACCTTACACCCTACACCTTACAGCCTAAACCTTCTTAAAACGCCTGCCCGATATTTATGTGCAGCCGCCACCGGTCTGCGTCGGCCAGACTCTGGATCTCCGGATCATCGCTTTTTGCGTTATCCGGTGGATTAAACTTATAGCCCACATCCACCTGTATCGGACCGATTATCGTATTATACCTCAGCCCCAGCCCGCCGGTATATCGCATGCGGTTCAAATTATACCGGAAGGCTTCATTATCCAGCAGCCCCATATCCACAAACGCAACCCCTGAAAATTTTTTATATATGGGATACCTAAGCTCAATATTGGCATTTAGCGAAGACAATCCGCCGGCTGCGAGAACATTGTCGTCACTGTCCACCACACCGAGCTGCTGATAGGCATACCCCCGGACGGTTTTGCTGCCGCCCAGAAAGAGCTGTTTAAAAATCGGAATTTCATCCGTATCTTCGGCAGCCTCAATATAGCTCATCCGCAGACGGCCGGCCAGCACCATCTGCCACGGCAGGGGAATATAGGCCCGGGTTTCGATGCCGGGCCGGGTGTAGTCGATCTCAGAGCCCAGGTATTGGGACGCTTTTTCCACGCCGATGCTAAAAACCGTCCCATCCGAAGGATTTAATGCGTTGGTCACGGTATTTCGCTCCAGCTCCAGCCGCATATTTGAAATCCGGTAGTTCTCGTTAATCTCATAATCGCCGTCCATTTCTAATATATCGATACTTTCGGGTCGGTTGCCCGTCAGGCCGTAGCCCAGCCGGGCGCTCCATTGGTTGCCCAGCTGATGCAGAAGATCGGCGGTGAGAAAAATCTTGCGAAGCGTGTAAAACTCCGCCTCATTCTCTTCATACCCGCTTTTTACGGTAAGATTGTTTCGGGCGCTTAAAAAATACGGGTAAAAATATTCCCCCTGAAACGTCTCTTTAAGGTCCGAGCGCTTGGCACTGATGGAAAACCGGTCCGCGTGGCCGGACAGATTCCGATAGCTCCAGGCACCCCGCAGCCGCAGGCCATCCTCAGTGCCGTATCCCACCCCGAGGCGGAGGTTGTGCTGCTTCCGGGGTTTAACCCGGATGTTTACCGGCACCGTATGGCCCGTTTCGTCCGGCTCGCCCGGCTCAATTACGGCGGTCTGAAATACGCGCAGATCAAACAGGTTCCTGCGGCTTTCATCCAGGGCCCTGGCTTCGTACTGCTTTCCGGGCCGAAATGCCAGCGACCGCTCGATGACCGTTGGCGCGATGTAGCCTTCATGGCCGGAAATGTTGATATCCCCGAAATAATACCGTTTGCCCGGATCCACGGTAAAGCTTACCTCTGCCGAATGATTGGCCAGCCTGACCACCGCCTCCCCTTCTACCCGGGCAAACGGATATCCCTTATTGCCCAGCAGCTCCCGGATGACCTTTTTGGCGCGCTCATACTCTCCGGCGGTAAATATATCCCCGGTGTTAAACGGCAGCACCGCCTTGATCCGGGACCGGGACACCATGGGTATGGGATTTTTACAAATCAAATCGATCGATCGGAGGCGCACCGGTTTGCCCTCGGTTATCTGAAACAGCACATCGCAGCGGCACAGGGATTTGCGCTCGGGGGCGGCAGCGCCATTTTCCGCTGTGTTTTCAGCGGCCGGCGCCCTCTGCGTTTCCTGGCATTTTTCCGGACACTTGAGCGTATAATCCGCAGATGCCTGATAATAGCCCTGACTCCGATAAAACTGCTCAATTCTCAGCACATCATCGGAAAGGGTCTGCCGGGAGACGACCGGGTGTTTTTTCCAGAATTTCCATACAGGCGGCGAGTTGGCAGCAAGGGATGCGGCCAGGGCCTTTTTATCGATACGCGAGACCCCGGAAAAATTAACATCTCCGACGATAAAGCGGGACGCATCAGCCCCCGCCTCCGGGGCCAGATATACAAAAAGAAACAGAACAGGCGCAATCCACAGCCACCGGATCGCGGCGGAATCAGTCTTTGGCAATCCCGTTACTCCTGTTTACCAGATCGAGCATTGAGACAGTGCCCAATTGTTGGGCCTCGGTGGACTGCTTTTCCTGAATCAGTTTTTCAAGCGCCTGGTTTGCCGTTTTTTCCGAAACATGCCAGGCGGCTTCCCCGCCGCTGCGCATGGCCTTGCAGACATCCAATGCACTGATCAGGCCGGGGTTTTTGGCGGGCTGGAACCGGGGGTCGTCTGCGTATAACTCCTGAACAAGGCCTTTTGCCGATAACTGATCGATAATTTCCCTGACCAGGCGCACGGGGATGGAAAGGGATTTGGACAGGGTATCCGGCGTCAGCGGCGGCTTTCCGTGGTGGAATTGCTCAACGATTTTGAGCATGATGTTTACCGCCATCTCTTCGCGCTGCTCCTGGCCCACACTATAGGTTCTGAATCGCTGTTGATGGGCGCGCACGTTTTGGATGGCATACGACATCTGCGCGCCGATCAGCACAATCACCCAGCTGATATAGAGCCAGATGATAAAAATCGGCAGGGCGGCAAAGGTTCCGTAGATGGTATTATACCGGGCCACGCCGATGTTGAAATCCGTATAAATCCGGAAGGCGAACTCCCATATGCTGCCGCAGATAATGCCGGCAATCAGCGCCGGCAGAAACCGCACCCGGGTATTGGGCATCAGAATATACATGGCGGTAAATGCGATCCAAAGCGCCGCATGCGGAAGTATGGTGTTAAACAGCACAAAGAACTGCTCGAACACTTCATAGCGGGAAAGCGTCTGAACTAGGGTATGCGAAGATACGGTGGTCATCATGGCGGTTGCAATGACCATCAGCAAAGGCCCCAGGATCAATACGCTGATATAATCGGAAATTTTACGGGCAATCCGCCGGTCCCGGGTCACCCCCCATAAATCATTGAAGGTCCGCTCCACATTGGAGAGCATCATCAGCACCGCAATGATCAAAAGCCCGGTGCCGAAAGCCCCAAGCGCCTTGAAATCCGTTTTGGAGATGTATTCGATGATCTTGCCGGTTACCTCTTCCTGCTCAGCCGTTAAATAGTTGACCAGCAGGTGCTCAATCCGGCTGTGGACCCCCAGGCCCTTCATCATGGAAAATGCGATGGCCAGGAGGGGAATGATGGCCAGCAGCGTGCTGTAGGAAAGCGCCGAGGCCCGGAGGAGAATCATCTGATCCCGCAGGCGGTTTATAGTCAATAAAAAAACCCGGATGGTCTGATAAAAAAGGAGTTTAAGCTGGCCCGCTTCTTCCGGGTCCTGCCAGACGTCCGCCCGCATAAATCCGGCCACCTGCTGCATGCGGCTTGCCAATTTATTCCGGATGCCCTGATAATTGGTTTGTCGGCTCATAATTGCCTCTTTCACCGGGTTGAGGATACTGACTTATTTATAAAAATTTGATAGTCCCGTAAAAAGTTGATTCTGCGATGGCAAAGAAAAATGTTCAAGATCGCGGCGCGCAAATCCCGAGAAATGCAGCGTACATAGAGTACGTGAAATTTCGAGGGATGCAGCGCAACAAAGATATTGGACTTTTTGCGAAGCCATCAAATTTGATCAAAAAAATCATTCCCCTTATCATCCACGATAATAAAGGCCGGAAAATCCTTGACCGTAATCCGGAAGACCGCCTCCATGCCGAGCTCCGGATATTCCAGCACCTCCATATCCGTAATGCACTCCTTACCCAGCCGGGCCGCCGGCCCGCCGATGGAGCCCAGATAGAATCCCCCGTTCGCCTGGCAGGCCTCTGTGACCTGGCGCGTGCGGTTGCCCTTGGCAAGGGTTACCAGCGAGCCGCCGTATTTCTGAAATTCCGCCACATAGGGATCCATCCGGGCGGCCGTGGTCGGTCCGAATGCGCCCGAGGCATAGCCATCCGGCGTCTTGGCCGGACCGGCGTAATAGATGATATGCTCTTTCACATACCAGGGGAGGTCCCCCTCCGCTTTTAATCGCTCGTAAATCTTTGCATGCGCAATATCCCGGGCCACCACGATCTTTCCGGAAAGCCGAAGGCGCGTAGCCACCGGATACTTGGAAAGCTCTTGGCGGATTACATCCATGGGCTGATCCAGATCAATATCCACCGCATCAGCGGCGATCTGATCCGGGGCCGGCAGAAACCGGGCCGGATCACGGTCCAGGTTTTCCAGAAAGATCCCGTCGCGCGTGATCTTTGCCTTGATGTTTCTGTCCGCGCTGCAGCTCACCCCGATCCCCACCGGACATGAGGCCCCGTGCCGCGGCATGCGGATGACCCGAACGTCCAGACAGAAATGCTTGCCTCCGAACTGGGCGCCGATCCCCAGTCCCTGGGAAATCTCCATCAGCCGCGCTTCCATCCCATGATCCCGGAATGCATAGCTCCCCTTTTCGCCCTGCTCCGGCAATCCGTCCAGATAGCCGGCAGAGGCGAGCTTAACCGTCTTTAAATTGGCCTCCGCCGAGGTGCCGCCCACGACCACCGCCAGATGATAAGGCGGGCAGGCGGCGGTGCCCAGATACGTCATCTTCTCTTTTAAAAAGGCTTCCAAAGAAGCGGGGTTTAAAACCGCCTTGGTTTCCTGAAAAAGAAAGGTTTTATTGGCTGAGCCCCCGCCTTTGGCGATAAACAAAAAATCATAGGTGTCGCCTTCGGTGGCGTAGAGCTCGATCTGGGCCGGGAGGTTGCAGCCCGTGTTTTTTTCTTCATAGAGGGTCAAGGGCGCATTCTGGGAATAGCGCAGGTTGTTTTTGGTATACGCGTTAAAAACGCCCTTGGAGAGCACCGCCTCATCGGAAAAACCCGTCCACACCCGCTGACCTTTTTTGCCGATGATCACCGCCGTGCCGGTATCCTGGCACATGGGAAATTCAAATTCGGATGAGATCACTGCATTCTTTAGCATCTCAAAGGCCACATATCGGTCGTTTTCCGAAGCTTCCGGGTCATCGATAATTCGGGCCAGCTTCTCCAGATGTGGCGTCCGGTATAAATGGGCCACATCCGTAAAAGCCTGCTCGCACAGCATCTCAAGGCCTTCAGGGGCCACCTTGATAATATCCGTGCCGGCAAACTGATCCACGGTCACATGATCCGTGGTTAAACAACGGTATTGGGTGGTATCCGGTTCCAGGGCGAACATGGGCTGATGGACAAATTCAACCATAGCAGTTTATCCTTCCTTGATTTCAACTCAAACTTTTAAGTAACTTCACAGGTATTAGGTATTAGGTATTAGGTATTAGGTTAATGAAATCAAGAAGTTATGGTCGGCACGGTGGCCGACCCTACGATGAATCGGGTTTTTCCCCATTCGTAGGGCGGGCCACCGTGCCCGCCTGAAAAATAGATAGAACAAATTTACCGTGCCTCAGTGCCTTTAAAGTTATTTATAGGCTCGGTCCCGGGCGCACGGCCCGGGGGAATACTTCTAAGTAACTTCGAGTTCACAGTTCACAGTTCACGGTTTAAAAGACTCAGCGCCTGTGGCTTTGGAAAAGGCTTATAAAAAAGGGCAATTTCCTTTAAGTCCCCCTTTATTATTGCAAAGGGGGATTTAGGGGGATTTTTCATCATCCTCGCCAAACGCCCGGGCATGGGTCTTTAATGCACAGAAGTCGCCGCACATGGTGCAGACATCCCGGTCCTTGTCCTCGCTTTGCGACCGCATCTGCCGGGCCTTTTCCGGATCCACGCACAGGTCGAACATGGTCTGCCAGTCAAACCGGTTGCGGGCCTCGGTCATCCGCCGGTCTTTCTCCCAGGCGGATGCAATGCCTTTCTCCAGATCCCCGATATGGGCGGCGATTTTTGAGGCGACCACCCCTTCCCGCACTTCGGCCACACCGGGCAGCGTCAGGTGTTCGGCCGGTGTCACATAGCAGAGAAAATCCGCGCCGCTGGCCGCGGCAATGGCCCCGCCGATGGCCCCGGTAATGTGGTCGTAGCCGGCCCCGATATCCGTGGGGAGCGGGCCCAATACATAATAGGGGGCCTCCTCGCAGATGCCCTTCTGAAGTTTCATATCCCCGGCAATCCGGTTTAAAGGCACATGCCCCGGCCCCTCGATCATCACCTGAACCCCCGCATCCCGGGCGCGCCCGGCCAGCTCGCCCAGAATAATCATTTCCGTAATCTGCGCCCGGTCCTCGGCATCGAAAATGGTGCCCGGCCGCAGCCCGTCGCCCAATGAAAGGGTAACATCATGGGCACGGGAGATCTCCAGCAGACGATCGTATTCCTCATACAGGGGGTTTTCCTTTTGGTTGTGCATGATCCATTCCGCCAAAAGACTCCCGCCCCGGGAGACGATACCCATGCGCCGCTCGCAGGATTTAAGCACAGACAGGGAATGCCTTGTGATGCCGCAGTGCACGGTGATAAAATCCACCCCCCCTTCGGCCTGATGCTCGATCTCGGCAAATATTTCATCTGTACTAATATCCCGGCATTTCCGGCCTTCCGAGAGCGCCTTGCTCACGGTTTTATAAATTGGCACGGTCCCGATCATGACGGGTGAATGCGCGATGATCCGGGCTAACGTGTCATCCAGATCCCCGCCGGTAGATAGATCCATCACCGCATCCGCCCCCACATGAACCGCCATGTCGAGCTTTTCAAGCTCCTCTTCAAGGTTGAAGTGGCTGGGCGAGGTGCCGATATTGGCATTGACCTTGGTGGTAAGCCCCCGGCCGATGCCGCGGGCGGAGAAGGCATGGTGTATGTTTTTGGGTATGACCACCACGCCGTCAGCCACCTTCTGCCTGATATCCTCGGGCGCCATATGCTCAAATTCAGCCGCCTCCCGCATGGCATCGGTGATGATGCCGGCACGGGCGTCTTGTAATTGTGTCATGGTTTGTTTACCTGCTTTTTATGGTTTTACAATCCGAGGCACGCGAGCGATGCGGCATCTTTTGAAAAAGATTTCTCGCTGCCGCTCGAAATGACAGCAGCCAACGATCCGCCAAGTGCCTGAGTGCCTTAGTGCCTCAGTGCCTCATCAACCCAGCTTTTCAATCAACTCCCCGGCCACCTTTTCGCCGGAAAGGAGCATCCCGCCGAATATCGGCCCCATGCGCGGGCCGCCGGCCACGGCATTGGCCGCCATCCCGGTGACATAAAGCCCGGGATAGACTTCTTTGGTATTGTCCAGGGTCAATTTCTCGGCCTGATCCGCCCACATGGATTTCTCCCCCTCTATCCGGCCGGTGGGCGTGTTTAAGTGGCCGGGAAATTTCCGTTCCACCACCTTGACCACTTCCGTGGCATGGCCGGTGGCATCCACCACGTACTTGCACCGCATGGTCAGCGGATCAATATGCAGGCCCGCCATCTCAACCGGCGACCAGTTTATCACCAGCCCTTCCATCCGATCCGGCCGCATGACCACGTCTTCGACGGTCACGCAGTTAAAAATGGTCAGACCGGCCCGGACCGCATTCCCGACAATCAAGCCCACGGATTCCACCGCATCCGCCGTATAATAGTCATCCTGATAATTCACCGTACGCACGCCGAATTCCTCAAGCACATGCAGGGCGGATTTCTGCACCACGATTTCATTATACATCATGCCGCCGCCCCACATGCCGCCGCCGATACTTAATTTGCGCTCAAACAATACCACCTTTTTACCGGCCCTGGCAAGAAAGTAACCGGCCACCAGCCCGGACGGACCGCCCCCGACAATGGCCACATCCGCTTCAAGATTATCCCTTAATTTTTCGTAATACCGGTCCATAATCGCCCGGCTGATGACAATTTCATCAAGTGCCATAATATTGCTCCTCTTTTTGATAGGTATTAGGTATTGGGTTTTAGGTATTAGGTATTAGGCCTAACACCTAACTGCTACCCAACAAAAAAGCCGCTTTCCTCATAAAGGAAAACGGCCGACATTTAAAAAATTTAAAGTCGTTTCCCTTCGCAGGAATTATCCTGATCAGGTTCCAAGGGTTATCCGTCAAGCGGATTCTCAGTTGCGAAGCAACACCCCCAACGGGATTATTTACCTATAAACCCAATATAAGCATTGTTTTAGGTTGTCAATAAATGGTTTTGCCGCGGCGAATTTGCTCTATCTGTTTTTCAGGCGGAGCACGGTGGCTGACCTTCTATAATGAGTTGGGCCGGCGGATAACCGTCGTAGGGTCGGCCACCGCGCCGACCTTAATTGATGGCGGGCACGGTGGCCCGCCCTACACTCGTAACCGAGAAATTTAAAAGCCGATTACGAGTACGAGCACGAGTACGAATCATAAGTTATTTATAGGCCCGGTCCCAGGAGCTGCGTCCCGGGGGAGCCAGTTGAGCCGTTTTTGATTAAGATTAAGAGTAAGAGTAAGACGGCTTTACGCGGCCATCAAGCCATGCCGGGTGCTGATCTCTTGGCATACCGCATCAATTTCCGGCAGCCGGGCGGAGAGAATCCGGCCTTCCAGGCTGTCTAAGAAGATTTCATTGTTCTTGGGAATTCGGCCGATCACGCTCTCCCCATCCAGATAGCGTAACATGGCCTCTTCGATGTTGGGCTCAACCTTGTTCAATACAAAATAGGCCGCCGCATTGGCATTCTGCGCCATTTCAGTAATTTTTTCAGCCATCCGGAAGGATTCAGCCGTGGGGTCCACAACCCCCAGCACAATATCGGCTTCCCCGGCCATTCCCCGGCCGAAATGCTCCACACCGGCTTCGGTATCCACGAGAATGATCTCACCCTCGCGGGTTTCAAGACTTGCCAGAAATTTTTTGGACAAAATCCCCATGGGGCAGGCACATCCTTCGCCAAAATGATGGATTTTGCCGATGACCAGAAACTCCACCCCGTCTTCGCTGGTCACGCAATCGGCCGGTAGATCATCAATGGTCTGTCTGCCGGAAAAAATGCCTGCCGGGTTGTCCATCATCATCTTCTGGTTGAGCTTTTCCTTAAACCCCTTCTTGCCGCCCAGAAAATCCATCAGGTGCACCGGCGCGGTATTTCCGGCCAGGGCGTGCTGCAGGCCCATATTCGATTCATCCGCATCCACCAGCAGCACCCGGAACCCGGCCCGGGCAAATGATTGCGCCATGAGGGCGGCCAGCGTACTCTTGCCGCTGCCGCCTTTTCCGCAAACTTCTATTTTCATATGAGAACCTTTAATATTGGGTATTAAGTTTTAGGTCCCCGGAGACCCGCTGGCGGAGCCAAAATCTCCGACCAGATCACCGCCTGGCGCAGATCCTGCCGGGACAGCCGCGCCTGTTTTGCCGGATGCGGCACCTTCTTGACCTTTTCAGGCGCCGCTTCCCGGGCGAACGATCTGGGCTCCCATTTTTTGAAGCCCCGTTTCTGCCACTGTTTCTCCTTCTCGGCAGACGCGGCTTCTTCGGAGGCCGCCGTCTTCCCCTTTGATTCCGCTGAAACCTGTTCGCTTTCAGCCTGTTTCGCGGGGCTTTCTTCAGGCATTAAATCTTCCCACCAGGATCGATGGCGGGCAGGCTGTTCCAAAGGTTCCGCAGACTCTTTCTGCGGCTCCATCTCCTGCCTGAATTCCTCCAGCAGATTCTCCAGGCCCTTTCTCCAGCCGGATGATGGCTTTTTATCCCCTTTTGCCGTTTTCCGGGCCATCTGCTTGAGGATCTGGGTAAACAGCATAATCCCTACAATAATGAATAAAAACAGAATTTCAAAATTCATCAAAAACTCCTCTTGCGAAGCCATTACTCTTCAGAATCCGGTGTTTCGGGATACTCCTTACCGTCTTCGGTCTTGCCGATGGTATCGCGCATGGTGGTATCCGCCTCGATGTTCTTCATCCGGTAATAATCCATAACGCCCAGATTGCCGCTCCTGAAGGCTTCGGCCATGGCCAGTGGCACCTCGGCTTCGGCTTCGACAACTTTTGCCCGCATCTCCTGGACTCGTGCCTTCATCTCCTGCTCGGCGGCATAGGCCATGGCCCGGCGCTCCTCGGCTTTGGCCTGGGCGATTTTCTTGTCCGCCTCGGCCCGGTCGGTTTCAAGCTCCGCCCCGATATTCTTGCCCACATCCACATCCGCGATATCAATGGATAAAATTTCATAGGCGGTGCCCGAATCAAGCCCCTTTTCAAGCACCCGGCGGGAGATGCTGTCCGGATTTTCAAGCACGTTCTTATGGCTGTCCGAAGAGCCGATGGTCGTGACAATGCCCTCGCCCACCCGGGCCAGAATGGTTTCCTCGCCGGCGCCGCCGACCAGCCGCTCAATATTGGCCCGCACGGTGACGCGTGATATGGCCCTAAGCTGGATGCCGTCCTTGGCCATGGCCGCCACCATGGGCGTTTCAATCACCTTGGGGTTAACACTCATCTGAACGGCTTCCAGGACATTTCTGCCGGCCAGGTCAATGGCGACCGCCCGGTTGAAAATCAAATCGATATTGGCTTTATCCGCGGCGATCAATGCCTGAACCACCCGCATGACATCGCCGCCGGCCAGATAATGGGACTCCAGGTCATTGGTGGATATCTCCAGGCCGGCTTTTACCGCCATGATTTTGGCGTTTACGATTAATTTGGGCGGAACTTTTCTAAACCGCATGAACACGATATTGAAAAGTCCCACAGAGGCGCCCGAAACAAGCGCCTGTATCCACAGGGAAATCGCCGATCCAATAAAATAGATAAAAATAATAACGGCAATAAAAAGTACAATAAATAGAATATGGGTCAGTGTCATGATACGCTCCTATTTGTTTAGTTTTGCCATAAACTTGACGGCTTCGCGGCCTTCTTGCAGAAAGTAGGTTTAAAAGGCTGTAACAATCCGTCCATACTGTCATTTCGAGCGACAGCGAGAAATCTTAAGATTCCTCGTCACTCTCGTTCCTCGGAATGACATCATCAAAAAATCTTGGAATAACTGTATATATTTTTCATCAGCAGAAGTACAAACCTGAACACTGAAACCTTATACCCTACACCCTATACCCTACACCCTACACCCTATACCCTGCACCCTGCACCCTGCACCCTGCACCCTGCACCCTGCACCCTACACCCGTGAAGTCATTCCCCCTCCCGAACCACCACGCGGTTGCCCTCCACCGCGATGACGAGAACGGGCTTGTCCTTTTCGATAAACTCCCCCCGGCTCACTACATCCACCCGCCGGCCGTCAATCCGCGCCGTGCCCGCCGGGCGGAGGTTGGTCACGGTGGTTCCGGTTTTTCCCATATACCCCCCCAATTTTTCAGACTGGGAGGTCACACCGTCCGTCTTTTTTAACGATTTACGCAGTGCCACCGGCGAATAGGCGAGCAGCTTGACTCCGGAAATCAAAACAATGGGCAGAATAATCACATCTGCGGCCACAAACATCATGCCTACAGACATGGACACATTGGTAAACACCGAATAAAGCGAATAGCCGAAGCATCCCAGGGCCAGGATGGTTAATACCCCGCCGGAGGGCAGGATGACCTCGGCCAGCAAAACAAATATGCCCGCCACCTGCAATATAATGGGAAACCCCAACTCGATAATCATTCAGACGTATTCCTTGCAACAATCACCCGGTTGCCGGATATTTCTGACACCACCACCGGCGCGTCGCGCTCGATAAATTCATTGTCCGTCACCACGTCAAACACATCCGCCCTGATTTTCACCTTGCCGGACGGCCGAAGTGCTGTCATGGCCACGCCGGTATCCCCCACATGCACCCGGCGGGTCTCCCGGGAATCCGAATGCGCATCCTTTAAACTCGCGGTCAGGTACGGACCCCCGGTCGCCGTGGAAAGCCGCGGCAGCACATACCGGATAAACAAAAGTCCCAGAATAAACGAGACCACATAGGCGCCCACCACCTTGATGATATTATTTAAAAGAATCTCCGTCTCCCAGGGAATGGCGGGGTCGGGGATGACAAAATCCTGAAATGTGAGGATCAGGCCGATGACAATGCATATCATTCCGACAAACCCGGCAATACCGAATCCCGGCAGCACAAACACCTCGATCGCCATCAGGATAATCCCCAGTATAATAATCAAAAGTTCGGTATAGTCGGCCAGGCCCACCATGTATTGATTCAAAAAAACAACCCCCAGGCAGATCAGCCCGAGCAGGCCCGGAATGCCGAATCCGGGGGCCTTCATCTCCATGTAAAGGGCGGCCAAACCGATCATCATGAGAATCGGGGCGATGCTGCCGATGTAGCGCACCATGGCCTCGGACCAGGAAGGCTCGATCCGTTGCCGGGCAAACGGGCCGCCCCCTTTTTTCTCAAGCATTGCATCAATGCCGGATACGGTCATGGACGAAAATCCCAATTCAAGGGCCTCCACTGCAGACAGGGTCAGAAGCTCGCCTTTTTCCACCACCGTGGTCCGACTCGTCACCCGCTCCTTTTCTTCCGATGTCAGGTCCTCAAAGGCCTGCGCATCCATATATTTTTTTTCCCCATCAATTTCCACGGCATACACGACCTTTTCCGGCGTGACCATGGCCTCGGCCAGGGCCTCCGGGTAGCCGTTTCGCCGGGCCAGGGCCCGGAATTTGGCCCGGATCGGGGATTGAAACTTCTCCCCCATCATTTTCGGGCCCTCCTGGGAATAAACAATGGGGGCGGTGTCGCCGATGGTGGTGGCCGGCCGCATGACCAGATCGCCGCAGGAAAGCGCGATCAGGGCGCCGGCGGAAATCGCCTTTTTTTTCACAAATGCGATGGAGCGCTCGGCCGGCACGGTCAGCAGGGTATCCACAATTTCAAGCGCCGAGTCCACCCGCCCGCCGAATGTGTCGATTTCAATCACCACCAAGCTCTCTGGCGTTTGGAGGGCCTCACGGCAGGCCCGGTCAATAAATGCCGCCATGCCCGGATCTACCGTTCCGGCAACCGGGATCACAAAAACCGGGCGTCCCTGGGGCTGTTGGGTTTCTTCCTGGGCATGGGCGGGAAACGATACAATTAGGGTTACTGCCGCAAAAAAAACAGGCACCCGGCAAAGTCTCTGAAATATATGGCGAACCTTCATACAGGTAAGTTTCCTCTGTGGGGACAGGCAAAAAGAACTGTAATCTTGACAAGTTAAAATACAATTAGAGCCGATTCGGTGTCAAGCCGAAAAGCAGCGGGGAAAATCTGTTTGCACCAGTTTCAGCATATGTTAGATTATAAACAGTGTTTATGGGAAACTTCTGAGTTCGAATCCCACGGTAAATTTGTTCTATCTATTTTTCAGGCGGGCACGGTGACCCGCCCTACACGACAATGCCGATTTTCAGGCGGGCACGGTGGCCCGCCCTACGCGACAATGCCGACATTTTGTAGGGTCGGCCACCGTGCCGACCTTACATGCGAGAAACCCCATGGTTATGGGGTTGTTCGCCAGAACAAATTCACCGTGGTTCGAATCCACCCTGCTGCCTGACGGAGGCAAGAACATGCAAACCAGTTACTGGCCGGATGAATATATAGAAAAAAAGCGGACCGCAGAAGAGGCGCTCAGTACGCTCCGATCCGGCCAGCGGATTTTCATCGGCTCATCCTGCGGCGAACCCCAGCACCTCGTCCAAACCCTTGTCCAGTCGGACAAGATGTTCCCGGATCTGGAAATCGTCCGGCTGATGAGCATCGAAAATTCGCCGATCACGCGCCTTGCCCTTGACAGCAAGAATGAAAACTTCAGCATCCGGAACATCTACCAGGGCTCGGCCACCGCCAAGCATTTAGCCGCCAACCGCCCCTTTATCACCTCCATGCACATATCGGCCGTGCCGGGGCTGTTTTTAAAGCGGCACCTGCCGATAAACGCGGCCCTTATCCAGGCCTCGCCGCCGGATGATTTCGGGTGGATGAGCATGGGCATCTCAGTGGACGTCGGTATCGCTGCCGCCCGGGCCGCGGATACGGTCATTGTTCAGGTAAATTCGCACATGCCCCGGGTGTTGGGCCACAGCTTTATCCATGTCAATGACGTGGACATGATCGTTGAAAAGGACGAGGAGCTGCTGACGCTTGACAAGCTGCCCGAGTTTGAGACCGCGCACAGCATTGCCAAAATTGTGGCCAACCTCATCGAGGACGGCTCCACCTTTCAGCTGGGCCTGGGCGCCACCCCGAAAGCGATTTTGCTTGCGCTTTCCGAAAAAAACGACCTGGGCGTGCATACCCAGTTTATCATTGACGGCATCATGGACCTCGTCTCCATGGGCGTTATCACCAATCGCTACAAAGGGATCAATGACGGTAAAGCCGTGGCCAGCAATGCCGTAGGTTCCCGGAACCTCTATGATTTCGTCCATGACAACCCGGCCATCGAGTTCTACCCCTCCGATTATGTGAACAACCCGGCGATCATCGCCCGCCACAACCGGATGGTGTCTGTCAACATGGTCATGGAAATGGATTTAACCGGCCAGGCGGCGGTGGATGCCCTGCCCCACAACTATTTTGCCGGGGTTTCCAGCATGCTTGATTTTATCAGGGGCACCGACGCCTCTCCGGAGGGCAAATCAATTCTGCTCATTCCCTCGACCTCCATTGACGGGAGCATCAGCCGCATCGTGTCCACCCTGGAAAGCGGCGCGGTAGTGGTCCCCCGAAGCGATGTCTCCTACGTGGTCAGCGAATACGGCGCGGTCAACCTCTTTGGCAAAAACCTTCAGGAGCGGGCCACAGCCATGATCAGTCTGGCCCATCCGGATTACCGGGATGAGCTTTTTCAAAAAGCCCGGGATCTTGGCCTGATGAGCCCGGGCCGGAAACTCAGCGAATCCCTGCGCAGCGTCTATCCGGTCGGCCTGGAGGAGGTTCGCAAATACGACGGGCAGACTGTAAAGTTCCGGCCGGCCAAGCCCGTGGATACCCGTCGCATTCAGGAGCATTTCTACAGTCTTGACCGGAAAGATGTTGTCGCCCGGTTTTTCTACGAAAAAACGGCCTTTTTAAAAGATGATGTGGAATCCATGGTGGAAACCGATTACATCAAAAATCTGACCATCCTGGCCATTACCGGAGAATTCGGATTCGGCACCGTGATCGGGCTGGGTGCCTATATGCTGGAGCCCAAAAAAAATATCGCTGAAATCGCATTCTCCGTGGCCCGGCCGTGGCAGGGCAAAGGGATCTCCTCGGTCATCCTGAACAAACTGGCTGAAGCGGCGCGGAATAACGGCATCAAGGGGCTTGTGGCCTATACGTCGCCGGAAAACAAGGGCATGATCAAACTGTTTCGGAAACTGCCCTATAAGGTGCATTCATCCCTGGATGACGGGATGATCATATTAACCTGTTATTTTGAAGAGCCCGAAAATAAACAGGCCTCAGAAAAACCCAAATAAGCATGAAGGAGGACGTCCATGACGGAAACGTATGATGCCCACTTGGAGGAATACCAAAAAATCGCATTCATCAATAGCAGGGACCAATACAAGGAGCTCTATGACCGCTCTGTCAAAGACCCTGAGGGATTCTGGGCGGAGCAGGCCCGCAAATACCTGACATGGGACAAGGAATGGGACTTTGTTCTAAAATATGATTTTCATGAGGCCAATATCGAATGGTTCGGCGGCGGCAAGCTCAATGCCTCGGCCAACTGCCTGGACCGGCACATGGATACCTTAAAAGACAAAGTGGCTCTCTACTGGGAGGGGGATAACCCCAATGAATCCAGAGCCTATACCTATGGCGATATTTATCAGCGGGTCAACCGGTTTGCCGGGGTGTTAAAATCCAGGGGGGTCAAAAAAGGGGACCGGGTGATTATCTACCTGCCCATGATCATTGAACTGCCCGTAGCCATGCTGGCCTGCGCCCGCATCGGGGCCATTCACAGCGTGGTATTCGGCGGATTCAGCTCCGAGGCGATCGCGAACCGGATTACAGACTGCGGGGCCAAACTCGTGATCACCGCAGACGGCGGATACCGGGCCGGAAAGCCCGTCCCCCTGAAGAAAAATGTGGACGCCGCCCTGGAGTCCTGCCCGGATGTGGAAACCGTGATCGTGGTTAACCGCACCGATTCGGACGCCCGGCTGGACGGCAAAAAACAAATCTGGTGGGCAGATGCCGTAAAGGACCCGAATCTCCCGGATTATGTGGAACCCGAACCCATGGATGCCGAAGATCCGCTGTTTATCCTCTACACCAGCGGCAGCACGGGAAAACCCAAAGGCGTGGTCCATACCCACGGGGGCTACCTCCTGTATTCGGCCATCACCACACGCCTGGTGTTTGACTTAAAAGATGATGAAATCTTCTGGTGCACCGCGGATATCGGCTGGATTACCGGGCACAGCTACATCGTCTACGGCCCGATGATAAACGGCCTCTCCGGCGTAATGTTTGAAGGCGTGCCGAGCTATCCGGACTTCGACCGGTTCTGGGCGATTGTTGAAAAATATAAAATCAACAAGTTCTATACCGCGCCCACGGCCATCCGGGCGCTGGCCAAGGAAGGCGACGAACACGTGCACAAGCACGACATCTCCTCACTGACTCTTCTGGGAACCGTGGGTGAGCCCATCAATCCGGAGGCCTGGCGCTGGTATCTGCATCATGTGGGCCGGGACTGGTGCCCGATCATCGATACCTGGTGGCAGACCGAGACCGGCGGGCATATGATCACCCCGCTTCCCGGAGTTGGGCCCATCAAACCGGGCTCCTGCTCCTACCCCTTTTTCGGGGTGGAGCCGGTGATTCTGGATGATACCGGGGAGCCGGTCAAGTATCCGAATGAAGAAGGCATTCTCTGCATCCGCCAGCCCTGGCCGGGTATCGCCCGTACGGTTTACGGGGACCATGAGCGTTTCCGGGACACCTATTTCAGCCACGCGCCCGGCATGTATTTCACCGGCGACGGCGCCAAACAGGACGAGGACGGCTATTTCTGGATTATCGGCCGGATCGATGATGTAATCAATGTCTCCGGCCACCGCCTGGGCACGGCAGAAGTGGAGTCCGCCCTGGTGCTCAACAAGAACGTAGCCGAAGCCGCAGTGGTTGGCGTCCCCCACTCTATCAAAGGCCAGGGCATCTATGCCTTTATCATCTTAAAAAGCGGGGTCACGCCTTCGGATGACCTGAAAAAGGAGCTTGTCGGTCAGGTCAGAAAAGAAATCGGCCCGATCGCCACCATTGACGTCATTCAGTGGACCGACGGATTGCCTAAAACCCGGAGCGGAAAGATCATGCGGCGGATTTTGAAGAAAATTGCGGCCGGCAAACTGGACGAACTGGGGGATACCTCAACCATTGCCGATGAATCGGTCATTGACAAACTGATCGAGGAGCGGGTTGATATCTCCTCTTTATAAGAAAAACCGCCGGCCATGGGGATAAAAATTGGCATTGCAAGGGATGACCGGTTTTTGGCGCATAAAACCGGTCATTTTCATCCCGAACATCCCAAGCGGCTGGATGCCATCTACCGGATGCTGGACCGGGAATTTGCCGGCCGGCTCCAAACCTATACGGCGCTGCCTGCGGCCATGGATCTGGTGGAAGCGGTCCATTCGCCGGAGCATATCCGGCGGATACTAAAAACCGCGGAGCAGCATGTTACCAACCTGGCCCCGGATACGCCGGTATCGGCAAAATCCTACATGGCGGCCTGGCTGGCAGCCGGCTCGTGCATTCAGGGGGTGGATGCCCTGTTAAACAGCGAATGCACGTCTTTTTTTGCCCTGCTCCGTCCGCCCGGCCATCACGCGCTGGCCAACCGGGCGGGCGGCTTCTGCATCTTCAACAACGTGGCCATAGCCGCCAGATATGCGCTAAACCATCACCGGCTGGAGCGGATCCTGGTGATTGACTGGGATGTCCACCATGGAAACGGCATTCAGGCGCTTTTCTATCATGACCCCCGGGTGCTCTATGTATCCACCCATGACCTGATGCTATACCCCTATTCCGGCGAGCCCGAGCAGACCGGCACCGACTGGGGCGAAGGCTACACCATCAATGCCCCGCTGGGCCGATCCATGACCGATGATGACATCATCTGGCTGTATCAGGCGATCCTCTCACCGGTGATTGAATCCTACCGACCGGAATTGATCATGGTATCCGCCGGCTTTGACGCGCACAGGGATGATCCGCTGGGCCGGTCCCAATGGACGGAGGCCGCCTATACGGGGATTACCCGGCTGCTCATCCATGCCAAAAAAGGGGTTGGGGACCCGCCCATATTTCTTGCCCTGGAAGGCGGGTATAACCCGGGCGCCCTTGTCAGCTCGGTTCATTCTGTGTTATTGGAACTTTTTGAGAACGAAAGCCGAATGCCGGAGGTATCACCCACTTATGAAAAAACCAGGCATCTCGTCCACCGGCTGCTTAAAATTCACTCAAAATACGGACTTATGGCATGATTAAGGCAAGAATTCCGGCGCACGATACGGCATCCGCCAACCTGCAATCCTATGAGGAAACCCGGCGGCAATTTGATTGGACCGAAATTGAAAAGGAATTTTCCTGGTACGGCAAAGACCGGATGAACATCATCACCGAATCCATTGATCGGTGGGCGGCAGACCCGGAACGGACCGATCATCCGGCCATGATTTTCCAAAAGCAGGGGGTTATTGAAGCCTACACCTACCGGCAGCTCAAGGAAAAATCCTGCCAATGGGCGGCCATGCTTTCCAAACGGGGATTTACCCAGGGCGACCGGCTGATCACCCTGCTTCCGCCCTCACCGGAAACCTTTTTTGCCATGGCCGCCTGCGCCCGCATCGGGGTGATTTTCTGCCCCATATTCGCCACCGCCGGCTTTTATGAACTTGAAATTCGTTTAGAATCCACAGCCCCCAAAGGCGTGCTCACCCATCCGGACCTGGTGGAAAAGCTCTCCTACGAGTTTGCCTCAAATGTTGAATACATCTTCTTAACCCAAACCACCGGGCCCGGCCTGTTTTCCAATGAAACCCCGCTGGCGGCGGAAATCGATGCCATGCCCAAAGAATTTCCGGCAGAACCCCTGCCGGGAAACGCGCCGCTTTACATGATTTTTACCTCCGGCTCCACGCGCCCGCCCAAGGGCGTTATCCATACCCATCAGGATATGACGGGGATTCTGGCCTCCGCGCGATGGGTCCTGAATGTAAAGCCGGAGACAATCCTGTGGACCGATGCGGACCCCGCCTGGGTCACGGGCACGGTATACGGAGGGCTCGCCCCGTGGCTTTGCGGGATTACCTCGGTGATCCAGGGCGATCCGTTTACCGCGGCCAACTGGTACTGGACCATCGAGCGTCACCGGATATCGGTCTGCTATACCACCCCCCGCACCATCCGGGACTTGATGGAGGCGGGCGATGATCTGCCGTCCCGGTATGATTTAAGCTCCCTCAGGCATATGGCCACTGTGGGCGCGCCGCTGGTGCCGGATCTTTTCTACTGGGGCGGCAAATACCTCAACTGCTATCCGCATGACAACTGGTGGATGACCGAAACCGGCATCATCTGCATTGCCAACCTTCCGAGCCTGGATATAAAGCCGGGCGCCATTGGAAAGCCGATTCCGGGCATCAAGGCCGCCATTCTGGATGAAGCCGGCGAAGAGCTGCCGCCGCTTTCCCTGGGCGAACTGGCCTTAAAAGCGCCCTGGCCGGGCCTGATGCATGACCTGTGGCATGACAGCGCACGATTCCAGAAATACTTCAGAAACGACCAGTGGTTTGTCACCGGCGATATCGCCCTCTGCGATGAGGAGGGCTATTTCTATCATCAGGGCCGAAACGATGATCTCTTAAAAGCCGGGGGGGACAAGCTGATCGGCCCCTTTGAAATCGAACAGGTCCTGACCACCCACCCGGCGGTGGCGGAAGCCGCGGTTATTTCCAAAGGCAGCGAACCCGGCGAAGGGAGCTCCTACCTCAAGGCCTTTTTGACCTTAAAAAAGGGTTATATCAGCTCAAACCGGCTGAATTATGAAATCAAAGCCTACCTTAAGGCCAATTTCAGCAAGGATATCGAGCTGCGGGAAATCGTATTCCTCGACGCGCTTCCCAAAACCCGAAGCGGCAAGCTCCTGCGCCGCGTATTGCGGGCTTGGGAGCTGGGGCTGCCCGGGGGCGATGTCATCAACATGCAGGACTGATGGCAAAAATTGAGCGCTATCTGCTTTCTGGTTGGGGCCATCGAAATCGAAATCGGGATCGGGATCGCTATCGGGATCGACGCATCATGACGCTAGGACACGAGAGACTTGACGTTTACCATCTATCGATCAGCTACGTGGCCTGGGTATACGAAAAGGCCAAGGGGTTGAACGGCGTCCATCGCCCCGCACGGGACCAATGGCTTCGCGCGAGCCAGTCGATCCCGCTGAACATCGCCGAGGGCAACGGCAAGACCGCCGACGCGGACAGGCGGCGCTATTTTGAGATTGCGAGGGGCTCCGCGATAGAATGCGCCACCATTCAGGATGTTCTGGTTGTCGGCAAGGCGCTGGACAAGACCGAGAGCCGGAGCCGCAAAGACGAACTCGACCGCATGGCGGCGATGCTCAGCCGACTGGGCGGAAGAGGATACCAGGTTCGGGAGGATCATACATTCTATGGCCAGGAGGCTACAGGCGATTTCGATCCCGATAGCGATAGCGATTTGGACGGAGAAGGATCCTCGTCCCCCCAAGGGCCGGCATATCATTTACAACACCCTTTCCAGCGGACTTCTTAAATTGATGGCCGTGCTTTTCAACCGCCGGCCGTGCCACCCAAGCGGAGAATTCGCCTAAATGCGTGATCAACCCGCCATAGAGGGACTGTTTTCCTCTCCAGTGGCGCTTAAAGCCCTGATTGATGAAATACCCATGGGCATCCTTATCCTGGGCCCCTATCGTCGCATTATCACCATGAACCGGGCCCTTGAGGCCCTGACCGGGTTTTACCGGGAGGAGGCCGCGGGTATCGGCTGCCATCACATCCTCCGCAGCCGGATCTGCTTCAAGGAATGCCCGCTGCTGAAACTGGATAAACACTCCGAACCGCTCTCCTATGAAAGCGACATCATCAACAAGGATCGCCAGCGGATTCCCATCCGCGTCACCATGGCCCCTGTCATTGACACCTCCGGCGAGATCACCGGCTACATCGAAACCGTGGAGGACATCCGGGCCATCAACACCCATGATGCGGAAATGCATCAGGCATTCAGCTATTCGCATATCATCGGCAAAAGCCCAAAGATGGAAAGAATCTTTCAGATGCTCCCGTTGATTGCGCAGAACGATTCCTCGGTACTGATTACCGGAGAGACCGGGACCGGCAAGGACATGCTGGCCGAAGCAATCCATGAGTCCTCAAGCCGGGCAAAGGGGCCGTTTATCAAAGTCAACTGCGGGGCCCTGCCGGAAACACTGCTTGAATCCGAACTTTTCGGCCACAAAAAGGGGGCGTTCACCGGGGCGGTAGAAAACAAGCCCGGCCGATTCCGGCTGGCCCAGAACGGCTCCCTTTATCTGACGGAAATCGGGGATCTGCCGCTCGCGCTCCAGGTCAAGCTCCTGACCTTTTTAGACGATAAGATCGTTTACCCTTTGGGCAGCTCAAAAGGCGTTCATGTGGATGTCCGGGTCATTGCCGCCACCCACCGCCACCTGGAGCAAATGGTGAAAGCCGGGGAATTCAGGGAGGACCTTTTGTTTCGGCTGAACGTGGTTCGCCTGCATCTGCCGCCGCTCAGGGAGCGGGAGGAGGATCTGCGGCTGTTGATCGATCATTTTTTTAACCAATTTACAACCCATTTCGGCAAATCCGTTAAAGGATTTACCAAGCGGGCCTTAGACATTTTAAAAACCTATTCATATCCCGGAAACGTCCGGGAACTAAGAAATATCATTGAATATTCCGTCAATGTCTGCCAGGATGAGCACATTGACAGCCGCCACCTCCCGGCCTATCTGACCGAAACACCGCATGAGCCGAAACCCCGGAACGAAGCCATGGAAGCGCCCCAGCCCATGCAAACGCCGCCCCCCCGGGCGGCGGAATCCGTTCAGGGCAAAAATTGGGCGGAAATTGAAAAACAAATGATACTTGACGCCCTGTATCAGGCCGGCGGCCGGCGCAGCAAAGCCGCAGAAATTCTCGGCTGGGGCAGAAGCACCCTATGGCGTAAGATGAAGCATTATAAGATAAGCTGATGAAAAAGATTCTGATACCGATTTTCGGCAATGATATCTCCCCGCGATTCGACCTGACCGCTGAAGTTTATATCCTCAATGTTGACAAAAGCGGCCATTACCAGGATGAACGCATCGTGGTCCTGCCCCAGATCTCCGCCGAACATCTCTGCCATTTAATCCTTACGGAAAACGTCCATGTGGTGATCTGCGGCGGCATTGAAGATGAATATTACCAGTATCTGGCCTGGAAACGGATCACGGTTTACGACTCGGTAATCGGCCCGTGGCAGGCGGCAGTTTCGAGATATCTTGACAATTCCCTCCACTCCGGCGATATACTTGATAAGCTAAAGGAGGATTCCATACATGAGTGAGACTCTGACTTCGGAACGTATGAATGGCCGGACAAGCGAGAAAAAGACCCGGCGCAAACTCCAGCACCGATATCTCCGCCTCCGCCGCAATATGATCATCATTATGGTGCTTGTGACCATTGTGCCCCTGACCCTGATGCTGTTGATCAATGCCTTCCAGTATCAGTCCAAAATCAAGTCTGAGCGCATTGAACCCATGCGGGCCATCGTCAACAAGTCCACCCATTCCTTTGAACTGTTTCTGGAAGAGCGGATTTCGGCCATCCGGTTTCTGGCTTCCAGTTACACCTTTAAACAGCTTTCTGAGCAGAAAATATTGAACCAGGTCTACCATGATCTGCGCGACACCTTCGGCGGATATGTGGATCTGGGGCTAATCAACAGCAAGGGCATCCAGGTAAGCTATGCCGGTCCCTATGAGCTCTTGAATAAAGACTATTCTGAGCAGCAATGGTTCCAGGAGGTTCAGGTCCGGGGCACCTATATCAGCGATGTCTTCATGGGGTATCGAAAATTTCCGCACATCGCCCTGGCCGCCCAGCACCTGAAACCTGACGGCACCTTCTGGGTGCTGCGCGCCACCATGGACACAAAAAAATTTGACAACCTGATTGCGGCCATGGGGTTAAGCCCGATCAGCGACGCCTTTATCATCAACCCAAACGGCATTCTTCAAACCGAATCCCAGTTTTACGGCGATGTGCTTGAAGAATGCCGCCTCTCTGTCCCCCGGGGCGGCGCCGGCACCCATGTAACGGAAAAAACCGACCCGAACGGGAGAGAAGTTTTCCAGATTTCGTCAAATTTTTTAAAGCATGACTACACGCTGGTCACCGTGATTCCACGGGAGATCATTTTAAAATCCTGGCACTCCCTGCGCCAGGAGATGATCCTTATCTTTATCATCAGCTTTGTGGCCATCCTGATGGTCATTTTCTGGGTTACCACCCAGCTGGTCAAGCGCATTCAGGATGCGGATGAGCGCCGGGAGGCGGCATTCAGAAACCTGGAATACACCCAGAAGCTCTCCTCCATCGGGCGTCTGGCCGCAGGCGTGGCCCATGAAATCAACAACCCCTTGTCCATCATCAATGAAAAAGCCGGGCTGTTAAAAGATCTGGTCGAACATGACCGCTATCAGGACAAGGATAAACTCCTTAAAATGACCGCTTCCATCAATCAGTCCGTCAACCGCTGCAAATCGATCACCCAACGGCTGCTGGGATTTGCCCGTCAAATCGGGGTACATTATGAAATGCTGGATGTCAATGAGGTGCTCAAGGAAACCATCGGATTTCTGAAAAAAGAGGCGATTTCCAAAAACATCCATACCCGGTATGAACTCGATGAAGAACTGTCCAAAATATCCTCGGACCGCGGCCAGCTCCAGCAGGTTTTTTTAAATATCATTAACAATGCCTTTGCCGCGGTTGAGAAGGGCGGGGAGGTAGCCCTCAAGACCCGGGAGGTGGATGCGTATACGATTGCCGCCTCCATCAGCGACAACGGGACGGGTATGACCAATGAAACCCTCAAGCAGATATTCGAGCCGTTTTTCACCACCAATAAACAGTACGGCACCGGCCTCGGGCTGTCCATCACCTACGGCATCGTCAAAAAACTCGGCGGTGACATCAAGGTTCAGAGCAAACTTGGTGAAGGCTCCACATTTACCATCTATTTACCCAAAAAACAGGCGGGAGAGCAAAATGAATAAGGTGAAGGTCTTACTTGTGGATGACGAGGAAGAGTTCGTCTCCGCCCTGGCTGAGCGGCTGGATATTCGGGGGATTGAAGCGCATGTGGCTACAGACGGGGAACAGGCCCTGGAAATGATCGAAAATGATACCTTTCCGGTGATCGTCCTGGATGTGATTATGCCCGGCATCAGCGGCCTTGAAGTAATGCAGCGGATCAATGCCAAACAGATCGATACGGTGGTGATTCTGCTCACCGGCCACGGCTCCACCAAGGAAGGCCTTGAAGGGATGCGTATGGGCGCATTCGATTACCTGATGAAGCCTCTTGACATTGATGAACTGATTTCCAAAATGCATGAAGCCATTGAATCCAAAAACTCATAGAAGAGGTAAAAATGTCCGAGTTAAAGGGAAAAGATGTTGAATTCTTCGGCAAGATAACCGCCTCCATGACCCATGAATTCAAAAACGTGCTGGCCATCATCAAGGAATCCGCCGGCCTGATGGAGGATATCACTAAAATTGCCCCGCTATCCGAAAGCAAGCACCAGGAAAAATTCGACAATGCCCTGAGCACCGTCAAAAACCAGTTAAACCGGGGCATGGAACTGAGCACGGTTTTCAACCGGTTTGCCCATTCGCCGGACAAGCCTCAGACGGAAATCAACCTCAAAGACCTTGCCGAGCGCGTGGTAACACTCTCTGAACGACTTGCCCGGTTAAAGCATATTACCCTTACCGCCGCCCCCGATGACAAAGCGGATAAAGCCTTAAACATCACCGGCAACCCCGTATGGGCGCAAATGGCTGTTTATCAGGCCATTGAATGCTGCCTGAACCAGCTATCCCCGGAGTGTGAAATTACCCTGACCAGCAGCAGTATTGACGGGCATAAAGGGATTCGGATCGATTGCGCCAATGTTCAAACCGATGCGGCCGAATTCTGCCGGTCGCTTGAAAACGCCGAGCATTGGCAGGAACTGGAATCCGTTATGGAGGCTGTTAACGGCCGTGCGCAGACCTCAGAGAAGGGGCCTGGCATCAGACTGTTATTTGATTAGACCGGTTTCCCCCCTTCCGTCCGCCCCAAACCGAATGTTCTCTAAGCCGTCTTCGTGCGAGCAATTTGTTTTATTTTGTTTCAAAATGTTTCTTTCAAAATGTTTTTAATTGTTTCATAACGCTTCACCCACCGCCCCAACCTTCCCATAGAAATTCAAAAACCATTGCACCGTGCGATTCTCTATAGTTGGCACAAAAGATGCTTTAGAATATTATAAAATATAATGATTAATTGCCAATAATATCATTTTTTTAAGGAGGATTGACATGGCACGAATCAACTTTGAAAACACATTTGCGGCGGCGGCTTTTGCCGAAGCCGGGGAGCATGAAACAGCCATGAAAATGGCCGGCATTACACCGGTTTATGAGAAGGTCCGAAAATTTGCCGATGCTGTTCAACAGTGCTTTGCTGCGGTTGGCTTTGCCGAAGCCGGCTGCCATGCCGAGGCGACTAAAATGGCGCATACCGAAACGGTATGCCGGAAAAACAGCGAAACCCTGGACAACTTCCTTGAAAACGTGGGACTCAGCAATGTCCGGGTCTGCTACGGGCTGGCGACGGTATAGCACGCCTTGCTTCTCGCGATGAGAATCAATCTGTTGCTTATTGAAACCGACTATTTATACCGCATCAATTTGAGCAACCGTCTGGCCCAGGGAGATTTCCGCATTTTTTCAGCGAACCAGCCCAAAGAAATCAACCGCCTGATCAAAAAGAAAAAAATCGATGTTGCACTATTGGATCTTTCAGGGTTAAAATTAGAAGGATTAAAAATATTGTCATTGATCAAAAAGCTCAACCCGTTGACGGAGGTAATTACACTTAACGGCTCCGGCAATATGGCATTATCCATAGACGGGATGAAGCGGGGCGCGTTTGATGACCTTTTGATTCCGTTTGATATGAAAACCTTGATGGAGCGGATCAAAACAGCCTATGCGCAGAAAAGTGAGCGCGAGGCCGAAACCGCCATCAGCGGATATCAAAAGGTTATGATGGCTGCTGCATTCGCTGAAGCGGGGGAAAGTGAAACCGCTAAAGCGTTAATGGATAGTTGCAAAAGAAAATCTGTTGACCCAAACTCAAAAGGAGAACGCAATGGCGGATAAAGACAACATTAAAATTCTTCTGGTCGATGATGAGGAAGAATTTGTCAAAACCCTGTCCGAACGGATCAAGATGCGGGAACTGGGCACCAATATTGCACATAACGGGGAGCAGGCCCTGGAGCTTGTGGACAATGAAGTCCCGGATGTCATGGTGCTTGATTTAAGGATGCCGGGCATTGACGGCATGGAGGTCTTAAAGCGGGTAAAAAAAACCTATCCGGATGTTCAGGTCATCATTCTGACCGGCCACGGCTCGGAAAAGGATGAAGAAGAGGCCAGGCGGCTTGGTGCGTTTGAATATCTGCAAAAGCCGGTAGAGGTTGACACCCTGGTGCAGAAAATCCAGCGCGCCTATCGGCAGAAAATCGAAACCTCCATGATGGCCGGCACGTTTGCTGAGGCCGGGGAGTTTGATACCGCCCAACAGATCCTTGATCGGGACAAAAAGAAAGATAAAAAAAAAGATAAAAAAAAAGACAGGTAGCCCGAAACTGATGCGTTAAGCTTACCTTTACACACGGAACAGAGCCTCGGCATAGCCATCTGCCCTGACAGATCACTATGCCGAATTTTTATGAAGCTGCCATTTTAAAGACCAGGAGCTTATGAATGAAGGAAATACTTGTTAAAGACTTGATGGTTCCCCTGGAGGAGTACGCGACCATCCACGAAAGCGCGACTCTCTATGATGCGGTCCAGGCCCTGGAGCAGGCGCAGAAAAGCTGGGAAAAATCCCACCAGACCTATCTCCATCGGGCGGTTCTGGTTTACAACGATAAAAAAGAAATTGCGGGTAAATTAAGCCAGCTCGATCTCCTCAAAGGTCTGGAGCCCAAATATCACCAGGCTTCTGCACAGGGCGGCCGGATGATGACCAGCGGGTTCAGCCAGAGCTTCCTGCGCTCTCTCATCCAACAATTCTCCCTCTGGGACAAGCCGCTCGCGGATATCTGCAAAAAAGCGGCTAAAATGCAGGTAAAAAACTGCATGTATATTCCGGAGGAGGGCGAATACGTGGATCTGGAGGATACCCTTGATGTCGCCATCAACCAGCTGGTACTGGGCCACCATCAATCCCTGCTGGTGACCAGAAACGGGAAAATCGTGGGTATTCTTCGGCTGACCGACGTTTTCAAAGAAGTCTGCAATATGATTAAAGCGTGCAGCATCTAACCGGATTGAGCCAGAAAAGCCCGATTCACAGATATTTGCGTGATTAAAGGGGGACTACATGAAAATTCGTATCCTATTGGTTGATGATGAGGCCAGCTTTGTGGAACAGCTGGCCGAACGCCTGAAACTAAGAGACTATGATGTCACCACCTGCCTGAGCGGTGAAGAAGCCGTAGAAAAAATCAAAAAATATAATTACGATGTGGTGGTCCTTGATGTGGCCATGCCCGGCATTGACGGAACCGAGGCGCTGCGCCAGATTAAATCCATGAAACCGCTCATCGAGGTCATCATGCTAACCGGCCATGCCACAGTGGAGTCTGCCATTGAAGGCATGAAACTGGGGGCCTTTGACTACTTGATGAAGCCCTGTGAAACCGATGAACTGATCCAAAAAATCAACAATGCCCATGAGCGAAAGGCCGCCCAGGAGGAACGCATCCGGTCGGCAAAAGCGGAAAAATATTTCACCTCTCCGCGCTCGGCGCTGAAAAACGATGACAAATGAGTTTGAACCTGAAACACAGGAGAGTGGTAAATGAGTCATGATATCGAAACTCCGGGCGGCAGCGGGCTGCTCGCAAATAAAACCTTCTGGTTAATCGTTGGCATTGCCGTTTTTGTTCTCGTCGCCTTTGTCCTGCCCACGCCGGACAGCCTGACGCAAATTATCGGAGAGCGCGGCATTGATAAAAAATTAATCGACTGGGGCGTGGCCACAGATCTTGAAAACGCCGCAGATAAAGCCATGACTGTCTTAGGAATTATTCCTATGGCGGTCATTTTTTTTGCCACTGAAGCCATTCCCATTGGACTCACCGGCATATTGATGCCAGTGCTCGCCTACTTCCTTAATTTACTCCCCAAAGGCATGATCGGCAAAACCTTTGCAGGCGATGCCCCGCTTTTTTTGCTGGGGGTCCTGGCCATGGGCGTCGCCGTGGTGGATGTCGGCCTTCACAGACGCCTGGCCGCCTGGATTCTCGGCTGGACCAAGGGATTTTATACGCCCATCTTCGTTCTCTGCATCAGCATGGCGGTGATCGGCTCCTTTATCTCCGCCCACGCCATGTGCGCCTTTATGACCCCGGTCATGATGGCGGTCTATTTCGGCGTGGTCCAGTCCAATAGCCCTTCCGGCGAAATCCAGCATGATCCCAACCTGGCCAAATTTTTACTCTTTACCCTATGCTTTGCTTTAAACGTGGGCGGCGTGGGATCTCCGGCCGCCGGCGGCCGAAACGTCATCATGATGGGCTACTGGCAGGGCTACAATGTGCCCATGGACTTCTTTACCTGGATGAAGTACGGCTTCCCGCTGGTGCCGGTCATGGGGCTTCTGGTGGCTGTTTACATGCTGGTGGTATTTTCCCGCAAACTCAAACACAAGGATCTGACCCCGGGTCTGACCGCGATTAAAGACGAAAACCGCAAGATGGGGAAAATGAAATACGCCGAATATGTCACCTTTGCCATGCTGATCGTCATTCTACTCTTATGGGTTTTCGCCTCAGGCACCCTTGGCCTCGGCGGACCGGCACTGCTGGCACTATTGATTCCAGTCATTTTTCGAACCACGGACTGGCATAAAATCTTAAACGGCATTTCCTGGGATGCCTGGTTCATGTACTGCGGGGCCCTTACCATGGGCGCACTCTTAAAAGAAAGCGGCGCCGCCCTGTGGCTGGCCCAGAGCGTCATGGCCGCTTTAAGCAATCTGGGCATGAGCCAGGGATTCGGCCTCTGGGTGGGGTTGTCCTCATTTTCCGGTCTGATGACCAACTTTATGTCCGATGCCGGTACCACCGCCCTTTTGGGACCGATCGTCATTCCCATGGGGATTATGTCCGATGTGGCGGGTGAACCGTGGGCATCCGGCATGGCCGTGGCGTTTGCCACATCCTTTGCCCATTTCCTGATCGTAGGCACCCCGAATAACGCCATCGTCTACGGGCTGGGCACCTATCCGGATACCGGAGAGCGGGTCATCCAGCCCATCGACTTTGTCAAATATGGATTCGTGCTGTGGCTCCTCTGTCTGGTGGCCGTCTGGCTCCTGGCATTCCTCGGGACCTTCAACCTGGTCGGTTTTCCCGAAGGCATCCTGGAGACCGCCAGAGGCGTATTGCAGAGCGGGGCGGAAATCTCAGAAGTATCCGGCGGACACTAATTCGAATCAACCATAAACTAATACTTGCCCCGGGTGAGAGCCGACAGTCCCGCCTCCCCCGGGGCAAACTTTCCTGCCGATGATGCTTCATTTGCCAAAAACCGGTCAAAAACGCCCTTTCTGGGTATGGCTCATCTTTGCATTCTATCTTTTTTCCGGGGTCATGAATCTCTCCATGCTCTGGCTGATACTTACCGGTGATGTCAATCTTTCGCCTGAAGAGCTGAGCATGGCCAGAAAAACCTCCCTGGCCTGGACCCTGGGGGGCCTTCTGCCGCTGGCGAATATCGCCGGGGCGGTATCGATTTTCCTGCTCAGAAAAATGGCTTTCTATATTTTTTCAGGCATGTTTATCGCCGGGCTGGCAAACGGCATGCTGCAGTTTGTGCTGTTGGACTGGTCGCTGCAGACGGTTTCCGGGCAAGGCTTGAGCCAGGTGGGCATCGGCTATCTGATCACCCTTGCCGTCTGCATCTATACCTACCGACTCAAAAAACAGAATATCCTCATATAGCGGAAAGCCCAAGGATCGCTCGATTCAGGTTTCAACCGAGTCCCCCGCTATCTTATGTCATATGGTTAAAATATATCTTGAATTCTAAACCGTGCGGTCAATTCTCACATGGCTCCGCTGTCGTCTTGTTCTTTGAATTCCAGCCCTTCCCATGAATTTTTTCAATGAATTGATCGATATTGATTTGCGGGCCGACAAAAACAAGTGTGTCACCCGCATGAATCAACTCCAAGGAAGAGGGATTGTATATCCGGGTGCCATCGGCCCGTTTTATTGCCACAATAATCAGGTCAAATTCGTTGCGGATGTTTGCGTCCATCATTGACTTGCCGACAAAGGTGGCCGTTTCAGGGATTTCCAGCTCTTCGATGGCCAGTTCGATCTCTTTTCCGGAAATCGTTGAATCCAAAAAATCGGTTATGGTCGGACGGAGGATATTCTGGGTGATGCGCAGCGCCGCGCTGGCATAGGGCGAAACCACATAATTGGCCCCGGCCCGTAAAAGCTTTTTTTCAACGCCCTTGCTGCTGGCGCGGGCGAAGATAGACATATCCGGATTCAGTGCCCGGGCCGTCAAGACGATAAAAACATTATCCGCGTCGCGGTTCACGACTGAAATAAGCCCCTTGGCCCTTTCCACCCCGGCTTCTTTAAGGCTTTCCTCTTCCATGGCATCCCGCCTGAGATGCGCGACGCCAAGTTCCTTGCACTTAAGAATGGCCCTTTCATCATTATCAATAACCACCAGCGGCATACCGCTGGCCAACAGTTCAGCCGTAACGATCTGGCCCACCTGGCCATGGCCGCAAACCACATAATGATCCGTAAAATTTTTCAGCTTTTTACGCACTTTTCGCCTCCGATAGAGTTCGAGCGTATTGCCATCCAGAAACATATTGCCGAGAAGCGCAGCTGTCGCAGCCACCAATCCGAAACCAAAAACGATAAGCACAATGGCGAAAATACGGCCGCCATCGCTTAACTCGAAAGGCGCCACAGTAGTGAGGGTGCCGATGGTCAAATACATGGCTTCAACCGGAGTCCGCTCTTCCACGAGCATATAGCCGCACATGCCAAACAAAAACAGGCAAACCAGGGAAAACAATAATAGCGCAGCAATCTTATTTCTAGTTGAAAAAAATACGTGTCTCATGGCCTGACAATATCAAAATTTTAAAAATTTGGAACGCTCAATTTAGGTTTGATAATATTGAGTGGATTAATAGCCGAAAAAGTCGGCCATATATTTGAGAGCGGTAAAGAGGATAATGCCTGTCAGCATCCACTTAATCTTTGCGGCTGGAACATATTTCTGGCACCGGGCACCCAGGTACATGCCTGCCATTCCGCCGAATCCGAACAAAAGGCCCAGCGCCCAGTCCGGTGCCACAGACATGGCTGGATAAAACGGGGCAATGCTTTGGTAGAAAAGGACTCCAGCCACAGAGGTCACAAAGGTGCCCATAAGCGCGGCTCCGGCCACGGTATAGACCGGCAGGCCGAAAAAGGTTACGAAGAACGGGGCGATGATGGAGCCGCCGCCGATGCCGTAAATGCCGCCCACAATGCCCACCACAAAGCTGAGACTGAAAAGACCCCAAAAGGAGACATCAAAGGATTCATCATAAAAAGTATACCCCAGTCGTTTCAGATTAAAATAGTCCACTCTGACCGGTTTAACGGCCATTTCCTTTCCGTCAGCCTTTGCTTGGCGGCGGCGGATCATCTCGTGAAATCGTCTTTCGCTTGCAGCCGTGCTGCTTTGGACAGAATTCTTACTCACCAGTTCCCGACCCATTTTTGCACCGATATACAATAGCACGCAAGCAGCAAAAAGTTTAAAGTGCTGCGGATCAGGCAGCCAGGATACGCGTACAATAGCACCGATCAGAACTCCGGGCAGCGTGCCGATGATTACAATCCAGGTCAGTGGCCAGACCATCCGGCCTTCTCTGAAGTAACGATAAACGCCGCTGGGAATAGCCACAACGTTGAAAAGTTGATTTGTCGCACTCACCGAAGGGTTTGTGTAACCCAGGAACGTCATCTGGAATGGTAAAAGGAGAAATGCTCCTGAAACGCCGCCCATAGAAGTAAAAAATGAAACTATAAAGGCAACAACAAAAGGTATGGCCGGATTTACCTCTACGCCTGAGATGGGAAACAGCATGCTGGGTTCCTTTTTAAAGACAGATTTTTTCGGGTTGCAGACCAAACATGAATAATAAATGAAACTCATATAATCCAAACCGTATGGTATCTGCCGACTTGCACGACCTTTTGGCAGACCCTTCCCATGGCAAAATCCTGGACTTTGGAGTGCCCGCGCCGGCCCACTGCGATGGTGCTGTAATCGCCAAACTCAGCCTCCATAACGATGGCGCCGGAGCGGGAATACGCGCCGGTGACGATTTTTTGTGTGATATTTTCGGATTTCACCCCGGCGGATAGGAGTTTTTCCCGCAGCCCTTTAAAATGCTCATGCATGTGTTTTTCTGCCATCTCCAGGCTCACCGGTCCCATGTCAAGGTCCGGGTAATCCGGCATGCTTTTGCCGAATCCCCGGATGACATGGATAAGGCCGACGGCATAATCGTAACTCCCGATTTGCGCGGCCACATAATCCACTGCCTGAGCGGCTGCCTCAGACCCATCAACGCCGATCAAAATTCTGTTGTTTGGCTCCTTCCGGCCCGCTACCTGGATGGGTAAAAAAATGATTTTTGCAAGCAGTTTTGAGGCCACGCTCCCCATTGAAAGCCCCTCGAGTTCCGTCATTCCCCGCCGGCGCAGCACGATCGCATCATAATCCTTTTCGGCCTCCTGCAGAATATCCCGGGCCACTCCCTGCTCGCGGTCATGAATTTTTACCTCAACGGCTGATTCGTCAAATCCGGCATCGATTAGACGTTTGCGGGCGTGCTTCATATAGGTGTCCATGCTATACCGTTTTTCTTTTCCCCATGTTTTTAACTCTTCAGAGCCATGAACGTTTGCCGGCTCCTTTCCCAGATCCCGGTAGCTTTCCGGAATACCGCTGAAAACATGGTAAAGTACAATTTGATTGCCGTGGAACATGAGCATGCGGCTTATATAGTCCACAGTCATTAAGGAACGCTGCGAACCATCCAATAATACGAGCACTTTTGGGGGTTTTGCCATCTTCATCCGCTTTTCATTTTTTACTAAACATTTAAAATACAGTTTTCCGTGCCGAATCTGTTTCGGCACTTGTCCGGATTTTCTGTATCCAGACGCCATTTCCCATCAACCTGAAACTTATATTCATAACAGCCGGGGGCAAGCATCAGGGTTTTTTCCCAAGAGCCGTTTGAGTTTCTGCGCATGGGATGCTTATCCGCATCCCAATCGTTGAAATCTCCCACCAGACAAACATGCGCGGCATCCTTTGCATTTAATTGAAATTTGACCCGTTTTTTCCCTTTGTTGTTTTTGGCCATTCTCAAACCTCCTTTATCAAGAAGTGCGCCCATAACCATGATTGCAGAATCCTCATCTGCATTTCTTTGCATAGGTTATGCCAGGTATGAGCAAAAACACGCCAAGGATAAAAATCTTTAATTCCAAAAGATTATAGGTAGTGCAGAAAAAAAATAAATGCCGCTGGTAAATCTTATCTCGTGCGGCATCGACTCAATTTTACATTCTGTAAAAAAACCTGGCAGCAAGCCTGGCCCAAACACCGCCTTTTTCATATAATTTTATAATTATATCATTTGGTTAAACAAAGACCTGCATGGCACAAATATTGCTGTAGTTTTGAGCAGTTGCCCGATAAGGGCCGCATGCCAGACATATCGTGCCTATGGACCCAACAAACAAAAAAAAGGGGGGGATGCTGGAAAAATGATGAAACACTAATCCCAAAAAAAACATTAATTACAAAAATCAAAGGAGAAAAATGATGAAAAGCATACTGAAAAACCAAAAAAGAAAAACAGTAACGCTCTGCTCGGCACTCCTGTTTTTCGTTAGTGCCTGTATTTGCCTGAATGGTGCCTTCATGCAGTGCGAGGCCAATGAGGTGCTGCGGTATTCCTGTTCAAACCAGGTTTATGAGGCATTTGAAATGCAGCGTCTGGACGAATTTACCAAAAAAACCGGGATCGATATCGATTTGACATTATGCTCATCCCCTATGGCCATTTCTCGATTGATGAGCGGCTACAGTGATATTGCCAGTACAGTTCAGCAGCTCTTGCCGGTTCAACGGCAAAGCGGATTAATTGAAACACCATTTTGCAAAGATCCGCTTTCGGTGATCACACACCCGGGCGTCCGTGTTTCCAGCCTGAGCGATAACCAAATACAAGGTATTTTTAGCGGACAAATTACCAACTGGAAACAGGTGGGCGGGGATGATGCTGAGATTATGGTGATTGTGCCGGATGAAGAAACAGGTTTATACAAAAATTTTAAACGCGAAGCGATGAAAGGCCAGGATTTAATTTACCACATCAAAACTCATGCTTCTACCAAAGTGATCGAGGCTGCACGGCATTTCCGGAATTCCGTTACTTTTATCGCTCAGGGCGCCTCGCGCCGGGGCAAAGAGGGCCTCAAAACAATCGCAATCAACGGTTATAAGCCAGGAGATCCAAATTATCCCTACGCCCAGGTATTTTCATTTGTTACAATCGGCCGCCCGGAAGGCCCTGCTAAGGCGTTTATCGATTTTGCCCTTTCACCGGAAGGCAAGGAAATCATAAAAAGTCGCGGCATGGTGCCCTTCCCGGAAACCAATAAATAAAGGCACCAAATCAATGAGGTTTAAAAGGGCGCTTCTCTGGCAAGAAAGCGCCCTGCCCCCCGTTTTCTCTAATTATCACCCCAATTTTTCATGATTTGAATTTGGAGGCCGGAGGGGACAAAGCGGCCTCAGCCGCCTTTGGTCAATCATTCAAGTCTTTTCGCCGGCGTCAATCTCCCTTAACCGCCGCAGGATATCCCGGCTGGAGGTCGTTTGGGAGATCTTTAGGATCTCGTTCATCCGTTTCTCTTCAATCTGATTTTTATTCATCACCTTCTGCTTATAGGCGTTCTTCAAAACCTCCAGCAGCTGCTCAAAATCACACGGCTTCTGCAAGTAAGAATACGCCCCGCCCTGGGTGCATTCAACCGCCGAGTCCACACTGCCATGACCGGTCAGGATGACGATTTCCATCCATTTATGCTCCTTCTTCAAGGCCTTAAGCGTCTCCTCGCCATTCATGCCCGGCATTTTCAGATCCACCAGCGCCACATCAAAGGGCGTTTTGCGGGCCGCTTCAATCGCCTGTTCGCCCCGTT
Source organism: Desulfobacterales bacterium (assembly GCA_034520365.1). NCBI lineage: Bacteria > Pseudomonadati > Thermodesulfobacteriota > Desulfobacteria > Desulfobacterales > Desulfobacterales bacterium. Next base: position 567,669 of record JAXHNP010000003.1, read on the forward strand.
CAACGGCCACCACATTAAAATCCCGGGTTTCCAGGCGTTTTTTCATGGATTCGAGAAACTGACGTTCATCATCCACAAACAACAGATGAATTTTTTTCTTATCCATTTTTACAACCTTTCTTAATTGATAGATTCAATTAAAAATTAATTCGTTTGTTTTTAAAGCGCCCTCTATTTGATCCTGACTCATATAAGTTGGGCAAAAAATATTTTGGCAGGCACTAATAAACATTGCCGCCTTTTCGCAGAAGAGACCGCTGTTCGGCTTTTCGGATCCGTTCCTCCTGCTCCTCTTTTCGCTTCCGCGCCCCCTCAATTTTGGTGGTAATTTCTTCCACATCCGCCGGTTTCAGCAGGTATTCATAGGCGCCCAGCTTCATGCCTTCGACCGCGGTTTCAATCGTGCCGTGCCCGGTCAGCATGATCACCTCCACGATGGGATAGCGTTTCTTGATTTCCTGAAGCGTCTCTATGCCGTCCATTCCGGGCATCTTGATATCCAGAACCACCACGTCGATATATTCTTTTGCCAGGAGGTCCAGGCTTTCTTTTCCGCTGTAGGCTCTGTGGACGCGCTCTCCGGCTTCCTCCAGCCGCAGGCCGAACATCTCCACAAAATCTTTTTCATCGTCTACGATCAGGACGTTGGTCGGAATTTTGATCATGATTCGGGCTCTCCCTTTATTCGATTTAAAATTTCATAGCATATATTTTCGTTGTCTGTGATTTCCCCTTCGACCGGCGGCTGGCAGCGGGGCAGCTCAATCACGATCTTCGTTCCACGGCCCACCCGGCTGTCAACCCGCATTTTTCCGCCCAGGCGGCCAACGATGCCCCGGCTGACATACAGGCCCAGGCCCGTCCCCTGACCGGGCGGCTTGGTGGTAAAAAAAGGCTCGAAAATTTTATCCAGGTTCTCTTTGGGGATGCCGCTGCCGGTATCTGCCACTGTCAAAGCCACCCCCTCCCCCTGGTCTTCAATCCTTATGGTGATGCGGCCGCCGGCCGGGGTCGCATGGATGGCATTGGTCACCAGGTTGATCAGGACCTGCCGGATTTCATAGGGATTGCTCCAGATAACCCTCTCGCCGCCGGCCTCGATACTTATTTCAATATTATTCTGCCGGGCCTCCTTGCCGAGAAATTCAAGGGTTTCATCCGCCAGCGCCTTAAGGTCGGTCTCCATAAAGGATTTTTCCTGCTTGCGGACAAATCCCAGCAGCTGATGCGTAATCCGCCGGGTGCGATCCACCGCCGCCTCGATTTTATCCACGGCATTAGAAAGATCCTTTTGACGGGGAATGCCGCTCATTTCATCTTTGTTCAGGACCAGGCGCATATATCCGGCAGACTCCTTTATAATCGCCAGGGGATTATCAATTTCATGGGCAATGCCGGTGGAAAGGGTCCCCAGTGAGGCCAGACGTTCCGTGGCAACCATCTGCTGCTCCATCTTTGTCCGAAACTCGGCTTCCCGTTTTTTTTCAATCTCGCGGCGGCGTTTTTCAGTCGCCTGATTGATCTTGCCGGCCAGATGCGTCAACTCTATGGGCTTGGTGAGATAGTCAAACGCCCCCTGCTTAATCCCCTCAACCCCATCCTCTGTTGAGGAATGCCCGGTCAGAAGAATCACCTCAATTCCTTGAAACCGCTCCTTTATCCTGGCCATGGTATCAATTCCGTTTAAACCGGGCATCTTCACATCCAGCACCACCACGTCGATGGGGTTGGCTTCAAGGTAATCCAGGGCCTCTTCGCCGCTGCCGGCCTCATGAATTTCAAACCCCCGGCGATCCAGGCGTTTGGCAATGGGGCGCCTGAAATCCGCTTCATCATCAACCAGCAGGACACGAATTTTCTCCATTTCTGAACTCCCCGGACCCTGATTGTCCATACCCACCTACACCAGCCCCAGAATGTTCCACCAAATCATCGCCATAATGACGAGTATCGTGAGAAGTACCGGCATTACCACCACGCCGAGCTTGGTCAGATCCACGGATTTGAAATACCGATAGCTGTAGGCAATGGCATTGGGCGGGCATCCGATAACCAGGAGCATGGCAAAAGAACAGGCCATACCGAGGCATAAGGCAAGTACTGTCGGATCCACGCCCTCCATTTGGGCCATGGGAATAACAATCGGCAGAATCAGCGCCGCTGCCGCCACATTCGCCATGGCATTGGTCACAATGGCACCGAATATGCCGACCCCGATAAACAGGCCCAGCCATCCGGTCCCCTGAACCACCGGGAAAAACAGGTTGGCAAAATACTCGCCCGCCCCTGAATAGCCCATGGCAAGACCAAGCGATATGCCGCCGCCGAAAATAAACAGCGCGGTTCCCCATTCCAGGTTGTCATTGATATCCTCCCATTTAAGACAGCCGGTCACCGTGAGCACGGCAACCCCCAGCATACCAGTAATCGAGTAATGGATCCCGTGAACGCCCTTGGTCAACCAGGTCAGAAAGGTCAGGCCGACAATGATCAGGGTGACAATTTCCGTTCGGGTAAGCGGCCCCAGTTCCTCGTCCAGCTCCGGAAGCCTGAGGTTCGGGTCCGGCCGATAGACCAGGTAGACCATAAAAACAGCCGCCGGCACCGTTACCAGGGCCATAGGCATGGCATACATGATCCACTCAAAAAAAGTAATCTCAAGTCCGGTAAATTCTTTTAAAAATGCCGCAGCCACCATGTTTCTGCCCCCGCCGACCAGGGTCCCCATCCCGCCGGCTGAGCAGGCAAACGGAAGCGAGAGCATCATGAACTTGGCGGTTTTTGTGTGGGGCTCAATGCCGGCGGCTCGCATCATGGGCAGCATAGTGACAAGGCCCACCGCACAGGCGGCGGCATCGTGCATAAACCCGGAGGCCCAGCCAAGGCCGATTGAAATGATAAAGGTAAAGCGGGTCACGCTGGTGCCAGCCTTACGAATGATAAAATAGCCCAATCGTTTGGTAAGGCCTGAGCGATCCAGGGCAATGGCAAATATCAGGCAGCACATGATAAACAGCACCACCGGGTGCATATAGGGCGCCCAGGCCCCCTCCACACCGCTCACCCCCATGACCACAAGCCCCACCCCGATCAGGATGGCCGTAATTTCCAGTGGAATGGGCTCTACCACAAACATAAAGATCAAAAACACCAGCAGGGCCAGAAAACGCTTTGCCTTGGGGGACAGGCCGTCCACATAATCAACGGATACATCCGCTAATCCGGCTGCTGCAATCTGCTCTTTCAGGTAAATACCATTTGCATCTGCCGCGCCCGGCTGCTTGCTTTTGAGCACATATCCGCCTCTTTTCGCGGGTTGGAGTTCAAAACTGTCGCTTACCTGCGCATACAACTTTTGTCCGGCATCTCCGGTGATTTTATATTGCGTCCCTTCCGGCCGGGGGATAAGAAAGACAATCACCCCGAGCAGTATCCCGATGCCCAGCTTAAACAGATTGGATTTAAAAAACATTGATTCCACTCCTTATTCCGAAGCCGCCAGCGATTGATAGGCCGCTTTTATCTTTTCCAGAAGATCATTGAGTTCACAGGGTTTTGTCAGGTAATCGAATGCCCCGAGCTGCACCCCCTCGCGTGCCGCCGCCTGCGACCCATGTCCGGTCAGCATGATGACTTTCATCCGGAGCCCCATGCGATTGAAGATCTTCAGCACTTCAATACCGTCCATGTCCTCCATCTTGAGATCCAGAATGACGACATCAAAGGTTTTCCTGGCGGCTGCCTGGATCGCCTCAGCGCCGCTGTAGGTCTTGCAGATATCAAGACCGCGCCGTTTCAGCCGGTTGGCCAACACATTGACGTAGCCTTCCTCGTCATCCACGATCAGAAGCCTGATCGGTACGCCGGTTTCAGTTGAATCCCCAGACATTAGGCCCTCGATATTCCCATACCTTTCTAACACATATCTAAATTGAATGTTTCTGATCTTTAAAAAAGGCGGCGTTTCTGATATTTGTTCATACGCCCCGCGTTGACATCACCTTTTCGATTCTCGCCTTTTCAATCTTTTCCTCATGGGCATACTTCTTTCCGGCCGCCTCTTCCACCTTGGCTGTCAACACATCCATCTCGCAGGGCTTCATCAGGTAATCGAAGGCCCCCAGCTTCATTCCCTCTATGGCTGATTCCACGGTGGCGTGGCCGGTCAGCATGATCACCTCGATCAGGGGATACTGTTTTTTGATCGCCTGCAATGTTTCAATGCCGTCCATCCCCGGCATTTTAACATCAAGGACCACCACATCGAGGTTGCGATGGTTAGCCAGCTGCTTTAATGCCTCCTCGCCGCTGTAAGCGGCAAGAACTCGATATCCGCGCTTGTCCAATCTTTTTTGCATTGGTTCGACAAAAGATTCTTCGTCATCAACCAGCATGATAAAAGGTTTTGTCATTTTCCCTCTCCTTTCATTATCTTGATATTAGATTTTTCCTGGCTATTTCTGGACCGGCAGCCAAATCCGAAACCGGGTCCCTTCGCCCACAGTACTGTGCACATCGATTTTTCCGCCCATCTTCTGAACAATCCCGTAGCAAATCGAAAGACCTAAGCCCGTACCGCGCCCGACCGGCTTGGTGGTAAAAAAGGGTTCAAATATCCGATCCAGGTTGGATTCGGGAATCCCCGGTCCGTCATCCTCCACAATGATAACAATATGATCCTTTTCCAAACGGCTTAATTTGGTAATAATTTTGATGGTACCGCCGCTCTTGCCCATGGCATCCATCGCATTATTAATGAGGTTTAAAAGCACCTGCTGCATTTCTGAGGGCGAAATCGTAATATAGGGCAGATCCGGCTGCAGCCCGGTTTTTATAGCCACCTTGTTATATCTGGCCATCTGCTCGGAGAGCCCCACGATTTCCTGGATCAGTTGATTGACCTGTACATCCTTTAATGTGGTATCGGTTTTTCTGGCAAAGCTTAACAGCTTGTGGGTAATCTCTTTACAGCGCTGCCCCTGAGTATTTATCTGTTTGAGCGCGCGTTTGAACTCTTTTAAATTTTCACTCTCCTGAAACTCCTCATCCTCCAGCAGATCCTCAATCCAGCCGGCCTCTTCCACCATAATCGCCACCGGATTATTGATTTCATGGGCAATTCCCGCTGCCAGTTCCCCCAAAGATGCCATTTTTCCGGTTTCAATGATCTGCTTGTTCATCATCTCCGTCTCTTCATCCGCCCGGCGGATCCTCCGCACCATCTGCTTTGAAGTAACAAAGGCCATGCCGATAATTCCCCCGCCGCCTAACAAAAAAATGAGCAGGGCGATATTGGACATCCGGCTAAGATCGGAAAATGCGTCAGCCACACTTTGTTTGACGATCAGCAGCCATTCCCCGTTTTTGAGGCTGCCCACGGCATACAGGCTCTCTTCGCCGCTGTCCGTGGTCCACCGGGTAATCAAAATATTGTTCTGTGTCTTTTCCACCGCCTCCCAGAAAAAGGAATAGCATCCGCTGCAGGGGTCAATGTCCTTTTTGGGCGAAGCCTGAAATTCTCCTTTTCGGTTGAGAATAAACGCAAATCCGGTCTGCCCGACCCGAAAATTTTGGACCAGCGAATTAAATGCGTTAAAGTTTACGGTTGCCCGCATCAGCCAGAATCCGCCGTTATGCTCAATTCGGGTGGCAACGATAAAATGCGGGAATCCGCGGAGGCCTGAAAAGACATCACTGATAAAATGCGGCTCGGAAATCGCCTTTTCAAACCATTCCGCCTTATGGTAATCGGCCGCCTCCAGCTCATAAGGGCCGGCATATGCCCGCTGGATGCCGTTTTCATCAACCAGCCCAAGATCGACGAACACATTCTCATAGTCCCGTCTCAGTTCAATAAGGAGATCGTATAGAAAATCATTGTCTTTGAGCGCTGAAAACTTTTGGCTGGATGCCAGAAACTCAATTGTTGACAGCCTCTCTTTTAAAAAGGAGTCGATATTCTGCTTATGTTTTTGAACCAATTCGGTTAGATGCGCATGGGTTTTCGCATGATATGACGCAGAGAACTGCTGCAGCAGAATGGCAATGACAAGCACCATGGGGGTAAAGGATACAATGATAACGGTGAAAATCATTTTCCGCGTGAGCAACCGATAATAATGCCTGCGATCCCCTTTTTGTTTGGCCATTTACTGTCCAGCTCATTTTTTTTGTTTGCGACGTTTAGCAGAGCGGCCGAAAACTTCTTAACACAGTCAATGGAATCGGCCTGAACACCATGAAACATTTCAATTAGCATGCCAACAGCCACAGGAGAACCTGCGGCGGTCATTTAATAAGTAACTGTAAAAACTAAACAGAAATTATTTTCGGGGGGATAAAATTTGATGGACTCATAAAAAGAAAACTAACGCGGGGGGCACACCGATGGACCGGCCCGCAGGGGTAACTTAGATTTTATCTATAAAATGAATGGTCAAATGACATGGAAAAGGCATTTGATAAGCCCCTATAACAGTTCAAACAGTGTTCAGATGCCCATAATTTTTCCAGCTTGTAAAAAAAATTGACACCCGGAAGGCGCGCCTTAAGAAAAGCCTCCCATGGTTACCTGGCGCATGTCTTAAAGAAGTAAAAAAAACGAATGGGGGAAACTACAACAAACCAAAATCAAGCTTATTGAACATGCTATTCGGCCATTTCAAAAATATTATCCAAGCTAAATGAGCGCATGAGCACTTCGTTCTCATACTCCAGATATGCCTGCAGATCCTGATAGGAAAAATTGAGAAGTGCTTTCAGCGCGGCCACCGAAGACAGCGGCCTTTGTGCAAATGCTTCGGCCCGCTCAAAAGCGGCGCGTTCGAGATCGGCAAATGGCACCACCTCGTTGACCAATCCCAGTTCCCTGGCCTCATGGGCACTGAGATCGCTTTTTGACAGCATGATCTCATATGTTTTAGCCCGCCCGATCAGCTTCGGAATAAAATATGCCCCGCCCCCCTTTGCAATAAGGCCGACATCAACACAAGGATTCTGTATAAGGGCATCCTCTGCAAGAATCCGATAGTCGCAGGCCAGTCCGATATTTAGAAATGAGGCCAGTACTCTGCCGCTGTTGATATAAACAACAAACTTGTTCATCTCTGCCAGCCTCAGAACCAGTTGGCTGATCACATTATACATTCGATGCACTAAGGTCGGATCCATCCCTGATGCACCGAATTGCCTGAAAAAATCCACAAACTCCTGCCTCCCCTTGGCATCGGGAGAACCGGCCACGACCAGCGCCCTAATGGATTGATCCGCCGAAACCCTTTCAAGAAAAGTCAGGGCTTTGTCCCGGTCTTTCAGATTGGCAGTGCGCAGCAGAAAATGCGGCTGGAAGCGCAGCGCCACGATCGTCTCCTTATGGCGGCTCGTCGTAAATGTCTCGCAAGTGATTTCGTAACTGCCCATCTGCTACCTTCCCTCTTTCCCGTTTTTCCTATCCATATGAATTATCGCTGCCTTGGCACTTCCTTTACCTAAATTTTAAGCAAGTAGCAGGCCAAGCATTCAGAAACTTCCTCGATACCCGATAAGTTTGCATCCATGGCACCATAATTGCTAAGCATATAAATAGACATCTCGATCGGACGATTCCCCTAACAAATGGCTAAACATTTTTCAAAAGGAGGGATTTAAATGGCAGCTAATTTTCGAATTACCAGTCGCCACAAAGGAGGCAACCTTCATTTAAAACTCAGCGGGAATTTCGACGGCATGGCCGCAATGGAACTGATATACGCTCTAAAGGACAGCCTCGACTTTGCCCAAAAAATCTATATTGAAACCAATGACTTGAGCACTTTGCATCCTTTCGGCCAGGATGTATTTCAAAAAAATTTCATTTTCTCCCCGGCAGCATCAAAAAAAATATACTTTTTCGGGGACTTCAGCCGGGCCATCGCCCCCAGGAACGCTTATTGCGTTAATGATCATGGCAGCTTCCGGATGTCTGATGCGATAAAGCCATCTGCAACCTCAAGCATAAAAAGGGCCGGCAATGAAGCGAGTATTGATTATCGGCAATAAAGCCCAAGATAGAGAATTGGTTAATCAAGCGCTGGAGTATATCATCGCCTCAACGCATGTAAATAAATGGCACCGGATTTTGCTGTCCGTCCAGTGCCGGATGGGCCGGATGCCGACCAGTTCGTCGCCATTGCTGATTCGAAAGCAATCTTCCACCTGCCAGCGATCAAGGATGACCTCACAATCTCACCTGTGGTCCAGTCCATATTGTCGGTAATAATGATTTTTGCCCCGCCGGGCGAGTTCTGATTGCTGGTCAGTTCATCTTGCCCCCCCTTTCATCAAAACAATAACCGTTTAAAAACAAGCAATCAGGCAACCGAGTGCAATTGATCCAATTCTGTCGCATCCTGTCCATCAGCAAAATTATAGCTCAATTCAAACGCACTGCTGTTATGCACCAATTTCCGGGAAAAACCGAGTTTTTTACCCAAAGCGAGCATGTTGGTATTATCAGACAGCACAAGCCCCCATACCCGCTCAATATTACGCATGCGAGCAATTTTCAAACACCGCTTCATCAACTCCGCGCCTATGCCCTTGCCATGCCACTCATCACCTACTAGCACGGCAAATTCAGCATTTTTTTGATCGTATTCGATAATCACCCTCCCGACACCAAGCATCTGTTCACTGCCCATGCTATTTAGAATGGCAACAAGCGCTATTTCCCGATCATAGTCAATCTGAGTAAACCGGGCGAGCATGTTTTGCGGCAGCTTTTTCATGGGGCTAAAAAACCTATAGTAAATACTTTGCTTGGACAGTTTCTCAAAAAGTTCTGTCAGTAGGGAGGCATCCTCGGGGCGAATGGGCCTTATCAGCAAACGCCCCACATCCATGATTTCCACGTAGGATTCATATTGGTCGGGATACGGGCTGATAACCAAGTGCAGAGGAGCGGCAACTGTCTCTGGCTCGACAATTATTCGGGCATCTACCGCAACCGCGAATCTGTCGGTTATGATGAGCGGATTAATATCTATTTCAGAAATCTGGGAAAAATCCGTCACCAGTTGCGACAGTCGGATCAGTATCTCCTCAATCTGCATGATATTTGCGCCCGGATAGTTTCGATAACCTTTCAAAACCCTGAAAATTTTTGTCTCTTCCATCATCCGACGGGCAAGCAGACGATTCAAAGGCGGTAAAGCCAATGCCCGATCCTGGATAATCTCGGTAAATATGCCGCCGGTGCCAAAGAGCAACACGGGTCCGAAATCCCGGTCCTTTTTCACCCCCAGGATCAGCTCATAATCCGGGCGGTTCAGCATGGGCTGGATGGTGACGCCTTCAATTTTAGCATCACGCTGATACAGCCGTACACTTTCCGTAACCTTTGAAAAGGCCTGTCTGATACCTGCCGGACTGCCTACGTTTAAGACAACACCGCCGGAATCCGTTTTGTGTGTCACATCCGGCGAATAGATCTTCACCGCTACCGGATATCCCATTTCTTCAGCCAACATTACCGCGATTTCTTCATCCTTGGCGACTTCAGTCTCATTAACTGGAATCCCATAGCAGTTTAGAAGCTTTTTGGAATCAATTTCAGTCAAACACCCTTTGGTTTGCGCCAAAGCGCAGGAGATAATTTCCTCAGCCGCCTTCCGTTCAAACGTCAGGCGATTCTGAAGTTTGGGGGGAACTTCCTGCAGCATTTCCCTGTTTCTGGCGTATCGGTAAAGATCCATAAATGCCCTTACCGCCCTTTCCGGTGTATCAAATGTGCTAATCCCCGCCCGGTTGAAAATCTCGCGACCGGCCGCTACTCCAGCACCGCCCATCCATACCGTAAAAACCGGGAAGTTTTTATCTTGAAGAAAATCCGAAAGGGCGCTTGCAACCTCTGAAGGATCGGCAACCGCTTGCGGCGAGAACATAATCAATAACCCGTCAACTCCTTTTGCCTTCATCAGCGTTTTCACGACCATTTGATACCGTTCAGGCGTTGCATCGCCTAAAATATCTACAGGATTGGAGCGGCTCCAATAATACGGCAGCAGCTTATCAAGTTGCTCGATGGTTTCCCTTGCGAGTGCCGTCGGTTCTGCATGATGATCAGCCAGCGCATCAGCCGCCATTACACCAGGACCGCCAGCGTTTGTAACAATAGCGAGGCCGGGACCTTCTGGTAGAGGTTGTTTGGCCAAAAATTCAGCACAATCAAAAAGTTCTTCAAATGTCTTGACTCGAACGATGCCGGCCCGTCTAAATGCAGCATCATATACCGCATCAGCGCTGGCAAGCGCCCCTGTATGGGAGGCAGCCGCTTTGGCACCGGCATGGCTTCGACCAGCTTTGAGGGCAATAATCGGTTTGATCCGCGAAACGGCCCGCGCAGCGCTCATAAAATTTCTTATATGGGTGAGATTTTCAATATAGAGTACGATGCTGCTGACTTCCGGGTCAGCACCCACAAAATCAATCATATCCCCGAAATCAACATCCAGCATGGAGCCGAGACTAACGAAATAGCTAAACCCCATATTCTCCTTTATTGAAAAATCAAGAATTGACGTGCAGATGGCGCCGCTTTGGGAAATAAATGCCATTTTCCCAGTAGCCGGCATCCGGCTGGCAAATGTGGCGTTCAACTGCGACTGAGTGGAGACAACGCCGAGGCAATTTGGCCCGATAATCCGAAGATTATTTTTTGAAGCCTGCAGAATTTCTTTTTCTAAAATCACACCCGCTTTTCCAATCTCTTTACCGCCGGCTGAAATGACAACAGCGCCCCCTACCCCCGCCTTACTACATTCCGAAATTATTTTAGGTGCGTATCGGATGGGTGTGGCGATAATTGCCAGGTCTATGACCTTCTGAATTTTCTTAATGGTCGAAAAACACGTCAAATTGAAGACTTCGGGATGAAACGGGTTTACTGGATAAATTTCACCTTTAAACCCGCCGCCAATTAAGTTTCGCATAAGGGCTGTTCCCAAGCTGCCCGTCTTTTCACTGGCGCCGATGACCGCAACAGATTTGGGACGAAACATTCTTTCCAAATTAAGTATTGCCATAAATCACCGATGGTTCTTATACAATCCAAACCGTGTGATACCTGCCCACTTGCACGACTTTCTGGCAGACCCTGCCCATGAAAAATTCACGCACTTTAGAAAGCCCTCTTCGACCGACAACGATAGTGCTGTAATTTCCGCATTCAGCTTCCATAACGATTGCTCCGGCGCGTGAATAGGCCCCGGTAATAATTTTCTCGCTTATGCTCTCCGGCTTAAAGCCGCTGGAGAGCAGCTTTTCTCGTAGTTCCTTAAAATGGCTCTGCATATTCGCTTCAGCTGTCTCAACATTTTTTACCGGCATTTCAAACTCTGAATTTTCCGGCATGATGCTGCCAACCCCCCGGATCACATGAAGCAGCATTACGCAGCAATCGTATTTGCCAAGATTTTCTGCGACAAAATCCACGGCCTTTGCTGCAGCGGTTGAACCATCTACGCCTATTAGTATCCTGTTCGTCTGCTCCTTGCGTCCCGCCACCTGAATGGGCAGAAATGTCAATTTTGATAAAAGCTTCGTGGCAACGCTGCCCATTGATATGCCTTCCAGCTGCCCCATCCCCCGCCGGCGAAGTACAACCGTGCGATAACCGGCTTGCGCCTCATTTAAAATATCCCGGGCAATCCCTTTTTCACGGTCGTGAATCTTGACCTCAATTGCGGCGTTCGGAAAACCGCCATTGACTAAACGGCTCCGGGCGGTTGACATGTATTCTTCAATCTTCTCCTTTTTATGTTTTTCCCAGGCCCGAAGCTCATGATAGGCATGAACACTTGAAGGCTCTTTCTCCAGGTCCCAATAACACTCTGGAATGCCGCTAAAAACCGTGTAAAGAACAACCTTCATGGATTGAAACATCTGCATGCCGGCAATATAGTCAACTGTCATCAATGAGCGTTGTGATCCGTCCAATAAAACAAGCGCATTTTTTTGAGTCGGCATTTTTCTTCCTCCTGCAGTCATGAGTTAAATCCTTTGATGACTATAAAGGCAACAAACATGCCAATTAAAGACTCCCGGGATAAATTTTAATATTTCGATTTAATTGTTAATTATTATCAAACGAGTGAGCCTGCCAAACAAAGTCAATGTAAATGTCAACTTCTTTGACAGCTTGTAAAAAATCCGGCAAGTAAATTATGGCGCAAGGAGAGCGGCAACTAAGCATTGCTGCGTCCGTTCAGCACCTTCTCCATTTCAAAGAACAAGTCCTGCTCCCGGATGACACCGACCACACCGCCCCCCTGCCTGACCACCAGCCGGCGCACCTGGTATCTGACCATCATGTAGGTCGCCTCCATCAAAGAGGCGGTGGAATCAATGGCATACGGCGCCGGTGACATCACATCATAAATTTTTTTATCCGCGCTCCGCCGGACCTCAGTGGAAAACATTCCATTCCAGAACATGGGAGAATACTGGATGCTGTCTGCCAGGCTGGGCTTGGGGGCAGACAAGTAGGCCGGCATGATCATTTTCAAAAGGTCCAGGATTGCCACCACGCCCTTTACACGCTTTTGCGCATCCACCACCAGCACAGATCGATGCCCGGTTTCCATGATCCGGGACGTGCTCACTTTGGAGGCAAACGATTTTTTCAACGCCTGGATGGCGTCCTTTACCGAAGTGTCTCCTGACAGGGTAGTGTATTCATGGATCGGCACCATGACTTCCAGTACGGTATGCTCCCGGTATTCCCGGGGCGGGGTTCCACGGTTATACGCATCCTTTATCTTTCCGGTGAGTACATCGATGTCGCAGGGCTTGGAAAGATAATCAAACGCCCCTTCCCCATAAGCATCCCGGGCGGATGGAAGATCGCCGTGGCCGGTCAGCATGATCACCGGCAGATCCGGTTTCTGCTTTTTGATCTCCCGCAGGGTCTCGTGACCATCCATTCCTTCCATTTTAATATCCAGGATCACCACATCCGGATCTTCCTTTAATTTTTCGATGGCCGTTGCCCCGCTTTCCGCCATGATGGTCTCAAAACCCCGGCGCGTTAGAATCTTATTGGTGGTGGCCCGGAACTGCTCCTCATCGTCAACCATCAAAACCTTTATTTTATCCGTCATGATTTCATCTCCTTATCGTAAATATGGCGCCTTGATTGGGTTCTCATCAAGTAATTACCGGAAGCATGGCCCAGAAAACCAAAACCATTATACCTATTGAAAGCGCGACAACGCTCCACGCCTGCCTTGAGCTCAACCCGCAGGCGCGGGAAAGCCCGGTTCCGATCAGCCACCATTTCCAGAGCTCGGTCAGCCAAAGAGCCATGGGTATCCAGGCCGCAAGAAAAACCGTGCCCGCGGCATAGGCATACACCGACAACACCTGCACGAAAGAAAACCGCCGGCCCGCTATTAACACCACCAACGCATACCCCAAGCCTGCTGAAATGATCGTCATACCCAGCGCATTGGTGAACAGGATCGAGGTCATCACCATGGGATTCGGGAACTGATACACCAGGTGAGCCGCGAATGCGAGAAACAGGCTGGACACCACCAGAAATATAAGCGGGGTTCTAACGTGTACAGTTTTGGACAGTTCGGTAAAAAACTTGCCGGGCTCAGCCATTACCCGTGTCGCAATCTGAAAATAGGCGGTTACCGAAAATTCCGGAATTGCCTGCGCCATGACATACTCCCTCAAAATATCCCCAGTTTATATAGAATGCCGGCACCCAGCATGAAAAGGGTCAGGACAAAAAACACCTTTCGTTCCATTCGCCGGGTGAAATATATCCGGCCCCTGTCATAATGAATCGGTTTTTTGGCTTCTTCTAATGCGCGAAACATGGAAAACTCCTTTTATTGAGTCATTGACAAGCCACTCCTAAAATCCGGCCAGATTGCCGAATCCCCGAAGGCTCCAGTAAACAGCCGTCATGAGAAGCAGCATAATGTTGGCGCAAACCCATACGGGTATGCCCACCCGCAGGTAATCCTTGGGCTCCAGATAGCCGGATGCATACACAATGGCGTTCGGCGGAGTGCCGATAATCAGGCAGTATGCCATAGACGAGGCCACGGCGGTTGACATGGCCATAAAGGGCAGATATGTGGTACCCGGATGCACCAATCCGGCCAAATTCAAGGCAATCGGTCCGACGGCGGCGGCAGCCGGCCCGTCTGCCATAAGGTTAGTCAGAATGGCGGTCAGGCCGTTAGATACGGCCATCAGCGGCAGCCCTGAATTAATCCCCAAAGGCCCGATAAAATCGATGACTGAGCGCGCCAGCCAATAGGCGGCGCCGGTTTCATCCAGGACCCGGCCGAAGATAATGGCCCCGGCATACAGCCAGACCACCCCCCAATCGACCTTTTCCTGATAATCCCGCCAATTGACAACGCCGGCCATGATATAGGCGACGGCCCCGGCCACGGCAATGGTACCGATGCCCAGCCGGATGGGATAAATCCCCATTTGATAAAAGGCTTTCTCTGTGAACCAGCCGAAAATCATAACCAGAAAGATAATGATGGCCACAATCTGATACCGGTTCCATCCGCCCATGCGATCAATTTCAGAGCGCAGATGCTTCATGGCCGGGGCCAGGGAAAAAATCTGCGGCTTAAACCGCCAGTTTACCGTAAACCAGACGATAGGGATCATGATCACCACAAAGGGGAAACAGTAGGTGACCCACTGAAGGTAGCCGATATCAAAGCCGAACATGTCGTTTAGATAGGTCATCATGATAACATTTCGGGCGCCGCCGGATGGCGCACCCGGCCCGCCGATATTGCAGGCCATGGCAATGGCGATCATCAACAGCTTGGCAAGCTCCGGATCCTCACGGGTCTCCGGGGTCAGGCTGTTTTCATAGAGCAGAATGCCGATGGGCAGAAACATGGCGGCCAGGGCATGGTCGGAGATAAAGGCGGCCAGCGGGCTGATAATGATAAAAAATATCAGGGTGATCCATTTGACATTGGGCCTGGCCAGTTTCCTAAACATGATCAGGCACATTCGCTTATCCACCCCGGTTTTGACAAATGCAGCGGCAAACATGAGGCTACCCATGATAAACCAGCAGGCATCGTCCCAGTAAAGCATGGCCAGGTTCTTCTTTGTGACCACGCCGGTGAAAACAAGAATCAGGCCGATGCAGAAAGCCACCCCCGGCAGCGGAATGCATTCGGTAAAAAAGCAGATGATCACAAAAACGGCCATGGCAATGGAGACCTTGATATGCCAGGCCGCCTCATCCGCTTTTTTCTTCTCTTCAGGCGTCAGGTTCTCGTATTTGAGCTTCTCTTTGCGCAGATCCAGGGCTGACTGCATGAGGGAGGTAAACTTGTCCTTGGAGAGCTGATTTTCAACAAAGATTTTCGCCTCCTCAAAATTTTGGGCATCCACCGGGATGTTGTATTTTTTGCACCACCCCATGTCCCGTTCCATAAAGCGGTTTTTGGAAAGCGCCCCCATCTGCATGTTCTGCTCCATCATCTGTGCAGTCAAGAGCTGCCACTGATTCACTTCACTGCTTTTTTGCTGAAACAATGACTGGGTAATATAGTTGACCACTGCTTTGGGGCCGATGCGGTATTCCGTACCCACATCCTTCATCCCATAGGGCGTTGGCAGCATTAATATCAGGAAGAAAAGCACCACTGGTATGATAAATATCTTCCAATCCACATACTTGTCATAGCCGGTTACCTTCTGTTTTTTCTCTCTGGCCATTGTTTGCTCCTTTCCAGGCCCCCTCGCCCCGTTTGACCAAACTTTTAATATTTTCAGAAAATTAAACTATTTTATGCATTATTTTCCGATTCTTCTCCCCGGTTGATGGGCAGGCTAATGGTAAATGCGCTGCCGGCGCCGGGCATGCTCTGCACATCAATGGTGCCGCCCATGGCCTCAATAATGCTCAGACTGATACCCAGCCCAAGACCGGTGCCCTTGCCGGCCGGCTTGGTGGTAAAAAACGGGAGAAAAATCTTTCCCAGCTCCTCCTGGCTCATCCCTCTGCCGGTATCTGAGATCACGACCTGCACTTTGTTATCCTTAACGCGGGTGGTGAGGGTGATCTTGCCCGACCCCTCTATCGCGTCCGCCGCATTGTTAATCAGATTCTGAAATACCTGACGAAGCTGATTCACATCCACCTGTATTTCCGGCAGATCCTCTGCGTAATCCCGCACCAGTTCTATATTTTCGACATGGAATTCCCGCTCGATCAATCCGTTGACCACATCCTCCAAGGTCTGATTAATATTTGTCGTTTCCCAGCGCGGCTCGGTTTTTCGGGCGGATCTTAAAAGCTTATGGGTGATATCGCCGGCCCGGCCGACCGCATCATCGATAACAGCCAGTTCTTCGCGGATCTGATCGGCAAGTTCCGCCGTGATGTCCTTGCCACCCCCGTATTCCGGATCGAAAAGGTCCCGGATCACCCCGCACTGGGATCCGATAATGGCCAGGGGATTGTTGATTTCATGGGCCACGCCGGCTGCCAGTTCGCCGACCGATACCAGCCTGGCGGCATGATATAACTGGTCCTGCAGCTCCCGGCGCTTTTTCTCGGTTGCTTCAGCCCTTGACAGGAGACGCCGAACACTGAACCAGGTGATACTGAAAAGAAGAATAATGATCGCCACAGTGGTAATAATCAGCACCACCCGCGCATGATACATCCGGGCATAGGCGACGCGCATCGGCTGCATCACGATCAACGCCCAATCCACCTCTGACAGCCAGGCACAGGCCAGAAGCTGATCAGCGCCCGATTTGGCAATCTCAGTTACCCCGGAGCCTTTTTTTGCCGGCGGATCAATGCCGCTTTGCGCAAGCAGCTGACCCCTGTCCGGATCCACGATCTGGTATTCCCCCTCACGGTTAATAATTGATGTCACGATACTTTTGCCGCGCCCTATGTCCCTCAAAAACATGTAGAACTTGTCCGGATCCAGCGTGGCGCGCATTACGTAATACTGGTTATTCACCTGCTGCTTGACCGCAATGGTAAAATGGGGTTTATCCCGAAACCCCAGGTATATATCGCTGATATAATAATTCTTCTCCTGCTTTATCAGGGTCTGGAACCACTTCTCCTGGCTGTAGTCCTTTCCGTGCAGATAAGGGTGCGGACCGGCATATCCGATCTGCCGGCCGGCGGGATTGAAGAACCCGACATCGATAAAGGCGTCATTGGCCTCCATTAAATTTTGGAGATAATGATGCATATCCGATTGATCCGGCGTTACAGTGAACCGGTCGCCATGAAAAAGGTTAAATATATTGACCACCCGTTCCTGGAGAAACAGATCAATGGTATTGCGCAGGCTTTCTGCCAGCGAGACCACATGCAGCTTGCCGCTTTTTTTAAGCGTGGCATTGAATTGAAAATGAAAGTAGCCGGAGAGAATGACAAGCGGGATAATAAAGGCCAGAATCATAGAGACAAACAGCCGTTTTTTCAGCCGGCTGAAATAGGTTCGCGTATCCGCCTCCGACCCATTCGGCGCTTCCGGCGGCTTACCCTTATTTTTGTTTTTATCCGAATGCGGCGACATCCGTGTTCCTTTCTGAAAAAGAACGTAAATAAATAGAATCAATCCATGCAGTGGGTATCATACGAACAAAGCACCGTTGCGACGGCCTCTTTTAGCGCCGTCGGATTGCCGCTTTTTTCCACAAATGCATCCACCCATTGAACCTTCTCATGGCGCTCATACTCCATGTAATTCGTATAAATCACGACCGGTAACCGGGGCAGCAGATTATAGAGTCGCCTCAACACCTCAAAGCCTATTTTTAGGGGCATATCCAAGTCCATGACGATCAGATCCGGCGGAGAGCCCGAGCGCAGGTGGTCAAAAATCTCCCTGGCCTTCTCGGCCGTTTCTACCTGATAGCCGTCAGCAGACAACTCCCGTTGCAGAAATGCCCGCACAAAGGCATTTGAATCCGCTACCAGCAGGGTAAACGCATGCTTCATTTCCGCTTCCTTTCTTTTCCCGACTGTCTCTCTTTGAGCAAGCAGCGTGCCAGGAAGCCCGGAAAATGTTCAAGCTATTGAAATTGATGTTTATTTTTTAAAAAAGGGTTTTAGCGGAAGGGGCTTTGAATGCCCGCCGGGGACGTGTATAAAAACAAGGCGTGTTGATTTTTTTTACAAAGTGTAAAACATTACAGCAGACAAGCAGAAAAAGGAGCGGGGACCCGAGCGCTTAACGCCAGATGGCCGCCTCAGGGAGTCTGGGGATTTTGCGGGGTGGTTCTTACTTCAGTTTCAATCATGAGATTGTATTTTTCTATCTTGGACTGCAGGGTCGGCCGTGACATCCCGAGCAATTTGGCTGCCTGACTGCGATTGCCTCCGGTCTGATGCAGGGCCTCGCCGATGACGATACTGCCGAACCGATCCATCAGATAATTATACATATCCGGCCGGCTTTCCTCTTCTAGCTTTTTCCGGACCCAGTTCCGCCCGACGCTTTCAACGGAAATATTTTCCGCCTGGGTGGCTGCCGCCTCATTGTCTACTAAAAGCGCCTGGGTCATTTCTTCAGCCCGGATCGGATACCCCCGGGAAAAAATCAGCGCCTTTTTAATGGCATTGCCCAGTTCCCGGATATTTCCCGGCCAGGTATGTTTATTGATCATATCCTTTGCACGCTCACTCATGCCCGGGTTATCAATCTCCATCTCCTTTGCATACAGAGACAGGAAATAATCGCATAGCAGCGGAATATCGCCCTTTCGCTCCTTTAACGGCGGCAGCTCAAGCGTTACCACTTTTAAACGGTAATACAGGTCCTGCCGGAAGCGCTCCTCCTCTATGGCGCGCTCCAGGTTACGGTTGGTTGCGGCAACAATCCGCACATCCACGGAAATGGGTCGGGTGCCGCCCAATCGCTCTATGCTTTGCTCCTGAAGCAGGCGCAGGATTTTTGCCTGAATGGAAAGGGGCATATCGCCGATTTCATCGAGGAATACAGTCCCGCCGTTTGCCTGCTCGATTTTTCCCAGGCGACGATTCACTGCCCCAGTGAAGGCGCCTTTTTCATAACCGAAAAGCTCGCTTTCCAGGAGCGTCTCCGGGATGGCCACACAGTTTATGACCAAAAAGGGTTTATCCGAGCGGTGGCTGTACTGATAAATGGCCCGGGCCACCAATTCTTTGCCGGTACCGGATTCGCCCCGGATCAAAACGGTGGCATCGGTGGGCGCCACACGGCCGATTGACTTATAAACTTCCTGCATGCAGGGGCTTCGGCCGATAATGGCGTCCCGCTTGGCAGTATCCGGTGTGACATCCATTTCCACCCGGCAACGCATGAGCCGGCCCGCTTCAAGGGCTTCGCCGATTAAATCCAGAATATCCGGTATATCAAAAGGTTTTAGAACATAATCGAAGGCGCCCAGTTTGGTGGCTTCAATGGCGGTTTCCATGGTGCCGTAGGCGGTCATAATAATCACCGGCAGGGTGGTATCAATGCCGCGTATGGCGGCTAACGCTTTCAGCCCGTTTATGCCGGGAAGCTTCACATCCATGATCAGAAGATCCGGGCTCCCTTTTTGCACCTCTTCGATGCCGGCTTCGCCGGTGGGCGCGGTGCGAACCGTGTATCCGTCATTTGTCAGAAGCCGGTCAAAGCTCTGCCGCAGCTGATTATCGTCATCTACAATCAAAATCTCACTCATTCGGATCCCTCCTCAACCGCCGGCAATGTAATCCTAAAGGTGGTGCCTTTGCCTTCAGCCGATATCAATTCGAGGCGGCCCCCGTGCTCCTCGACAATGCGCACCACTATAAAGAGCCCGAGACCGGTGCCGTCCGCCTTGGTGGTTTCAAACGGCTCAAGCACCCGGGCCTGGACATCTTCGGACATTCCCGGCCCGCTGTCCTTAACCCGAATGATCACCGACCGTCCGATATGCTCCGCTGTTGCAGCCTCGGCTTCTATCTCAATGTCGCCTCCGTTGACCATGGCCTCGCAGGCATTGACCACGAGATTGACAAAGACCTCCTTTAACAGCTCCGGGTCCGCTTCGATCTTTGGCAGCGATTCATCCGGGGTCCAATGCACCGCCACTGAATGCAGATTCAGGCGATAGGATAACAGGTCCAGCGTCATGCTGATTACATCGCAGATATTTAGCCGCTGCTTGTGGAGTTTATGGGGGCGGGAGAATTCAAGAAAATTACGGACAATATTGTCCAGCCGGCGCATTTCCTCTGAAACCACATCAAAATCTTCCTTTTGCGTGGGATTCAGTTCCAGACTCCGGGCCAGAGAAAAAAGCCGCATATTAATCGAAGTCATGGGGTTTCGGATGCTGTGGGCCACTTCCGTGGCCAGTTTGCCGACAAGTGCCATTTTCTCAGAGTTCATCAACAGTTCTTTGCTCTGCTGCAACTCGCTTCGGGTGCGGTCCATATCCTCCATCAGGCCACGCACCCGCCGACTTAGCGCCCGGACTTCATCGCCCTCAGGCACGGAATCATCAAAAGTCGCCGCCTCCTGGGTCAGTCTCCGGATGGGCGCCAGTACCTGGGTCACCAGCATAACACATAGCAGTATCCCCAAACCCAAAGCCGCCAACACGAGGGTGACCACAATGGCCGTAAGCCGACGAAAATGTTCATAACCGGCCCTACGGGCGCTTAACATATTCTCCTGAATAGACTTTTCATACTGCCGGCACAGATCATTTAATTCAAAAAACTGGGAACGCACCGCCCAGTGCTGCTTTTCGCCCAGATCCCGCCGGTCGCTTTTATACAAGGCAATCACCGTATCTTTTGCGTGGATATATTCATGGTATTTATTTTCAATCTGCCTCAGAAGCTTATCCAGTTCAGTTTTATGCTCCATGGAATAGGCCTCTTTCAGCCATTCCTGAAAGTGCCGTCTCTGGGCTCTCAACTGCTCAAGCCATTTCGGATCCCCATCCAGAAAATAATAGGTGGCAAAGCCTTTGTGGTTGGCAAGGGCGGTCTGCAGGCCTCTCGCGGCCTCCAGGGCCACAATATCTTTATTAACTAATTTGGCAAGCATACCGCTGAACTGCGAGGCATGCCAAACGCTGGTCAGGCCCACGCCCAGGGTTAACGCCAGCAGAAGAAATATATTGAGAAATACCCGTGACTTCAGCGTGAACCGGCTTGTCCACTTCATAAATATACCTTCCTTTATATACTCAAAGCGCTTTTTAACCCCATAGCGCTTTTTTAACTGCATAACGTATACAGCGTCCATAAACAACCGCCTTCAGACATCTACCTCCATTTAGGATCTATTTATATATAATCTAATATTAAAAATCAAAAACTTATCCGCCCGCCCGGCGCTATAAAAAACTGACATATCGGTTGACCACCCGATGAATTTGTGTCATTGATTTCTATTTATTTTTGCACAAATCCATATTCCTTTGACAAACAGAAAAAAGGAGGCAAACCTGAAATGACAGCATATTATGAAGGGACGAAACGAAATCGGGGGACGCCATACCTATTCCTTTACGTTTATCTAACAAACCATTGATGCTTGAATGTTTCAAATCGACAGCATTGCAGTAATTTTTAAAATAGCGCACTGTCGATAAACGTTCCGGACTTGTAAATTGTTACCAAGATTGAAGACTTTAAAAAGGCCCTATCAGCTATCCAGTTAAAAGGGGAAGCCCAACATATGGGGGTAACCTTCAGAGGCTCAGAGCCCCGGATTACTGTCTTTTCTGTTTGACTATACGTAGCGATAGCGCCGCAGAGCAAAGAATAGCTGAAGGTTCGCTAATGTATTCTTGGATGGAGGGATAGAATTTGGGAGTGAACGTTGCCCCTAAGCCGCGCGAGGAACGAGCGTCGGCTTAGGGGCTGGTTGTGCGAACTGTGCCGTTGATTAGGCATACGCAAGACGGCCTTTCGGCTGAGGAATAGGCCTGCCGAGTCTTGTAGCAGTTTCGATCCACTCATCGATAATTTGTTCCGCATTGCTTAGGGCTTCTTGGTAGCTCTTCCCGTCCGCCATGCATCCGGGGAGTTCCGGCACCTCGGCCACAAATGAATTGTCCTCAGAGCTCCAAAAAATAATGATTTCGTATTTTTTTTCCATCGTCATTCTCCAATTCGAATTTGGTACTTCAGGATTACATCCCTGACTTGTTTGACTTGATATGGTTTACCTTTACCCTCTTTGGGCTGTAAATTGAGAATCTCATCAACACCATCCTTGGTGAAGATATGGTGATCCCCTCTGATACGCTCATCAAACCCAAGCCGCTTGAGCAGGGAGCATAAAGTCTCGAATGGGACATTCGCATCTGATCTTCGCATCAAAATGTGCTCGTACAGCTTTTCCAGTTTGCTCATAATCGTATCCTATCATTTCCATTCAATTGGGCCAAGTTGCTCTTTACATCTCTCGCATAACAAGTGATTCTCCGGTTTTCCGGATATCATTCATCTTTGTATAATATTCAAAATTTATCATGATGAAACAAATCCCACAAATATTTTTACCGATTTGAATCGCGGCTGAGAAAAAATCAGGCAATATTCCCAAGCTTTCTCAAATTTGCATCTTGCTCGCCATATTCTGGACCGTCAATTTCAAGCGTGGACTGAGGAATGTAAAAAGCAATGTAGCAACAACTATCAACTACGGATAGGACCTACAAGATCTTGGGGCGCACAAGCCGCACCCGGCCAACAAACCTGAATCAAGACCTCTGCGGCATCCTGAATCCAAACCGCCTGCAGCCTTTCTTTACATTTTGTAAAAATCTAATAATAAAAATCAAAAACTTATCCGCCCGCCCGGCGCTGTATAAAACTGACATATCGGTTGACCACCCGATGAATTTGTGTCATTGATTTCTATTTATTTTTGCACAAATCCATATTCCTTTGACAAAAAAAAAATAGGAGGCAAACCTGAAATGACAGCATATTATGAAGGACTGGAGATCTCGGAAAAGCCCAATTATTCACTTTTTATTCGGGAACAGGTGGATAAATACGGGGATAAAATCGCCCTGCGGGCCAAACGGGAAGGCGTTTGGGAATCCATTTCATGGCACGAGTTCGGTGACAAAATCAACCAGGCGGCCAAAGCCATGCTGGAGATGGGGATCCAAGACCAGCAGATGATAAGCATCTTCTCCCAGAACAAACCGGAATGCACCATTATCGATATCGCCGCACTCGCCATCCGGGCCGTGCCGGTATTCATCTATGCCACCAACACCGCCGGCCAGGCCGAGTATATCGTCAACGACTGCAAGGCCCGGCTGATTTTCGTGGGTGATCAGGAGCAATATGATAAGGCCAAAACCCTTTTTCCCAACTGTGACTCGCTTCAAAAAATCATCGCATTTGATCCCAACATCCAACTCGATGGTTCGGAGAACGCCATGTACCTCTCCGATTTTCTGGAAATCGGCAGAAATTCAAAACTCGGCGATGAAATCGACAATCGGATGTCCCGGGCCTCGCAGCATGATATACTCACCCTGATCTATACCTCCGGCACCACCGGCGAGCCAAAAGGCGTTATACTGACCCATTTCAACCTGATTTTCACAGCGGCCGCCCATGACAAGCGCCTTGACAGCGTAAGCGACCAGGATGTATCCCTCTGCTTTCTGCCGCTTTCCCACGTGTTCGAGCGCACCTGGACCTATTATGCATTGTACCGGGGCATGGAGGTCATTTATCTGGATGACCCCAAAATCATCATCGATTTTATCAAGGAGGCCAAGCCCCATATCATGTGCTCGGTGCCGCGGATTTATGAGAAAATCTATGCCGCCGTGTATCACAACCTGGAGTCCGCCTCACCTATGAAGAAAAAACTCTTTCACTGGGCCATGGGCAAAGGCGCACAGCGCAACAACCTGATAAAGGACCAGAAACCTGTTCCCCTCTTGATTGAGATGCAATATAAGATGGCGGACAAACTGGTATTGAGCAAAATCCGGGATCTGGTCGGCGGCCGCATCCGCTTCATGCCGTGCGCCGGCGCGCCGCTTGCCCAGAATATCGAGGAGTTCTTTTACGCGGCCGGCATGTTTGTCTGGTACGGCTACGGTCTGAGCGAGACCACGGCCACCGCCACCTGCCATCCTTCCCATAACTTCAAATTCGGCCTGGTCGGCACCCCGCTGCCCGGCGTTCATGTAAAAATCAGCGACAAGGGCGAAATCCTGATCAAAGGCGGCAATGTCATGCAGGGCTATTATAACAAGCCGGAGGCGACCGCCGAGGCATTCACCGAAGACGGCTGGTTTAGAACCGGGGATGTCGGGGAATTCGATGAAAACGGAGAGCTTCGGATCACCGATCGCATCAAGGACCTGATGAAAACCTCGGGCGGCAAATACATCGCCCCGCAGCTCATTGAATCCACCCTGGGGGCGGATCACTTCATTGAGCAGGTGATGGTCATCGGCGAGCAGAAAAAATTCGTCTCCGCGCTGATCGTGCCCTCATTTGAAGCCCTGGAAGAATATGCCCAAAACCGGAATATCGCCTACAGCAGCCGGGCCGAGCTGGTTCAGCATCCGGAAATCATTGAGCTCTACCGACAGCGGATCAACGAGGGCTCCAAAGAGCTGGCCAGTTACGAACAGGTCAAGGAATTCACGCTCCTGCGGGATGAATTCTCAGTGGACCGCAATGAGATCACCCCCACCATGAAGATCAAGCGCAAATTCGTGGCGGAAAAATATAATGATGCCATTAACAACATGTACGGATAGATGTAGCTTAGCGGCTTTCCTATGATTTTACACCTGATACTGCTGGCTGCCGGGTTTCTGCTGCTCTATTTCGGGGCCGAATGGCTGGTCAAGGGCTCGGCCAACCTGGCCCGGAGCCTGGGCATCAGCGCGGTGGTAATCGGCCTCACCGTGGTGGCCTTCGGCACCTCGACCCCGGAGCTGGTGGTAAGTGTGATCTCATCGCTTCAGGACAAGAGCATGATCGCGGTGGGAAACGTGGTGGGCAGCAATATCTGCAATATCGCCCTGGTGCTGGGTGCGGCCGCCGCCATCATGCCGATCACCGCCAACCGGTCGGTGGTCCAACGCGATATCCCGCTGATGCTTGCCATCTCCGTCTATCTGCTTCTGCTCTCTCTGGACTCCCGCATCAGCCGGATCGAAGGGGTTACCCTGTTTGCCGGGATTATTTTATACACCATTTTCAACTACTACATCTCGATTAAAGAAAACCCGGCAAGCCGCGAAATTTCATATACCCCGGCTAACAGGGGCGCAGAGGCCTGCGATACTGCGGACCCGGCTGAAAGCATAGAGGCGCAGGTCGAAGAGATCGACACCATTGAATCCCGCCCCAAACAGGTGCTCATGATCATTGCGGGCATTGCCGGGGTGGTGATCGGCGCGGACACGATGATCGATGCCGCTGTGGCCATGATGAAAAATTCCGGAGTCAGCGAAAAATTCATCGGCTTAACCATTGTGGCGCTTGGCACCTCGCTGCCTGAGCTGGCCACCTCAGTGGTGGCGGCCATGAAAAAACAGATGGACATCAGCATCGGCAACCTGGTGGGCAGCAATGTCTTTAACATCCTGTCAGTGATCGGTGCCGCCGGAATGATCCGGCCGATCCCCATCCCGGGCGGCTTCATTGAAAGCGGACTGATTATCGATTACCTGGTGATGATGGGTATCAGCCTCCTGCCGTGGCTGATGATGCGAAAGGACTGCACGGTTAAACGGTGGGGCGGCGGGCTGCTGATCTTATGCTATGCCGGCTATATTGCCTATCTGATCCATATCGGATAAACTGCTTGATAAGAATAACGGACACATTATGACCAACGACCGAATTATCCGCCACTACCATGTGGATGAGAATCTGACGGAAAGCGTATTATCCGCTATCAAAAAAGAAAAAGGCGGTTTGGATAATCTTTCCGTGGATGATCTGATCGCCATTGACGGCTTCCACATCCGGGGCCGCAAATCGACCATCGAGCTGGCCGAACAGCTCAACCTGGATGCCGGCCACAGGGTCTTAGACATCGGCGCCGGCTCGGGCGGCACGGCCCGGTATCTGGCATCCAGATTCGGCTGCCGGGTCATTGGTATTGATCTGACATTCTCCTATGCCGCCCTGGCGGCTGAACTTGCCAAGCACGTGGGGCTTTCCGATCAAACCGCCTATGGCTGCGCCAACGGGGCAAAACTTCCGTTTGAAAAAGAGAGTTTTGACATTGCCTGGACCGATCACATCCAGATGAACATCCCGGATAAGGGCCAGTATATTAAAGAGCTCCGCCGGGTGCTAAAGCCCGGCGGGAAAATCGCCCTGCATGAAGTGTTCACCGGCGCCCACGGTGATCCCTACCTGCCGGCACCCTGGTCGAGTGAGCCGTCCACGAGCTTTGTCATCCCGGCCGATCAAATGAAAACGCACTTAACGCAAATGAATTTTAAAGTTCTGGAATGGCAGGATGTCACGGAGATTTCCAGCCAGTGGTTTCAAAAGATGCAGGCCCGGCAAAAAGCGAGCAGCCCACCGCCTTTGGGGATTCACTTACTCATGGGGCCGAATGCGAAAGAAAAAATCGCCAATATGGGCCGCAGTCTGGCTGAAGGCCGGGTCCGGGTGATTATGGGGGTTTTGCAGAAAATCTGACTTAAATTGACGGCTAAAAAAACAAATGCCACGCGGTCAGCACCTCATAATGCTGCTGACCCGCATCTTTATATGCGGCCTCAACCGATAAATGATTGTTCGGACTGAGCCGGAAATTGCCGATTGCGCCGGCTGTATACTCGGCATGGGTATCGCCGGCAAAAAATCCGAGCCCCCGGCCGTATAAATGAAACTTGCTGGCCGGCCCCAAGGAAAAAATGGTGCCAAGCGACGCCCCGCTCCCCGCAGCGTAGTCGGCCTCCAGGTCGCCGCCCACCGCTAACTCGGCTTCGGCCATGGCATAACACATCCCCAGCCATGACGTCCGGGCGGCCGCTCCGGCCCCGCCGTTTACCCGGTAATAAGAGGCGTCGCCGTCATTTTCAAGCGGCTTTCGGTGCCAGCCGGTGTTGAATTTCCAGGAAAGGGGCTTAAAAATGGCGTCCATTGGCGCAACCGACACAATATCCACAATATCAAACTGCTCAAGGGTCAGCCGGCCGGATTCCGGATAATACCGGGTCCGCAGGTCGCCGAACTCAATCTGGGCCCCCTGGTTATGGACATAATCCATATCGGTTAGATCGGTCAGCGCCGGCCGAAACCGCAGCTCATAAAACACATCCCCGCTTCGCAGGCCGACCCCGGCGCTGGCCCGTCTGGAATCGTGGCTGTTTTCGGGCCGCGGCGGCACCGGAATTTCCGCCTCCCAGTCGGTTTCAGCCTGCCCCAGCCCGCTGCGGACCCGCAATGCGGAAAGGAGCTGCTTACGATAGCTCTTCTTGTCCAGGTCTTTACTGACATATTGGTATTGAATCACCTCGACCACCAGATCCAGTATCCGGATCTTTTCCTCCCGGGAAAACGGTTTGTCGAGCAACGCTGCAGGAGCTGTTCGGCCCCGGATGATCGCCTCGGCAGCCGCGACCTCTCCGGTATCCAGATGGTCGATCAGGTAATCAATCCGGGTGGCCTTGGCCGGCCTGAATGCCGCATCCACAATAAGGCCTTCTTCCTTTACCGCCTTAACGGTATCAATGGGAATGGCGTAGAGATCAAACCGATCAATCAGGTGAACCGACGGCCGTGCGGCCTCGATCAGATAAAGCAGGTTGTAGGAGCAGTTTTCATCAAAAAAATAGTAATCCGAGCCGATCTCGTCCATTTCCCGGATGTGGCGCACCATCCGGCGAAGCTCTGCCGGGGTTAGATTCAGTTGGTACTCCCATATATCCCGCTGGTTGATATCGCTGTATTCCTGGATTTTTTTATAATAGGGCATAACCGAATAATACCCCTGGTAAAGCCCGGTAAGCCCGGAAAGGGCCATTGATAACCCGTCGCCGCCCCCGGTAACAGCCGCATAATTTACCGCATTGGACAACCGTTTGTTGGTATATGCCGTATCAATGATAATCAGCGTATGGCCAAACATAGAGGCCGGGTTGTTCATGTAATAGGTGGGAAAAATCAGGCTGGCCGACCGCGGGTCGATGCGGTCGATATCCGGGCAGTCCCGGCCGGCAAAACATTGCGGCAGCACCCCGCCCAGCTCTTCTTTCAACCACCCGAACCGGGCGTAAAACCGGCAGGCGGCTTCTTCCTGCGCGTCAGTTTCGCCGTCAAAGAGATAGCGGATGGTGGCCCGGAGTTCGGCTTCCGGATCGGTCTTGCCGTCTTCTGCCAGGAAAAAATCCGGATCATCCACCTGGCTTTCAACACCTGTCAGCTTTTTCTCATAGTGCATGAGGATATGCCAGTACCGGTCCGCATGAAGATTTTTTTCCCGGGCCGTCGAGAGCAGGCGCTCGACCGAACACTGACCGCATGGCCCGGAATGGGCGGGGAATGGAAAAAAAATGCCGGCAGCCAACAGCGCCATGATAAAAAACGATACGGCCCCCTCTGCTCGGAGGCCGTATCGTTTTTTTAGTCTTGTTGGAATTCGCTGCTGATCAGATGGTTTGAATGATCTGGGCAATTTCAGTAACGACGGTCTCGTTGGTCACCTCTGAATCGATATAGATCCGGTCGAAATTCTGCTGCAGCTTGCTGTTTAACATGGGCCGTTTGGTTTCGGGCACTTGGGCGATCTCCGCCAGCGCATCCAGGGATTCCCCCTCGCCCTGGGCGATGTCAACGGCCAGGGAATCCATGTTGTCGGCCACGTAGATGTTTAACTGCTCGTTCATGGCCAGGGACTGCACCTGACCGCAATCAAGCGTTCCGGAACTCATGGCAAACGTTTGATTGCCGGAGATGCCGTTTAAAAACGTGCCCACCAGCTTCCAGACCAGGCCGGTTTTGTCCCCGATAGCCATGCCGCCTAAGCCGCATCCGCAGTCCTCGCGGACCGTGTGGCCGCCCTGGGCCATGCATACCGATGCAAAGCCCACCGTCATAAAACAGATGAGAACAATAAAAGCAATCTTTTTCATAATCTCCTCCAAATTATATGATGTTCCAATGAAAACCGGACCTCCCCATGAGGACCGGCCCCAATACTGGCCGTTCACGCAGATATAAAGGAAATGGGCGGGTATGATCAATCTCCAAAATGGTTTCCGGCTGCTTAATTCTTGATTATAGAATTAGTCTAACTGGAAAACCGACCGTTTTCAATCAGAAATCATCACAATCTCCTGCCGAGGCATTTTTCTCAATAATGGAATGCTGTCCGGGCACTTCCGCCAAAATGCCGGACTGGCGCGAAAGAAGGCTGATCCGCGTTTAAAAGGGTGCATTATCTGTAGAAATGGTTATAATTAACTGTTTGAAGAAAGGAGTAAATAAATATGACAAAGACCAAAACCCCGATGGAGATACTGAAACTGCTGGATCAATCCAACTGCCGGCAATGCAATGAACCGACCTGTATGGCATTTGCCGCCCAGGTGTTTAAGGGGAAAAAGAAATTAAGCGACTGCCCGAAACTGGATGCCGCCATCATCGAACAATACGGTGAAAGCGATGAAAGCGCCGGGGATACGGAAAAACCGCGCACCTCGGAGGAAGAGGTCGAGGCCTATGTGGAAAGCCTGAAGGAGAAAGTCCGCGAGATGGATCTTTCCTCGGTGGCAGAAAAACTGGGGGGCGTATTTAAAAACGGACGCCTCACCGTTAAAGTGCTGGGCAAAGATTTCAGCGTATACCCTGACGGCACCCTTTCCGCGGACATTCACACCAACCCCTGGGTGTCTGTGCCGGTGCTGACCTATATCACCCAGGGCGTGGGAAAGGATCTAACCGGTAACTGGCTGCCCTTCCGGGAACTGGAAGGCGGCAGCGCATGGGCCGGCCTGTTTCACCAGCGTTGCGAAAAGCCCCTAAAGCTGATCGCGGATACTGATTATGATCTTTTCGTGGATCTGCTGGATATATTTAACGGCCGGCCGGTGGAGCATCTGGATGCGGATGTCGCCCGGGTCTTTTATGTGCTGCCCAAGGTGGCCATCATGATCTGCTACTGGCCGGCAGAGGAGGATTTTGAGTCAAGCCTCAAAATCTATTTTGACGAAGTGGCAGATGAGAACTTAAACCTTGCCTCCATCAATGCCCTGGGCTCGGGGCTGGGCCGCATGTTTGAAAAACTGGCGGAAAAGCACAGTACGAAGCAATCGCTGGCAGCGAGCCAATAATTGCCAAAGTCAAACAAATCCGAATAATTGATGATGCGCGCCCCTGCGGCGCGCATTTCATTTTTTTTCAACCCTGCTTTGTTGGTTTGTTTTTAGCCGAAATGCGCGCTATACGGATTTTTCACCAACCAGCAGAAAATGCTTCGCCAGATCGTTGAATAATTGAACATTCTGGAAATTCGCGGCCGCCATCTGCTCTTTTACCTGTTCGGGCTGCCAGCGGATGTGCTCGGGCGGGCCTTCATCCATTTCCTCCTTTTTCCAGTCCACAATAAAAATTTTACCGCCATTTTTTAAAATTCTATATGATTCCAATAGGATGGCCTGTGGATTGTCCAGTTCATGATGCAGATTGATCATGAACACCAGGACCGCCGTTTCATCATCCAGCGGCACACGGTTCTCCTCAATCTTGAGCGGCTTAATGCCGGGGTTTTGGGGACAAATATGTTCTTCCATCCATTCAATCATGGTATCGGATATATCACAGGCATAAAGCGTCTCCCCTTTTGATAACTTCAAAAAGGGAACGCTGAAAAAACCGGTTCCCGCCCCGATATCGACCAGTACGTCGGGATTTAAGATACCTATTCTGCCCCAGATATACTCCGGCGGGATGTCCCGTAACCTGTCCGGATTATTAAGCTTCTGCAGTTTTTTGACATCAAACTTTTTCTCATTCATTCCGTGATCCTGTTTAATTTTTCGCAGTCGTTTCTTTTTTTTATGATCATTTCAAATTCCGGTTTGTTCATGGCGATTTCAGCGCACAGCCGCCCCCCGTTCGCGCAAATAGGTCTTCAAGTCGCTGATTTCAATCATCCCGAAATGAAAAACAGATGCGGCAAGCAAAATAGTCGCCCCGGCTTCCACCGCCTGATAGAAATGCGCCAGCTCCCCGGCGCCGCCGGAGGCCACCACTTCGGCCGACACCGCATCTTTCATCGCACTTATCACCGGCAGATCATAACCGGTCTTAGCGCCGTCCCCGGCTTTGCTTGTGGGCAGAATCACCGGCACGCCGTAACCGTCAACCCGCTTTGCCCATTCGATGGCATCTGCGCCGGTGGCGGTCCGGCCGCCGTCAATATAGACTTCATAACCGGACGGCATCGCCGGATTTTGATCCACGTCAATAGCCACGGTCACGTTCCCGGCGCCCAGCTCTTTAACCATTTCTTTGATTACCTCGGGCTTCCGGAAGGCCGCGCTGCTGGTCGACACCTTGTTTGCGCCCGCGTTCAGCACCATTTCGGCGGATTTCACATCTGAAATGCCCCCGCCCACGGTAAATGGCACGGTGGTGACCTCGGCCACGCGTTTAACGACATCCAGCATGGTGGCCCTTTTTTCAACCGTCGCCGTGATATCCAGAAGCGCCAGCTCATCCGCCCCCGCCTCGCAATAGGCGCGCGCGCATTCCACCGGATCACCGGCGTCTCGTATGTCAACAAAATGAACCCCCTTAACAACGCGGCCGTTCTGCATGTCCAGACAAGGCATGATTTTAACTGCTTGATCCAATGTGTCCCTCCTTTTTTGCTTGGTTTTGTCCTAAGAATTCTGGACGACAGTATATTCAAATAAATTTTTGCGACAATAAAAACTTCATGCTTTGCATGGGTTGTTGATATTTTTGGAATTCATTATATTTTATCCTAACTTATTGGTATTATTTCAATCAGTTCTCTTGCTTCGACCCGGAAACCGATTAAAGATCCCGCCTCATGCAAGTAAAAACCCCGTTGCCGGCAAATGACGTCAACGGGGTCATACATTGTAAGATTTTATGACGGTTTTATTTGGCTGCATCTGCTATCTTGTCAAGAGGTACCTCATCTGCCAGTGAGATAATATCTTCCTCGTTGTCAAACGAGGATGTTGAAAAAATCACTATTGTCTGTTCACCCGCGAATACTATCAGGTTGCTTTTGCCCCCCTTCTTGTTTAGCTCCAGCACGGCCTTGTGACCGGACACATCCAGGGTTTTTACCTTTTTTTC